>JAZOBY010000077.1:0-42363 GCA_045596215.1 Faecousia sp.
GATGCGCCACCACAATCAAAAAATGCGCGATCTCAGCAGCGAGATGACCGTATTTAACGAGGAATCCTTTCAGCATATCCAGCTGATCAAATCCTTTAACCGCACCGATGCCTATTCCCAACAACACCGCCGCCTGCAGGAGCAATACAAAGATGCGGTGTTGGAATACACCCGTTTTTCCATTCGCAAGAACACCTTAATGTCTTTGGTGGGCACCGTGGTGGCTATGCTGTGCCTTCTGTGGAGCATCTATCTGTTGCATCAAGGCGCGATTTCGGTGGGTATTATGGCGCTGTTTCTCCAGCTGTCCGGCTCGCTGTCCGCCACCTTTTCCGCCCTGGCCGCATTGATCCCCGGCACCATTACCGCCGCCACCGCCGCAGGCCGCATTATGGCCATCATTAATCTCCCTGCCGAGGATGCCGGAGATACGGACGCCGCCCGAGCTTTTACGGAAACCTATGGGAACGGAGTGCTCTCGGTGCAGGGCAACGCCATCTCCTATCATTATCAAGAGGGTGAAAACGTGCTGGTCGACAGCCACTTCCGCGCTGACAGCGGCGAGATTGTGGCGGTCATCGGGCCCTCCGGCGAGGGCAAGACCACCCTGTTGCGCCTGTTGCTGGGCATCATCGCCCCTCAAAGCGGCACCCTGACCATTCAAAGCGAGGACGGCACCGCCATCCCCCTCTCCGCCGCCACCCGTTCTCTGTTCGCCTATGTGCCCCAAGGCAATACGCTGTTCTCCGGTACGGTGGCGGAGAATCTGCGTCTTCTCCGCCCCGAAGCCACCGACGAGGAGCTGTACGAGACACTTCGACTGGCCTGTGCCGACGAATTCGTACGCCGCCTCCCCTTGGGGTTGGATACCCCCGTGCGGGAGCAAGGCAACTTTTCCGAGGGACAGTTGCAACGGCTGTGCATTGCCCGTGCGCTGCTTTCCCCTGCCCCCATCCTGCTGATGGACGAGTGCACCAGTGCGCTGGACATCGATACCGAGCAGCGGGTGCTGAAGAACATCCTCGAGGCCCAAAAAGGGCGTCTCTGTATCGTCACCACCCACCGTCTCAGCGTACAGAATATCAGCCACCGTGTCTACGCCATCCGTGGCAACCGCATCGAGGCAGTGGCCACATCTTAACATCCATAAAAAAAGAGCGTTCCGCCATAGCGGAGCGCTCTTTTTTATGGTTATCGAATTGTAGTGCGATAGTTGTTCAGCACAAAACCACAAACCTCCGGCGCGCTGCGGCGCAGGCGATCCAAGCCCTCGTTAATGGCAGAGGCAGGCATAAAATCGGCGCGTACCACCAGCACCGCCGTATCCGCCAAAGCGGCAATGGACTCCACGTCAGCGACAGCCATCATGGGTGGCGTATCTAAAATGATGTAGTCCATTTCGCCGCGTAGCTTTTGCAAAAATTGCGCCAAGCGACCGTTGTTGAGCAGGTGAATCAGCTGCTTGCCCGGCGATTTGCTGACGCCCAGCGTCACACCGTGTTTTTTCTCCGGAAACAAACCCTCGGCGATAGACTCGGCATCCCCCAGGATCCATTCGGTCAGCAAAGGAGCGTCTGTGGTGTCCACCTCAAAAATCTTGTGGATGGCCGGCTTACGGAAATCGCAATCCAACAGCGCCACGCGGTGCTGTTTCTCTGCCAGCGCCAACGCCAAGTTGGCCGCCACGGTGGATTTGCCCTCGTTTTCGCCCACGGAGGTGACGATCAGCACCTTTTGCTTCTGCTTACGCATGTGGTAGGCAAGACTGGAGCTGAGGCTCAAATTGTCCTCAATAAAGCCCTTGCTGATCAGGGAATTGGTAATCAGAGGTGCGGAATTTTTCCGCTGGAACTTGGACCGCAGGGTCTTGTTCTTCTCCTCGTGGTTGATGGTTCGCAGGAGTCTTGCGTCCAGCTTCCGGTTGGCGGCTTTGACGGTCTTGACCGTATCCCGCATTATGTAGATGGCAATCACGATGGCAATGCCCACCAGTGCCGCAATGATCGCCACCAGTCCGTATGCCTCCTCCAGTATCAGGGGATTGGAGGGCACGATGGGAATCACCGGGTCTTTAATGACCTCCAGCTGGGCGTTGGAAAATACATAGTCCGAAATCGAGCTGTAATTCTCGATGACCAGCTCCAGTGCCCGGAAAGAGGTGTCCGGCTCCTCGGAGGTTACCGTCACGATTAAAAGGTTGGTCTCGGAGATGGTAGTGGTGGATATAACGCCGTCAAATTCCTTTTCCGGCATCTGCTCTGCCACTTTTTCCCGGAGTACATTGCTCTGGAACACTTCCACAAATACCGTGGCCATACTCTGGGTGGTGGTCAGGGAGTTGTAGGCACTGGTACCGTCCTTGGCACTGACCATAAAGGTGGCAGTGGAGGTATAGCGGGGCACATAGGTCAGCTGGGAAATGGAGGAGAAACAAAGCACCGCACTGATGCACAGCAGAACAATCGCCCACAGATTCTTCAGCAATACCGCAGCCAGTGCGTAAAAATTGATCTCATCCAGACGAATGACTTTTTCTTTCATTTATGCCTGCCTTTCCGTTATCACCACGGTGATGGCGGATTTTCCTGCCAATTTTCCCTCGGCATAACTGTACACAAGCTGATAGATGCCCGGCTTGTTTGCATCCAGGCTGCCCTGAATCTGCACATCTTCGGCATTCAGGGGATTCAGGTTCGCATCCGCCACGGAGGCGATGTACTGGTAGGGGTCAAATTTTTCTCCCTGAGGATGGTACACCACATACTGATGCAGCTTGATTTCCACATTGTAATCGGTGTAGGTGTAATGCACCCACAGATTCAGCTGGGAGGTATCGCCGCAGGAGTTGGAAACCTCCAAAATCACCGGATACACACCCTCGGAGTAGTTGTTTACCATGTTGGAGATGACCCGAATCCGGTCAGAAATGTCACCGTCCAGACAATCCTCCACTTTCAGATGATCCAGCAGGTCAAAGGAGTTGCCCACCATATACATGGGTGCCTTGTCCATGCTGTATTTGGGGCTTTCGTAGTCGGTATAGCGGACACGGCGGCTTAAAGAGGATGCGTTGTTGTGGCTGTCAAAGACTACATACTTCACATTTACCAGCCCCGGCTCCAGAAAATGAGAGACGGATGCCACCATAATCTGGTCAGTCAGGTCGCCGTCGGTGGCGTCGGTGGCGGTCAGGCCCCGGAAAATGGCCTCCTCCGGGTCGTTAACGCTGATTTCCAGAACACCCACCTCGTTTTTGATCACCGGGAAGTCGGTGTTCCGGCCGCTATTATATTGATACTGTGCCCAGCCGGAAAAAATCAGGCTGGCTACAAACAGAATCACAATGCCAATTCGGAAATAGCGCATGTTTCTTCCTCGTTTCTATAAGTTTTCGTCCTGCCAGATACGCAGAGGATTGCTGTGCAGCAAGCACTGGGCATAGGCCTTTGAAAAATGAACACTCAGATGGTCGTAGACGCCCATGAGATAGTTGGTGCGTTCGTAAACGCCGTGGGCATCGCTGGCCACGCAGGCCACCAGATCCCGTTGCAGCAGCTCCGCGGCGGCTTGCCGGGTGTGTTTGCCGTAGTGACCCTGAATGCTGCTGCCGGTCACTTGCAGATGGCAGCCCATATCCAGCCATTGCTCTGTGATCCACGGCTGCTGGCACACTGCGGCATAGCGTTCCGGGTGGGCAATCAGGGGGATATAGTTCCGCTCCAGAAGCTTTTCCAGCACCGGTACAAACCGGCTTTCCGGGAATGCCATGGGAAACTCCGTCAGCAGGTACCGGCTTGCGTTGAGGGTGGGCAATTTCACACTGTCCAGCTGCTCCAGCAGTGCCGGCGAAACATGCACCTCCGCACCCAGGGCCAGTCGGATGGGCAGCTCCGCTGCCGCATCCCGGAGGATCGCAAATTGGGTCTGCATCTGTGTCCAAAGGGCCTCCGCAGAACAATCGGAAAGGTCAAAATGGGGTGTCAGCATCAGAGACTCCACATCGCTTGCCACGGCGTTGGAAAGCATCTGTAATGCGGTATCCAAATCCCTTGCCCCGTGGTCCACCCCTTGCAGGGTATGGGAATGTATGTCACAAATTTTCATGCCTTTTCGCCCTTGCTGTTTTTGTCTTCTCCATAGCCGTAACCGCCATAGCGACCGTAGTGATAGCTTCTGCCATAACCATAGCCATAGCCGTAACCGTAGCCGTAGCCATAGCCGGTAACACCGGTGCGGACACTGTTGAGCACGCAGCCGAGAATTTTCGCGTCAAATTGATTCAAATCCTCGAAGCAATTCATCACCTGGGGCAGCTTGGGCTTGTCCTGCTGGATTACATACAAAATTGCTTCAGCGGATTCTGCCGTTACGCTCAGTGCGTCCAGCCGCTGACAGATGGGGGCATCCAGAATTATATAGTCTGCCTGCTCCCGGACTTTTTGGATCAGTTGTGCCATTGGCCCGATGCTTCGGGTAATTTCCCGCTCGTTCAGGGCACGGCTGCAACCGAAGAAACGAACCGGTTCCTGGGCATTGCTTTCCAGAAGGGTTTCCAGGGGGCATTTGCCCAGCAGATAGTCTTCCAGACCGGTGCCGTCGGACTGCTCCTTGTGAAGCTCGCCGTTGATCAGCACAACCTGCTTACCCTGATCTGCCAGCTCCAATGCCAGATTTTTGGCAATGGTCGTGGTACCCTCACCATCAGTGGTGGAGGTCAGGAGCAGAACCTTTTTGTCCTCCATCTGTCGAACCACCTGCAAGCCGATGCCACGGATGCTCTCCTTAAAGGGCGTACCCACCTTGCTGTTGTGGATGTTCAGATTAAATTCCCGGGTACGGTCCGTCCGCTTGGGAACTACCAGAGGAATACTGCCCACCCAGTTGGTGTAGAGCTTTTCCGTAATGTCCGATTCCTTGCGGACGGTATTGCGGGTGATGGCGTGAAGAATAATAACCATCACGCTCAGAACCAGACCGATCAAACAGCCCACGGCAGCAGAGAGAAGATGCTCCTTTTCGTTGTCGGGTTGAGAGGGAAACTGGGGATAATCGATCATATTCAGCTGGGTCTTGCCGATGACATACTCCGCTACCTCCGGATAATTCTGAATCAGAGCATGGAGAATGTCGTAGGCGGCCTGAGGGTCCCGGCTGGTGACGGACAGGGTGAACATATTGGAATTTTCAATTACCTCTGCCTTGGGCGTACCGTTGAGGATCTCCGTCCCCAAATCGATCTTAACCCGATCCAGCAACAGGTCACTGTCCAGCAAAAAGGGGAAGGTCAGTGCCATCTGAGCGGCGGTGTGATTATCATAGAAGAAGTTGTAGCCGCCTTGGGAGGTGTAGGTCTCCACCGTAAAGGTGGCTTCTGCCTTGTATAGAGGCTCATAGTTTTTGATGCCGTACAGCAGACCCGCACCGGCAAACAATGCCGCCAGCAGTGCCACCAGCCACCACAGCTTGCAGGCACTCTGGAAAATATCCCGAAAAAACAGCACCGGCTCTTGGGTGTCCATATCATCGGTCTGAATATCTACTTGTGGATTGTTATACTCTGCCATCTTTTGCTTACTCCTCTAAAAGGCCCGCGTCCCGGAGCTTGTTTAAGTATTCCAAAATATCCGCTTCTGCTTCTTCGGTGGTTACCTCAAAGGCATCCGTCACTGCGGTGACGATTTGGGAAAGCTGGCAATCGGACGCAAGGCACTGCCAGATTACCTTGCTCACATCGTTGAGCAGTACCATCCCGTTCAGCTCCAGTGCGGTGTGTCCTACCGGAATGGCCACAATGTCATCCTGCAAGGTACGCAGAATGAATTCGCCTTTCAGTTTCATTGCTCACACCTCGCTGTCGTAGGTCTGGGTCATCACCACCCGGCTGGTGGTGCTGTTATAGTGGGTGGGCTGGATGGTGATGCTTGCACCGGCGGCCAAGCGGGTCAGCCGGACTGTGAAGGCGATACCGCCCACAAAAACATCCTCATTTTCCATGTAATACTTGTAAAAAACACGAACGGTGGGAATCGTATCCTCTGTCAGATTCGTGATGGTCAGGGTGTTATCGCCATTGTCCACCACAGAAACCTTGTCGTTGGTAACCGCCATATCCGGCCGGTAGATCACCAGTGCGGTAGCAGAGGTGGCATCCCCCTGAGGAATCGGCTTGCAGTATTTTTCCTGCACCACAATCCGTTCACCAACAGGCAGGGCGGAAACATCAAACAGCAGCGTTTCCTCCCCGTACCGGATGCAAATCTGGGTATATTCCACACTTTGCTTACCGGTATTGGTCACCAGCAGCATGGCCACATTCTCTACCTGAATATTGGTGCCGTCCTCCACGAACAGACCGGTGTAGGGTGCGATGCGTTCAATGGTCAGGCCGTGACTGGGAATCTTGCAGGGAAAGGTCAGTACCGGAATCTCCACTGTCGGAGGCAGCTCCTCCGGGGGAATCACCGGCACGCCGGGCACGGGATTGATGGGGCCAATGTCATCCGGGCGGGTAAAGTCCGAATCCGGACGAAAAATACCGAAAATCGGGTCATCGGACTGGCTGTCCAGATACAGGGCCAGGCCCACCACCAAAGCCAGCACGACCACGCAGGATATACCGATTAAGATTTTGAATTTTTTCTTGCCCATAAGATTTCCTCCTTCACACGGCTATACTGGGCAGGATAGGCATGCATCATATCGCAGCGATATTGGGGCACCTTGTCAAAGCAGCCACTTTCCGTGACCACCATTGCACCGCAGGCCCGACAGGAATCCTTGACGGAGCAGCCGGCACATTTTTCCGGCAGACGGATGGCGACAGTGCTTGCCTTTACCTGCGTCCAGCCATCTGCAAAGGAGTTTTCAAAGACGTTGCAGCTTCCCGCACTGGGGAACATGCCACAGGGGAGCAGCTGCCCCTGCCAGGTGACCCAGAAGCTGCATCTTCCTGCCCGGCAGCGGATGCCGTCAGGGCTTGCACAGGTATCCTCCGGGATGCCGGGAGCAGCTTTTTCCAAAAATTTTTCTTCTCCCATGGTCAGATAGTCGGCGTATGCCATATAGTAGGCCGCCGCCTCCGGGGAGAATCGGTCATTTTGCCCTACCATGGACGCATCCCGCCGCACCGGGGGGAACATATAGGTGGCAACCTGCAGATACAGCCCCTTTTCTGCCGCATATTTCGCCATTTGGTGCAAATCCGCCGCATTATAGGGGGTCAGGCTGCAATTTAATTTCACGGAAATACCGGCAGAAAGCAGTAAATCGATGGCTTTCGTTACTTGCGTATAGCCTTTGGAATTGCCGCAGAGCTTTCCGTAGGTTTCGTCCGATGCCCCATACAGGCTGATGTTCACACGCACCGGGGGGCATTTTTTCAGCCACGCAATCACATTTTCATCGATCAGCGTGCCGTTGGAGTTGAGGGTAACCAGAAGCCCCAGCTTGTGAAGTCCCTCCAGCAAAGCTCGGAACTCCGGATACATAAACGGCTCGCCGCCGGTGAGCAGCAGATACAGCATCCCCGCATCCCGGGCCTCTTTCGCCAGATCCAGCCATTGGGCGGCGGTAGCAAGGGGTGTCTGGGGAACAGACTGTACATAGCACATTTTGCAGTGCATATTGCACGCCGGGGTCAGCTCAAAGGTGCCGCTCAGGGGCGTACCGGCAGCGGTTGCTTTCCGGTAGAGATATTCCGTTACGGGTGGGGATACGGGAACGGAATTCATAGGTCAAGTCCTTTCCTGAGTAGCTGCACCGCTGTTTCATCCGGGCGGCATTCCAAAAGATAAACCGGTGTTTCTTCCAGCAGGCGGATGCACAAATCCGCTGCGTTTTTTGCAAATTCTCTGTCCCAGCGATGTACCGACATTTCCGGGTAAATTTTCGCAAAAGCCTCCGTTGCCGATAGCTTCCGCAGGAAATTTTTCTCGCTCTGTCCCAGCACCACGATGGCACGCAGCTTTGCACAGCCCCGGCGGTAGATGCCGGAGGTGCCGGCGTAGGGCGAGCCGTAGGCAAACCAGCCATCCCCTGTTTTCCGGATGGCCGCCCGGTCTCCGTTGAGAATTTCCGCCCCGGCATACTGTGCCCAAAGGGCTGCCTGAGTGGATTTGCCTATGCCGGAGGGCCCGGCGAAGGCAATGCCATGATCTATCAATGAAGCGTGCAGCAGCAAGCCATGATGCTGCAACAGCAAATTTTCCAAACCAATTCTGTTAAAAATCCCGGAAAAGCCCGAAAACCAAGACAAATAGGCGGGCAAAACCGAAATTTTTACATTACCGTCTTCCAAAAGCTCCGTCACCGCAAAGGGTGTACGGGCATCGGCAGTACAGTGAAAGATACGTTTATGATCGTAATATTCCGGGCCGAACCAAGTGCCAAAATTCGACATTTGGGGCAGCTCCGTTACATCCTGCACCCGGATGGTGCAGTCCGCATTCCCTTGCTCCCCTATCAAAAAGGGCCGCAGGCGCTGGGATATTTCCATTTTTTCGGGTGTACACAGTACCGTATGCAGACCCGCCAGCTCAAAATGATATTCCATAAGCATTCCTTGTGCCCCCGGAGATCATAGCATCCCCGGGGGCTTAAGACCGTTAAGAACGGAAGATATAGTTCCCCTCACTGGGGTTGTTGTAACAGGCGATGCCCATGGCTTCGCCGTCCAGTACGCAGTTGCTGCCGGCTACGAACACCGTAGTGCCGCCGCCCAAGTCCCAGACACAGCGGCTGGGATCGGTGTAGTTGACCTGATCCGCGGGGATAGAATCGGCACAATCCCGGGCTGCGGTTTGCATCAGGGAAAACATTTCCATAGCCAGGAAGGGTTTTGTGTAATTGGATTTCATATTCTATCCTCCTTTACTCAGATTTCAGCCAGTCGCGTACAGAAGCAAACAGTACGCCGGTCAGTAACAAAATGGGATCTTCCTGCACAGCGGGTGCCTCAGGCGTTTCCGGAGGTGCGGCCAGCCGCCGGGCAAAGCGACGCATTACCAGCACCGCTTCTTCCCGCATAATTGCCTGTACACCGCCATCCGGTGCAGGATCGTCGGCGTTGGTGGTACGCAGATTGGTGATGGACAGCAGATGTCCGTCCGTATTGCCGTTCTGGATGACGATATAGCCATCCACGGGAGTCACCTGGTAGTACATATCCGTGGTGTGGGTGATGCGAATGGCCGTGGGATCTGCCTGGGTGATGCCGCTGACAAGGGCGTCCACAGCACCGCCGGTGAGGCTCTTCAGACCCACGTAGTAGGTGTTTGTGGGGTCCACCTTCAAAACAATTGCCTGTCCTGCACTCAGGTAGACCTCGTTTTTGGGACCGTACTTTTCAAAAGTGCCAACCTCGTAGGTGGGAACGCCGATGCCGGCCTGATCGTTTCCGCTCTCCTGACCGGGCTTGATCTGGTCGATGAACACCGCACCCTTGATCTCATCGTCGGGCATATCCACATTGAAATCGCCGTAATCCAGCAGAATATCACGGACCTCGGTAAACACCGCATTCAGCTCCAGGCCGTAGGCTTCCTTGACGATGTCCGCGGCATAGTTGGTGGTGCTGCCCAAGGGGTTGTAGACACGGACACCGTCGATGTAGTACTCGTAGCGGCTGCCCTCCTCGGAGGTCGCCTCCGTTGCGATCAACTGGAGGGTGTAGGTACCGTAGACCAGCTTATCGAAGGAAACGGTGGGAATGTGATAGTAATCACCGGATACCGCCAGATTGTCCATGGCAATGGACTTGATCTCTACCAATTCTGTGGTACCGTCCTCGTTCTGCTGATGCTGAATCAGAACCGCAACTACCATACCGGACTGGGCATTGGTGCGGGTGTACACATCCACACCGGTACCGGTGAAGGTGAACTGGGCAGATGCACCCATTGTGTTCGTGAAGTGGGCGTTGCCGTCGGTGAACTCGATGTCGTCGCCCAGGGAATCGGTCCAGCCGTGGACATCGCCGTAGGGTGCGCTCTCCAGATGCTCAGGGACTTCCGTATTCTCCCCGGCGTTGCTGCCCAGAATGTCGGTCCAGCCATCGGAGAAGGTGAAGCCCTCGAAGCCGTTGACGGTGGAATCCTCCGTGGTGAGGAAGGAATCCTCGTAATAAATGTTGTTGGCCGGAATGACGGTGACCTTGTTCCACAGATTGCCGTTTACGTTGGCATCCTGAGCAAGAACAGTCTTACGCCAGGTGTTGCCGAACACATAGAACTCGTCGTAGCCGTGCCAGTTCATGGTGGTGGGAGTGTAGATCACCTGACCGTTCTCAATACGCACATTGCCATATTTGGTGTTGCCGTAAGTACCGTTGATGGCGTTGGACAGGTTGGGGTTGGCCGGGTCAAACCAGTTCATGCCGTCAGCGGTGTTGCAATCCAGATGCAGGGGGATGGCGATCTTGCCGTCCTCGCTGTCAAAGTACCAGTTGGAGAGGATAAATTCCTTGCCGTAGTCCAGCACATAGGCCCGTTCCACAAAGATGGTGGTGGGCTGCGTGAAGGGAAGCAGCAGTTCCCGGTTGCCGTTTTCATCGGCGGGCAGCCACAGACCGGACTGGTCATTGTTGGTGGCGGTGGAGCGGCCCCAGTGTACATCATCACGGGCTTCCACCCGGGTGATCTCAACCACCATCTTGTAGCCGTCGGTGTGCTCCTCGCTGATGTACCAGTTCTCAAAATCGTAGCCGGTAATATCCACCGTATGGGGATGATAATCCGGTGCGTCCGGGTTTGTCACATTGGTCTTGCCCAGATTGTAAACAGAGATATAGGGTACGTTCTCCTTGGTGACCACGCTTCCGTCCTCCAGATAATACTGGATGGAGGTGGTCTCCGGGGAGTACAGCTCGCCATTGGCAAGATCAGGAACCGTCAGCTGGGCCACCTGCTCCTTGGTAGTCGCCCATACGATGCCGTCAGCGGTGTAAGAACCTGCCACCTTATAGGCGGTGATGACGGTACCGGGGGTGAGCACCAGACCCTGCCCCATAATATCCCGGAGAATGGTATCCTCGTGGAGGATGATCTCCCGGGTGATATGGGTGGTGATTTCCTGCATAACGTGGGCGAAGTAATCCTTCAGATCCTGTTCGCTGTCCGTAGTGGAGTAGTAGCCGGAATAGGGTGTTTCCACATAGCCTGCGGACCGGTAGGTGTAGATGGTAAAGCTGCCCACCATACCGCCGGAGACAGCCGGGTTGGTCGCCGTAGAAATCCGGTAATTGGTGTTGTTTCTGGTGTAGTACCAGCAGTACTGCCGGGACCAGGAGCCGCTGACACGAACACGGCCGTATTTGACTGTATAGTAGGTGTTGTTATACTTTACATAATAGGTATCGCCGTCGTTCAGGGTTGCACCATCCTCGGCCACCACATAGGAAGCCGGCTGCATCACGTCGTCCATACTTTGGGCGTTGGGATAGTTGGAGGATACCGCGTTCATATAGACGGCCTCATCGTCCGTGGCGTTGACGCCATCGCTGGGATACAGACCGATGGTATAGGAATAGGCGTTGTGGGTGTTCTTCGCGGTGTAGGCCAGCTTGATGGCTGCGTTAGCCTCGGTTTCGTCGAACGTACCGGTGCCGGGCAGACCGTCGGTGAACATCACCATGATCCGCACCCGGTCGGAGTCGGCGGGCAGAGGATTAGCCTCGAAGACCTTGTTGGCCATCTCAATGCCGTACTGTACCCGGGTACCACCGTTAGAGCCAAGACTCTGGGTGGAAGCGATCAGGTTGGGGTTGGTACCGCCGGAGCCATTGGCACCAACAGAAACGGGCACCAACGCATCATAATACACATTCAGCTGGGGATTGGCATTCGTGGTTTCTTCACGGGTGTACATGTTGTCGTGACCGTCGGCAGGCGTGAAATTGGCCCCGGTGCCGTAAGCATGGATTTCACGGGCATCCAGATCCCGTCTGTGGGTCCATACATCCTCGTGATACGTAAAGAACTCCCTGGCGGAATACAGCTGCTTGTCGCCGTACAGCCACAGACCGCTTGAATTGCGTGTAAGCTCCACGAAAGAGCCGATGCCATTATCGTCGTAGGCATAGCCGTAGACGGTTGTACCCCTCAAAACGGCCAGCCGGGCTTCTTCCTCGGTGATCAGGTGACGGTATTCCTCATGATAGGTCAGCAGCAGATACTCGCCCTCACTGTAAGTATAGTAAGTGCCGTCGGCACGCACTGTACCGGTATAGGGGGTATAGTTGAAACCGGTGACGGTGTAGGGATGGAAGTCGCCGTTGGAGTCGAAAATACCGGTGTTGACCCAAGCACTGGTGGTGCCGCCGGCCAGAGGATACTGTTTGGTATCCGTGCTGGTGGGGGCATCGGTGGCATTGCCGGCATAGCCCACGATAGCGATCCGGTGGTCCACCTCGTTTTGACGACCGTGGTCGGCAATCAGCTCCACAAAGTTGTCAACCGCCGCTTGCAGGTCGTCCAGATAGCCACTCTGCACAATAGAACCGGACTGGTCGAGGACCATCACGATATCCAGCGGAGTGTTCTGCAGGATCAGCGTGGTGATAGGGTTGTCCATGGTGAAGGTTTCCAAATGGATGGTGTAAGTGCCGTTGTTTTCCAGAGTAGCGGTCTTATTCAGCGTCAGGTTGCTTTCCACCTGCTCGGTGTAGCCATCGGAGCCGTCGGGCAGATAGTAGATGGTGAGCACATTTTTTGCGGGATCGTCGGAAAGTGTCATTTCCGGTTCCTGATTCAGACCGTACATCTTGCCGTCGATCATGGCACCTACGTAGTTGTAGCCTTTAATGTCCAGCACCATATCCACTGCCTTGACCACAGTGTCGCCGGTGTTTTCCACCGCAACTGCACCGTGCAGAGGAATATCGGTGTTCAGCTCCAGGTGGCGGACTGTGTAGGCGTTGCCCTCCAGCTTGTGCCACTGGGCGGTGAGGGTCACATCCTCACTCAGACCGGCTGCCACGGTAATGTAGCCGTCATTGGTGACTATCACACCTTCGTGGTTGGAAACCCAGCCTTCAAACACATAGCCATCCCGGTAGGGGAATGCCATGATTTCATCTCCATAGCTCCAGGTGTGGAGGTAGGAGTAGTAATCCTCGCCCATCTTGCCGTCGGTGAGATACTGGTCCATGCCCTGCACGTCAGTGGCGTCGCCCAGATCAAAACGGATTTCGTAATCCTTAGGCACCAGGGTTGCTTTCAATACCCGGGCCTGGCCGCCTGCCACCGCACTGTAACGGGAGGAAGGACCGTACTCGATGGTAAAGGGAGCGGTGTCGGAGTTATAGAGGGTTCCCTCGGGAGTAAACACACCGTCCACATTGCCGTAGAGCTTGGTGATGTTCATCTGGTACTCGTACAGAGAACCGCCGGTGTGCTGCCGCCAGATATCATAGCTGCCGGAGCCCAGGCCGTTGGCTGCCAGAGGAATCTCCACGCCGAAGGGTGCAAGGGTATGCTGGGCAATCACCTGATAGTGGTGAATATCACCCAAATCCCGGTACAGAATTTCAGACAGAACGTCATCGGGGCGGAAGCTGGAGGAGATCTGGCTTGCATCCACCTCCATCATCTGCTCGTACAGATCCGGATCCAGGTCCAGCAGGATATCCACAACTGCCACGTTGTCACCGCCCAGAACGGCGATGTATTCCTCCTCAGAGTAGGAAACGCCCGCATCGGATTCGTTGTCGTAGTGACTGTCGAAATTATGGATCAGCACCTTGACCCGGTAAACGCTGCCGTCATTGGAAATGTTTTCAAAGTGATAGGTGCCGTCGCCGTTCGTCCCCAGTGTTTCGCCATAGGTGATGGGGACAATCTGGCTGCCCACATCCACCCAGTGACCATTGATATCCTTTTGCAGAACCACCATCACTTCGGCGGGGCGATCCACCTCGTTGATGTTGATGGTTTCACCGTTCTGCTGGTAGGTGCCTTCCACCGTGACGGTGCCCTGCACCTGCATGGGCAGACTGTACTTGGCGTAGTAGGTCACATCTTCGGTCAGATATGCACCGCCCAGATTGGTGACGTGATTGCCGTTTTCGTCGAACCAGCCGGCAAAATAGTCATTTGCATCGTTGGGAACGGGAACGTAATTACGCAGATCAGGGTACAGATACTGGTTATTCAGCACCACGGTCTGCTGACCGTTCAGCAGACCCTCGCCGGCCACGAAGGTTACCTTGTAGGGGGTGATGTCCACGGTGACCGTGGGGATACCGACCTGATCGGCACCGTCAAAATACGCACCCTCCAAAGTGGTATTGCTGCCGTCGGGATAAGTGGGAACTCTGCCGGTATGGTCCGGCTCGATGGTGACCACGGCGGTGTACAGACCGGAGCCATTGGGCTTATAAGTGATCAGGTCACCGATGGTGGGGATGACATGCCCGTTGGGCATCACAAAGGAGGATGGAATTACCCGATACGCATAAGCCTCCCCTTCCGGCCAGTAGCGGTACACGGGGAAGAAGCCGGTGCCCTTGCCGGTGGTGGGGTCGATGGCCACGGTAATGGGGGAAGTGTCACCCAAATGCTCCGCAATCAGATGCCAGCCCAGCACGCCGTTGTCATCATAGCTCCAGCAAACAATCCGCACATTCACAGCCTTGGGCATCAGGCTCTTCTCAGTTTCATTGTCCAAATTCACTACCACATCAAAGCTCATATCATAGCTTTCCGGAGTGTAGGTCAAAACCAGTTCGATAGTCTGATCTTCATCGGCATTTCCGGTGTGAGTCATTTCGGTGGTGTAATGGCTCTTGGTGGCAGCAGCCTTGTAAATGCCCTGGGGCATATTGGTAAAGGTTACGGAATAAGTGGTGATCTCAGTGTCGTGATCGTGGGAGTAGCTGAAATGGTACTTGTTCAGATAAGTTTCCGTCAGGGGCAGGTCCACGCCGTTTTCCGCCCGCAGCAGCTGGAAGACGAGATCAAACATGGTCTGGGTGTCCGTATCTCGGCCGCCGCCTGCGGCATTGTGGTCGATGGTCACATTTACTGTGACATCAATGTTTTCCTCCCACTGTGCGGTGAGGACGGTCTTTTCGGAAATGCTCTCGGTAATGGTATCACCGGGATAGATGATGTTGCCGTCCTGGTCCTTCCAGTACAGGAAGGTGTAGCCAAGGCGGCTGGGGATGTTGCCACTGTCAACCACCGTTTCGGTGGCGTGATAGTTGGTTTGCACCGGGGGGGAGCCATTGGACCAGGCTACGGAATCACTGAGTGCGTTGGCGTCATAGGTAACGCTGTAATGCAGACATTCAGTATGGCCGTTCTGGTTGTAAATAACGATCTGGTGGCCGTGAGCCTGATGCATGGTGCCGTCCGGCTCCCGATGGTAGATGTGATAGCTGCCGTTTTCGGTCACCTGAGCGGTGTATGTACCGGCCGAGCCCTTGGTAAGTTCGAAATAGTCGCCGATGGCATTGCCGTTGTCGTCTTCCAGCCGGGCCCAGACGGTTACCGCCTCATCGCCCTCGTGGAATTCGATCAGGTTGGTCTCCACATCGTCCAGCTTGGTGACGAAGGTGATGGTGTATTTGTTTTGCAGATACCATTCTGCGTAGAGGGTTACATTGTCGTCAACGGTGATCACATCGCCGGCATCGTAATGCTCACCGGTGCCGTTGGTCCTGGTGTTCCAGCCGTTGAAGATGTACACATCATTGCCCACGATCTTCCGTAGGCTACCGGTGTTGCCCAGAATGGTGTACTCACTGCCCGGTTCAATGTCGTTGGTGCCGGTGGGTGCGGCACCGGAGGTGTTGCCGTTGCCGTAGTAGTTGACGGAGTAGGTGGATTTTTTGGTGATCAGGCCGTCAATGTGCCAGGCACTGTCGCTGCGTTGGTACTTGATGACATACCAGATGATGGTGTAATCATCAATGGTCTCCCCGGCACCAAGAGAGAACTTATTGTTGTCAATGGCGGTCTGGATGATTTTGGCTTCCGTCTCGGCATTGTGGGAACCGTCGGCATTGACGATGCCGTTGGCAGGATCCAGATAGCGGCTGCCGCCGGTGGTGGAGAACACGCCCCAAACGCCGGAGGTGCCCTGCACCACATCGTCCAGAATGTTTTCCTTGATAATGCCCTCGGCACTGTCGGCATAGACGGTGAAGCCGGGGGATTCAAACTCCGAATTCAGATTCAAATAGCCCGAAACGGCATATTCCGCCGGTTCGCCGGGGAACTCGCTGCCGCCGATATACAATGCCAGATATACATCGCCGGTCAGATCCAGGGGTTTGCCGGTGGAGTCATGAGCCGCAAAAACTGACTGGGGCACCATGGTCGCCAGCAGTGCCAGTATCAGGAATAACGACAAAATTCTTTTACGCATAAGATTTCCTCCTCAGGAGTATACCTCTCCGGTTTTTATGGTCGCGACGATGGCTTTGCCAGCTGCGACAGTCACCGGGTGATCTTTATAATTCTGCCCTTTTGGGTCGAAAAGTGTATAAAACCTATATCCTCTTCCATTATAGCACTATTTGCCCGAATTGTACAGTAGGAAAACCCATGAAAAGCAAGGATTTTCCAACAAAAAAACGCCACCCAACCGGGTGGCGTTTTTGTCAGATAAAAAATTAAATGGTAATTTCCCCTGCCAGGCTTTGGGCAAACAGAGCCGGCATATCCTTGGCACTGACACCCTGTCCCAATGCCCACATCAGCTTGGTCAGAGCCGCTTCCGTGGTCATGTCCCGACCTTGGATCACACCCAGCTCCAGCAGCTTGTTGCCCACCTGATAGACCCGAAGATCAGAGCTGTCGTACAGGCATTGGGTGGTGACCACTACGCTGACGCCCTTTTCCACGGCCCGGCGAATACGCTCCAAGCCAGAGCCCAGCACATTGATGCCGCCGAGGCCAAAGGCCTCCAGCACGATGCCCCGATAGCCCATGGAAGTCAGGGTGTCAAAAATATCCGGCGACAGCCCAGGGGTCAGTTTCAGCAAAAACACATCCTTGCTCAGCTGTGTAAGCAGCTGAGGGGAACCGGTGTTCATTTGAACGATTCCTTCGTCCACTTCCAGACCCCGGTTGCTGACCCGGGCGGCATATCGGGCATTGACGCTTTCAAACGCGGAAAAACCGGATGCACGCACCTTTACTGCACGGCAGCCACGCATAACCTTCCGGTCAAAGGCAAGAAATACGCCACGATGACCGGAAGCGGCCATGGCGAAGGCAGTCCGCAAATTGCTGGGTCCATCGCTGAGCACATCCATCAGAGGCAGCTGAGAACCGGTAAACACCACCGGCAAATTGATCCCCGGCAGCATAAAGGTCACTGCCGATGCGGTGTAAGCCATGGTATCCGTTCCGTGGGACACTACGATGCCGTCAAAGTCGTTGCGGCAGGCAAAGATCACCTCTGCGATCTGCTGCCACTGCTCTGGCTGGATATTGGAGGAGTCCAGACACATAATATCCCGGACAGTAATATCGTAATAGGCACGAAGCTGATCAATCTGCTGGTCCATGATCCCGGAGCGGTGGGGCTCCAGACCCTCTCCGCCCGCTACGGAAGCAATGGTTCCGCCAGTGGTCAGCAGCAAAATATGTTTCTTTTTCTGCATATGGGGCTCCTTATCGTTCGTTTTTTATATTATAGCTTCTGAGAAGAAAAATAGCAAGGATTTTCCCGGAAAACCCGATCCTTACACGCAGCACAGACCTTCCACAGAGGGGAGGGCATGGACGCCCCTACAAGAAAACCGCCACCCATTCCGGGTGGCGATTTTTTAAATTTATCCGTGGATGGAATATTACCAGCCCATAAGCTCCCGGATTTTCTCTTCCAGCACAGTTGCTGCTTTCTGGTGTGTCACAACTGCGGGGTGACCATCCGCACCGAGTGTTCCGTCCTGATGGGCAGACGGCAGCGTCAGCAAATGGACATTTTCAACCTCCGCCCGGGAGATTGCTTCTTCAATCAGCGGTCTGATCAAACTACCCTCTCCCAGCATATTCGTACAGCAGAGGATCGTTGTTCCTTCATACATTTCTGCAATATCCTGAAGGAATTGGGCGTACGCTTCCACAAAAGCTTCTTCCCGTGCCTTCACGTCTGCGTCGCTGGTTGCCTGATTGATATAGGTCATGTCATTGGCACCGCCATTGATGACTACCACCTGCGGAATCCGTTCAGGCACATAAGGTGCAGCGTTGGTAAAGGTGGTATAATTCAGCAGATCCGGGATCTTAACATTGCCATTCCAAATATTCATATTGATCGCCTTGCCGCTGGCAGCAACCACAGAAGCCTCTGCATTCAGTTTTTGAGCAGCAAGGAAGGCATAGGTTGCCAGGCCGTCCTGATCCTTGGTATAGAAACCGCTGCCGACACCCCGATTTCCGTAGCCAGCAGTAATGGAATCACCAAAGAACTCAATCAGACGCTCACTGGACTCCCGGTTTTCCACAAAATGGCCATTGGTGTACACACCGGTAATTTTTACCCGGCTTCGTTGACCTTCGCTGCGTTTATAAACACGGACGGTGTGATAACCGTCATCAGTCTCCACGGAAAGGATACCGTCTTTCGGACAGGGATAGCAGGATGCCTCCTCGTAGCTCTCGTCGTCCACCACGACGGTAACATATGGCGTAAAGTTCTCAGGATAGCTCTCCTCTACCACATAGGTCAGATTCAGCTTTGTGCCCACAAATTTAACGGAAAAACCGGTGGCGGTGTATTCCAGCCACAGGCCGTCGGCTTCCTTGTCCATTCTGCCATAGGTATGAACAAACATTTCGTCTGTAACGGAAATTTTGTCCTGCGTTTTCAGATTCGGGTCAATCTGGACACCGTCATCCGCTGGCACAGACGTTCCGATAGTAGGTGTATCCACTTGGTTTTGTCCTCCTTCCGTGCCACAACCTGCACACATCAGGCACAAGAGCACGCTTAGTACAGTACACAGCAGTTGCTTGCTCCAACAATTTTGTTTCATCATTTCTGCGTTACCTCCTTTAAGTAAAATCCTCCCAACGCCACTGGTCATACCATCTGATTACGGGAATGCCATCCTCAAATTGGATGGGAAGCCATACATAATCAGCGATGGATGTGTCTTTTCGGGTCAGGGTCTCAAATTTGCAGGGGATCTGGGGTTTGGTCTCGTCGAACATTCCCTCAAAAACCTTCTGCATATCCGGCATATCTTCCGGCAGATCCACCAGCCACCGGTCCGCCATAGCGATGAACAGCCCATCCTTCTGAGGATGCTTGAAAATGCAACTGATCTGGCTGTCAAAGGAGGTGTTTTTCGTTTCTCCGATGTGGGGATCACCGATTACCTGCCAATCCCCCATAAAGGAGTCGGCTACTGCCGATTCGCTGGGATTGGGAAATTTGGATGTGGTGCCGGAGGTTATCATGTAAATCTTGCCCTTATAGAAGAAGGTCGCCGGAGCTTCCCGTGTATAGGGAGGCTTTTTATTGCAGAAATAGCACTTGTAATTTTTTTCTTCCACGCCCAAGTAATCCTCCGTCAGCGGAGTGATCACAAGCTCGGAATGGGGCCGCTCATAGATCAAATATGCACGGTCTGCGTCTTTCACCAGCTCATAGTCTCCAAATTCAAAACCATTGGGCTGGTAATCGGTCTTCACCAGCCGGAAGGGTCCCTTCAGAGACTCGCTCACAGCCATGGCTGCATAGCCCTGACTGCTTGCGGACATAACCTTCAGCCACATCACATACAGACCTGTTTTTTCGTTATACAGGATATGGGGTCTGTCCATTTTGGCATTGAAATAGATTGGACTGGTCTTGTCTTCCAGCTCCGGTTCCAGAATGATGCCCTCATCCTTCCAGTTATACAGATCCTGAGAGGAATAAAGCCGTACACCCCAATGCCAAACATCGTTTTCGGTGTTGGATTTCTCTTTGTTCTCCCCATACCAGTAGAAGGTTCCGTTTTCTATGAGCATATAACCTGCATGGGCCTGAATGCGATTGCCGTTGGTGTCCAGCCATGGTTTACCGGGATAAAATGCACTGTATTTCATGCCATATCTCCTTTATAAAAAACTTTCGGAATTTCGAGAAGTCCTTGTGGGTTCAATTGATATTCTTCTGTAAATTTATCTCCGTCGGTTCGGAAGGAACCGCTCCAATAGTTTCCGTGATTTTTAGGTATCTCGTGTAGCGGTCCCAGCAGGTTGCGGCGCAGAAGGGAAACGGTTAGGGGCAGCACATTTTCCCGGACCTTTACATCCTCCAGACGCCACGGTGCAAAGCCCTCCGTTTTCTTCTCCACAGATACACAAGCTCCGCCAAATTTCCCCATTTGAATGTCGTAACAGCCGTTTTTCAAGGGGATGTAATAGGTGATTTCACCGGTGTAGAAGGGAAGTCCAAAGGCAGCAATGTCGCCAACCGGGATTGTATCCTGCAAGGCGGTTATCGTGCTGGGATGTCCTGCCCGGACGCCAAAATCACCGGCAAGATACACTGCTTCCGGATTGGATGCTTTTGTAAAATCAAAGGTCACTTCAAGTTCGTTTTCGCCCTCCCGGAGAAACTCCGTAGGGATGTCCCATCTGGAAAAGCACACGTCTTGAATATAGGGCTTTTTCCGGGATTTTTTCATTGGGTGGCCGTTGAGCAGCCAGCGGCTGCCGGGCAGATCCTCTGCCATACAATAAAGATTGCCGGGAATGGTTTCTGTCAGGAAGGAAAAACGCATCGTGACGCGACCTTGTTTTTTGTGCCAGATTTCCCCGTGATGCTTTTCTTCGAACCAAGGCTGGAGATTGTTGGCACTTCGCTCCGGGAAACCGTACTCCCGACGCAGGGCACCGTCAATCTTCAAAATCTCATCGTAGCCCAGGGGTTTCCCGTCGACCTCCCAATGGGCATAGTCCAAAACCAGCACATTGGGCTCATTGAGGGAATAGTGCATTGGCTCTGCCGTCAGGGCCACAGGCACGCCAGCCGGGGAAACTTTTGCCTGACGTTTCGTCGTTTCCTTTGAAGAAAGGCTCAAAAGCCATTCTTGCCCCTTTACAAAGGTCTTTTGGAACCGGGTATGCTCCCCGTCAAAGATGCCCTCGGCCAAACGGGTCTCCCCTGTCCGAAGACAAATTTCCGTGGCAAGTTGGTTGCCTGCGACAGATATTTCCGCAAGGCATTCTTCCTCTTCCGTGTCAAAGCAGACCAGGAACAGGTAATCTCCATTCTCTCTGCTCTTTCGCTTGGACAGGAACTTTCCGTTGCTTTCGATGGAAAACTCCTGCGTGGAAAGGCTATGCATTTTTTCCGCAATCTGCTCCACAGAGCCGATTTCCGCTGTGAGCTTGATTTGCTTGTTTTGTCCGTCCACATAATCAGGCAGGCGGTCCACAAAGAAGACACTGCCCCCAGCTGCGGAGAACTGCTCCAGCAGTTTTAGGGTAGACCCACGCAGGTGAAGGCTGCGGGGGATCACGACGCTTCGGTAGCACATCTGTCCCACCCGGAACACATAGCCTGCCGGAGTTTCTTCCACCCGGCCCAGCCGGGCAAGGATGTCCTCCTCGCCAATGTCAAAATCCACACCGGCAAACAGCAGCTTTTCCAGCAGTGCAGACCAGCCTCTCTCCAGCTGCTTAAATTCCTCCTGGGAGGCATATTGTCCGGCCCGTACAAGACCCCAGGCAGACTCAATGGGACTGAGTACCAGGGTATCTGTCCGCCACCCGGCCTGACCGAAGGTCATATTCAGCCGGGCAAAATAATCCTCCACATACCGGTATTTCAAATGCCACCCGGCCTGATGGAAAATGCTGGAGGGGCAATCCCGTTTGGCTTCACCGCCCATGGTATACCAGGACAGATGGGGACAGCGGAGGTTGATGCCCAAAATGGCCTGCCAATCTCCGGAGCGTTTGAAATAATCAAAGGTGGTTTTCCAGCCGGTGCAGGCGTACATTTCCGAAAGAACCTGGGTTTTTCCCGTCTGTTTGGCAACGGACACCGCCTGCAAGGGGGCTGCGAAGAAATAGTTGTCATCCCGGATGTTGTCGATTCCGGGGTGGTCCATGTATTCATAGCTACGCATCACGCTTCCCTGCCAGCTGATCTGGCCAAACAGCGTGTTTTCTTCCCATACATGGCCCGTCAGTGCCAGATTATTCTCCCGGCACCAATTGCTGACCGGTTCAAGGAAGTTCTTCAGAAACATACGCTGCAGAACCTCCAGATACCGATAGACGGTCACATTGAAGTTGCTGTCTTCCGGTCCAAAGAACAGTTCAGGAAGCCGGGCTTCCAGATTTTCTCCGAAGTGTTTCTCATAGACCGCAAACAAATCATAGGTCCACGGCAGCATTGCACTGCCGTTTTTGTTAGGCAGATTGAAGCCGTTGAACACACCGCCCCGGTGGGGTTCATCGGTAAAAATTCCGGTAAACTCCCTGCCGAAACGCTGTCCAAAGGACTTTTTATAGACCTGATGCGTTAATTCCAGAAACCGGTCCGTTGCCCGGCGGTTCAGAGTGTCAGGATAAGTGCTTCCGTTATAAAATTCCGACGGAAGAGCATATTCTACACAGACAAAAAGCTTTACAAACCCCTCCGGTACCGGCTCGGTGGGAGACCAGCACCGGTATTCTGCCAATCGCTTACCCAGATAGGTTTGGTTGGAATCCGGGGTGCCCACCAGTCGGCAGGCAAAGCAGGCAAGAATCTCCTGCTCTGCCGGTGCCGACGGGCCAATATACATGGATAGATATTTTTGCCGGAACTGTTTTTCCACCGTTACCATACCGCCGCAGGAGCCGCTGGGCCATCTGTCCTCATCGTACAAATACGCCTGCATTTGAAGCTCCTGAAACCGAACAGCGGTTTCCTCCAGTACCTCCATCCAGGGCTGAGACATATACTCTGTCTGCAGCCCACAGCGGGAGTGGAGTACTGCTCCGCCAAAGCCCATCCGCTTCAAAATGGCGGCCTGCCGCTTCATTTCGGACGCACGGAGCTTGCCATTCAAGCTCCAAAAGGGAATGGCACGGTATTTCATTTCCGGTTTTTTTAACGACATATCGTTACTCCAATACTTCAATGGTTACTTTCTTGAAAATTGCCACATTGTTACCGCAAACCAAGCTCAGATAGCCCTTGGTCGCACCGGAGCGGTTCGGAGCCTTGGAAATGCTCCAGCTGCCCAATTCGGTATTTCCGTTATAGAGCGACAGCACACCGTCCACACATTGCAGCGTGAAGGTGATATAGCCGTTGCTATCTGCGGTAAAAGCATTTCCGGTTCTGCCGATGACGCTGCCATCGAAAACGATGACCTCCGCCATTCCATTGGCAGCAGGTGCAGAAGCATAAACCAAAATACCGGATTTTTCGTGGTGGTCGGTGGGATTGCTCTTGTTGATGAGCAGTCCTGCCCAACCGCTGCCCCGATTCACCACTTTCATGGTGACGGTCACACGGTAATTGGTGTATTTGCCGTTTGCATTCACAGCACCGGAATACCACGAGCCTACACCGTCGATCTGCAAGCCGCCGATGTAGTTGTCATTGTTATCCACCAGCAGCTCCGTATTGCCGCTGTAACGGTTCCAGTCCTTCAGTCCGTTTTCTCCGGCAAAGGTGTAATTTACATCCTTGGTGGCTTCCTCCTCGGAGACCTCAGGTTCCTTGATAATGGGTTTTTTCACAGCTCTTTCGGTAAAGGCAGGTACGGTGGTATAATCCTCACCGGGTTTCAGACCGTAGAGCTGATAGGAACGGTAATTCACCGTTGCCTGCTGGGCATAGAAGCTGATGGAGCCGCCCACGGAGTAGCCCACATCATAGGTAAGTACGGGCTCCGTAGACCATACTTGTTTTTCGGCGTAGGGATCCACATAGATCCGAATCGTTCCGTTCTGTACGGCCACGATCAGATAGAAGCTGCCGTAATGCAGGCCGTCCACCTTTGCACTGGCAACCTTCTCGCTGCCGTGATAGAGATGGATGCTGTTGGACAGTTCTGTGTCCGATACCACCTGGTCATCGTTGTTGATGCAGACGAACCAACCGTCCTCATCGGGCATTGCACCCACCCGGGAGCCAATGATGATTCCCGCGAAGCCATCGGCATAAATATTGTTCAGGGACAGCTGCATATTTGCACTGAAGATGAAATCACCCAAGGGCTGGGATACAACAGACGCATAGGCATAGGTAGAGGCGGTTGCATCCATAATGATCCGTCCCTCATTGAAATCTGCCACGCCCTTCAACACAGAGACATTCTGTGCCAGGTTGGTCACATTGGGACTCAGCATAGACCACCGGGTGTTGGCCTGGAACAGATGGTAGCCCTCTGTGTAGTTTTTCAGACGAACCGCGGCCAGAACCTTGGGGGATTCTCCGGTATACACTGCCAACAGTCCGTTGTTGGCACATTGGAACACGAATCGTTCCTCACCGGCAAAATCATCAACCACGCCGGATGCCAATGTCGTTCTGTTCTGGAGGATCTCGAAACGTCCGTTAGCGTAAAGGCGGAAGCTGGCAGCGTTGCCGCTTACCGCTGCGGATTTCTTGGAGCCGAACACATATTCCACATAATCTGTGGCAGCGGCATTCGCGTTGTCAAAACGCAGAGTCACATCGGTTTTGAAGAATTTGTACTTTCCGGTCAGGTACATCATGGAATTGTTGCTGACAGCCTGCCAGCCGTTCTCCACATATTCCCAATCGCCCTTGCCCACACGGTACTGGGCATAGTCATCATAATTGCTGTAGAGCTTTTTCAAATAGATTTGTCCGTAAGTACCGCCGGCGAACTCGCCCCGGTAATTCTGGGCGTCGGCATTGCCAAAGGCAAACCAGTCAAAGGAAGCCTTTGCACTGCCCACGGCATTGACACCGCAGACAATGTCAGAATAGTTGGCTACCAGCTCTCCGGTGGGGATTTGGGCAAAGACCAAATCGGTGTCAGCCACTCTGGCGTAGAAGAAGTTACCCACCTTTTCCAGCTGGAGTACCACCGGCCCGTCGGCATTCCAATCGACGGTGCCATAGATGACCAGATGGCCATTGGTGACGATGCCTGCATAGATTTGCTGCTTGCCGTCAATCATCGTCTTGCCGGCAGAAATATAGGAGGTCAGGTTCTCCTTGCCAATGAGGATGCCGGCAAAGTCACCGTTTGCCTTGGGGGTATAGGAGGCCATCAGGGTTCTGACAGAGAAATCCTTGTACAGGCCACGGCTCAGAAGCTGGGTATTATCCAGAACAGCCAGCCCATCGGCAAATACTGCCTTATCGTTGTCATAGAATACAGAGCCATAGCCTGCAGAGAAATCCGCATAAGCACAATTGGCACTGTTGTTATCCAAAACCGGCTGACGGACGCTGCCGCTGCCATTGGCAGCAAAGCCGCCAAGAATCTCATAGGAGAAGTCGGAAATCGTCACAGCAGAAGCATCTACCCGCTTGCCGTCCACATACAGGACGCACAGGTTCGCATCCTCTCTGGCCACTGCCAGCTTGCTACCCGCAGCACTTTTGCAAACCAGAGCTGCGTTCTGGCCGGAGGAAAGTCTTGCCCACACTTCGACGGTGTCTCCGTTGACCACAGCCGCGTAGTAGGAAGCATCTGCTGCCTCGGAGGCCCGGAGCATCAAGATAGCACCGCCCTCTACAGAGGCCTCCACATAGCCGTTGGAGAAAATGGTTTGGCCTGCCAGCAGGAGCTGATCCTTACTTCCGTTAAATGTGCTGGTTCCGGAGAGGACAATGCTGTCAGGTGTCTGCTCCATTGAGGCAGTACCGGCTCCGATGGAGACCTTTTCATACTGACCCACATAGCTACCGGCTTCACCCTTGACCAATGCACAGCCGCCGGGCTGCACATCCACAGTAACGCAGCCATCCTTTACGGTATACTTCTGCCCGGTGAGCCAATCCGTCAGCACGGTGCCGTCGGGAACAGCCAGCTTGTTGACAGCCAGCTCCACGCCGGTGATCACTTCGGTGTTCTGATTCAGAACCACCGCCACAGAGCCGTCAGAATTGAACCGGCCAAAGGCGTAGTAGTTTTCGCCTTCATTAACCTCCAGCTCCACAAAAGCACCGGTGGTAAAGACATTTCCGTGGGTTTTCCGCAGCTGAATCAAAGACTTGTAGTAATTGAGCAGCTCGTAATCCCACTGACTGTCGTTCCAGTTGAAAGAACCGAAGGAGTTGGGGGCAGCCTGTCCGGAAAGCCAGGCATAGGCATTGCTGTCCATACCGATCTCGTCGCCGAAATAGATAACCGGTGCTCCCACAAAGGTCATATTCAGCAAGGTTGCAGCCTTGATGGACTCCTTGTTCATCGCAATGTCCCCGATACGCCAAACATCGTGGCTGCTGAGGAAATTGTAGCTGGAGTTGGCCTCATCTCTGGGGAGATTGACCATGGTGGTGTAGATCACATCGGCGAAAGCACCGATGGTGGAATTGCCTGCCGCCCATTCCCGGACAGCGTTGGCATAGTCATAATTCCAGTAGGAGTCAAGAACGCCGTTATCCACCGTGACACCACCGGAGGTGATGGTTTCGCTGATAAAGCCGATGTCCTTGTCGATAGATTTGACAGTGTCACGAATGTCGCTGAGGATGGCATAAGCCGTATCGTAGTTGCCTTCCTCCTGACCCCGGAGCATCGCACCTACATCCAAACGCCAGCAGTCCACATCATACTCGGTCAAATACAGCTGAATGAGAGATGCAGGCTGGCTGTACAGCCATTCTCTTGCCTGCGGGCTGGAAAAATCGATTTCATTACCCCAGCGGCCGGCGACAAGATTGCCGTTGCTGTCATAGACTACGGTGTAGTACAGGTCATCTTCCTCCGTTATCTCAATGGGGAAAATACCGGCGGCATTTGTAATCTTACCGGAGGACACATAGTACTGCATAACCGCGTCCAGAGAAATCTTGATGCCGTTATCATGGAGCGTGTCAATCAGTGCACGCAGGGTGTCCGAATTGCCGAAAGCACTGTCCAACATGGTCAGGTCGTAGGCACCGTAACCGGCATTGTGATTGGTGTACCAAATGGGGTTCATTTGCAGGGAGTCGATCTGCAGGTCCTGGAAATAGTCATTCTTTTCCGAAACACCCAGCAGATCTCCGCCAAACCAGTCGTTGGCACTGAAATGGGTATTGCCCCAAACATTCTGGACCACATTTCCGAAAGAACCGGAAGAGGTGGTGCCGGAGCCACCGTTGAACAGCTTGTCGTTGGTGATGTCGCCGTTGTTATAAGAGTCAGGCATCAGAGAGTACCAGACAGCACCCTGTGTCCACTCCGGTGTCTCAAAATTCACATAGGTCATCCAGTCCGTGGAGCGGTGTACGGGCTCGCCCTCAAAGAGAAGCTCCTGACTGGAAATATAGTAGACCTTATCCACATTGTTTTCACAGAGAAAATGGTAGCTGTAGGAAGCATCTTGTGCAGGAACTGTACATACCCAGTATTCGAAATATCCGGTCTCGTCCGTTTTTTCCTTACTCATTTTCAGGTCATAGTATGTACAATTCGCCACCATATCTTCGTCCGTATCCAGCGTCAGCCGCAGGGTAGCTGCAGTGAGGCTGTCCTTTCTCGCCCGGAGGCGATAGGTAACGGTCTCCTGATCTGTGGGAGATGTGTTTTCCATAAAGACATAGCCCTGATCGTGGAACAGTCCCTCGATATATTGATCCTTGGGAGATGTTCCGCTGCAGCCTGCCAGACAAGCCAGCAGGCTCAGAATGACAGCACCGCAGAGGGCAATGATGATATTTCTTTTTTTCATAGGGCATAATCCTCCCTTTTTCGTCAGCCCTTTACTGCTCCGACTGTTGCGCCTTCCAGGAAATACTTGGAGAAGAACGCATAAATCAGCAGCGTGGGCACAAACATAATGATGAGGCCTGCAAAATTGATGCAGTAAAGTGACAGGTCCAGACTCTTCAGGCCCATAGCGGCCAGAGGCATGGTCTTAAAATCGCTGAACACACCGATGGCAATCAGCGGCCACAGGAAATCATTCCATACGCCAACAAAATGCTGGATGGCAGAAAAAGCGATCATGGGCTTACTGAGTGGGAGTACCACCCGCAGAAACAGATCCTTGAAGCCGGCGCCATCCAAAAGAGCCGCCTCCTTAATTTCCTGCGGGATCCGCTTCATATAATTGGACATCAAAATCACAGCCATTCCGCCGGGGGCGAATATGTAGGGAATGATCAGCGCCCACACAGTTCCCACCAGTTCCATCTCGCTGAACAGGATCAGCTTCGGGATGGAGGTGATCTCACTGGTCAAAAACAGTCCCGATAGCATAAAGAAGCTGAAGATTTTGGAACCCTTGAAATTCAAAATGCCGATGGCGTAGCTGACGAGGCAGGTAATCAGCACATGACCTACCACCGAAATGGCAGCAATAACCGTGCTGGTCCATACGCTGTCTTTCAGTTCATCCCATGCATATTCATAGTTTTCCGGATTGGTAATTTTGAACTGAAACGGATTGGCAGAAAACTCGTAGGGATCGGCAAAGGAGGCGGAGAGGGTGAACACCAGAGGGTACAGAACCACCACCGTCACCACCGCAAGAATCACTGCCAGCAGAATCTTCGATATACTCACTTTCCTTTTCATTCGTCCTTCTCCTTCATCACCTTGCTTACGATCACGGTCAACACGCCGATGATGACCGCCAGCAGAACGGACATTGCCGTTGCCCGTCCGTAATTCTGGTCTGTGAATGCTGTGTTGAAAATATACAGACCTGCTACATTCATAGAGACCGTGGTTTTGTCAAACAGGAGCATGAACAGATCATAGCTTTTCAGGCCGCCGATCATAGAAAGCAGAACATTGATGCCGGTAGTATACCATGTAACCGGGAGAATGATCCGGGTCACCACAGCCAAACGGTTGGCACCGTCCACCTGTGCACTTTCCAGGATTTCTTTGTTGATGGAATTCATAGCCACAAAGTAGATCAGCATAGTCAGACCCACATGCTTCCAGGTGTTGACCAGAATGACGCAAATAAGCTGAAGATCACTGCCCTCGGTGATCCACTCCTGCACAGGCTCCATTCCCAAGGATTGAAGCAGCATATCCAGCATGCCATAGTTGGGTTCAAAGAAGTTGACCCACATCACAGCCGCCGCAGCGGTGGGCAGAATGTTGGGCAGGTACAGAATCACCCGGAAAAAGCCCTGCAGTTTTCCCTTCAGAGAATACAGCATGTAGGCCAGAAAAAAGCCAAGAACGGTCTGGATTGCAGTGCTCAGAACTGTAAATGTCAAGGACAGACTAAGACTTTCAAAGAAAAGGGATTGGTCTGTAAATATCCATTTGTAATTGTCCAGTCCCACAAAGGTCAGATCCACCGGGACATAGCCGCAATCCGTAAAACTCAGATACAGACTGTATATCACCGGGTAAACTGTAAATATCAGAATACCAAGGGCGGCGGGGATGGATAACATCCATCCCCAAAAATTACTCTTTCTTTGTAAAGATGAAATATTCATATCAATTCAACCAAGCATACTTTTCTTTTGAAAAGTCCAGTTTTGTTTCAACGGGGACCATCTCCAAACCGGCTTCCTCCACACAAATCTTTGTGTTGTTATAACCGTTTCGGACAATCTCCAGAGCAGATTCGCTACTGCTGCCGTTGAGATAGTTGAGAATCATCTGATAATTTTTCGTAGACATTGCGGAGGTAAGCGTGAAGTCGCTCTTCTGGGGGTAGGAGCCGATCTGGGAAAGAATCTGTGCCACCTTTTCCTGCTCCTCAGAGCTGTAGGTCACAGCTTTTTTAAGAGAAACAGAGGTGGTAGCCTCTGCCCAGCGTTGCTGAACCTCGTCGCTCATCATATACTTCACAAACTTCAACGCTTCCTCATAATTCTCTGTGTCCTTGGAAATAAACAGGCTGTCAAAGGTGCCGTTGGTGTAGTTTTTCATAGCACCATTGCTGTTAACAATAACCTCCGGCGCGGGGAAGGAGATCAGACCCACTTCAAAGGCACCGTTTATCTCCTTAATGAGATCGCCAAGATTATTGTTGTTGAAGATAATCATAGCGGTATTGTTGTTGGTGAATTCCTTACGGGCATTGTCCTTTGTCGTGGGGGATTTGGTGAAAAAGCCCTTATCATACCAACTCTTGTATTTTTCCATAGAGGCAGCATACAGCTGCTGCATTTCCGGCGTACTGGAAACATCCTGTCTGCCGTTGGCATAGGCAGGATCTGTAGCCAGACCGGAAATAATGTCAATATAGGCATCGAAGGTGGACTTCACCTGCATCATCGTGCCGCTGGAAGTGCCGTAGACGGCCAGCGGGGTGAGGGTGGTCCGGGAGGTAATGGTCTCACAAAGGGACTCCAGTTCCTCCAAGGTATTGGGTACAGTCCAGCTGTTTTTTTCAAAAATCGTCTTATTATACACGATGCAGTAGCCGGAAGCACGGAAGGGTGCGGCATAATAATGCCCCAGAACCTTGCCATCCTCCAAGCTGAAGCCGTCGTTTACATAATTGTCCTTTTCTTCTTCCACAAAGGAATCGATGTTTGCAAGGTATCCGTCTCTTGCGAAGGAGTAGAAGGCGTTGGACCAGAAGATAAACACATCAGGAAGGCCGCCGGACACAATGGCGGACTTCAGGGTGTCCTCCATTTTGCTATACTGCACATAGGCGGGCTTAATAACCACATTGGGATTCTGGGCAGAATACTCCTGACAGAGTTCCTTCATAAGCTGGGCGTGTTCCGGCCACATATGGGTAAACTTCAGAGTTACTTTTCCGTCACCGCGCAGGCCAAGTCCACCGCCGGAGCAGGCGGTCATAGACATCAGCATCACGATAATCAAAAGCACGGCGATAATCCTTAAATGTTTTTTCATGTGTAATCCTCCTGTTTTTAGTTCTTACAAAACAATCATAATGCGATTTATTGCCAATGTAAATAGCAGAAATTATAAATCTATTTGCATTTTCTACAAGCGATGTGATATAATAACACAAAAACTTGCCCGGTCGCAGAAAAGAGGTATTCTATGAACGATTTTGAAAACAGTCACAGCTACAACTTCAACCTGCGGACCTTTACCAAAGCCGCACCCACAGCCTTTCATATCCATTTTCACTTCTATTATGAAATTCTGTATTTTCTGGACGGAGATATTACCATAACCTTGTCCGATTTCTCCATCCGTCCCAAAAAGCACGATCTTTTCTTTATTCCGCCCAACACCTATCATCTGACACTTCCGAATCAAGACGAAACACTCTACTCCAGATATGTTCTGCAGTTTGATTGCTTGCCGGATATGGCACCGGAGCGGAAGGCACGGTTTCAGGAATGCTTTGTGGTCAATGTTGGCTCATCCCAGCATATCAAAGAGTGGTTCCGCCGCTTTGAGCACTACTACAGCACTCTGAGTCAGGAGGATTTCGGTCTCTTTGACCGGGCGATGATTACCGAGCTTCTCTTCCTGCTGGACGCAGAGGAAAAGCAGGACCTCAACGGTGAAACGCCTCTGTTCTCCTTCATCATTGACTATATAGACAACAATTTCATTCAGATACAATCTGTGGAAGAAATCGCTAATGCGGCCTTTATCAGTTCATCTTATTTGTTTTACTTATTTAAGAACAGGCTGAAAATGTCTCCCAAGCAGTATTTGCATAAGAAGAAAATGACTTATGCAAAAATTCTGCTGAATCAAGGTATCAGCCCATCCAATGTTCATCACATGGTAGGCATCCCCGAATACTCCACCTTTTACCGGCTATATGTCAAATATTTTGGCAGGTCTCCCTCTCAGGAGAATTCGGGTTGATTTATTCTTCACTGAACACGAAGAGCATGGCCCGGCCGATTCCCAGCCGTACAAAGTGATAGTCCGGGTCATAGGTGTTTGGGCCGAAGTGCCGGTACAGAATACTGTCCTCAAAGCCCTTGACACCCCGGAAGGTGCTGTTGCCCACAAAAAGCGGCTCGCCGCTTTGGTGGTGGAAGGGTCCCAACAGATTTCGGTTGGAGCTGTACAGCGTGACCTCCAGCAGGTTATCGCCCTCTTGAAGCAGCTGGGTAATGTCCCCGCCGGCTGCGGGGTTACACAGCACCATTTCCTTACCGCCGCAAGATACCTTTGTCGCCACACCCTGAAAGTCCTCAAAGTGCAGGCGGTACTGCATACCCTTTTCCCGGCAGATGCGGTATGTATACTGGACCTTGCCCCGATAGAACCAAAGTCCCTGATGGGTCAGCTCTTCAAGTAGATTCACATCCTGTCCCGCCGTCAGAGAGAATTCTCCCCCCTTTACGGTCAGGCAATGGCTTTCCCACAGCTGACCTGTGGTCGCCACCGAAAAGTCTCCCAGCAGATACACGCTTTCTGCCTCGCTTTGATAGGAGAAAATGTTACGCTCGGTCTCAAAGCCATCCAGAGTATTGTCATAGGTCCTGCGTTCTTCCACCAGATAGTCCACAGTCAGCCGGTTTTCTCCAAGCTGCTGCAAATCTCCCACCTGGGCCAGAAGAATACTCTTGTCCACATAATAATCAGAGGAGAAACGATCCGTAATATCCCGGCCGTTGAAACAGATCCGCAGGGCACCGCCGGTTTCCACCGCCACCTGAAGCTGCGTCAAAGGTGCATCAATACGGAAAGGATATACCACCGTCACCGGACAAGCACCACCGTGATCGGCACAATGCTTGGCGATTCTGTCTTGCAGCAAAGCAGTATCCAGCAGGGCACTGGTAAAGCCTTCCGTTTCAAAGAAAGCCCGGTCTATATTGAAGGCGTTTTGATCCATTAGTCCGGCACAAACGGGCTGAAGTAGCTGGCTGCGGAGCAATGTGGGGGCTTTTCCCTGCACCTGTTCTCCCTCTGTGAAGAGGATGCACCGGTTTTCCATAGGCGAAAGCTCCAGCCTTGTCCCAGTCACACCGAGACCGAAACGGGCAGGCAATATGTGTTTCTCCCGGAAGCTTCCGGAGCCGGACACATTCAGCCATCCACGAATGGTTTTTGTCTTGGACAGATTTTGAATAAAGATAAATGTCCGGTCCTTTTCCTTGCTGATATGCATGGAAATGTCCTCGGTAATAAGCATACCGTTGTCATCTGTCAGCCAAGCTGTGCGGCGATAGCCCATAGCATTGAAGTATTTTTCGATCAGTCCTGCCCGGTTTGCACAGAGATAACCCTTTGAAAATACCGCTTTTTCTGCTGCACCTGTTTCCGTTTCTCCGATCATTTCCGGATAGCCGTTGAGATACAGCACCTTTCCGCCATGTCGGACAAAGCATTCCAGCAAGCGGTATGTCCCGGGTCGCAGAGAAATGCACTCCGGAATCACCAGATAGGTATACTTTCCCTGTCCCAGACAGAGCTTCCCATTCTCCACAGCACCAAAACGCTCCAGCAGCGTCTCATCTCCCAGAGCAAAGGAATATTGCCGATCCTGCAATGTCTGCACGGTATTACGAAACTGTGCAGATATATTTTTTGCCTTGGCGTCGCCATATTCCAAGCCATACAGGCTTTGAATAGGGGAAAGGAGCAGGATATCACTGACCGGACTACCCTGACTGACAAACGCATTGATTTCTGCCATTTTGTCCGACACCGCTCCGAATATCTCCCACCAAGGCTCCTGATAGGAGAAAAACGCCGGATAGTCCCGCTTGCGGATTCCCTTGATGGAATAGGCGGACAGATGCAGACAGGCCTTATTGATACCAAAGGATGCCTGATAACCCCAAATCCACAAAAGCTGTGCAAAGGTGGTGGACCAGCCGGTACAACCGAAGGTCTCGGAAATCAGAGTATCCTTATTGAACTGCTCTTTCACGGATGCAATTTGCTTACACAGCACCGGGCTGCACAATCTTCGCCCCAAAAAGTCGATTCCGGGCTGCTGCATCTCGTAATATTTTGCCATTACGCCGCCATTGGCCCGATATTGCCATGTCAGCCCGTCCTCCTCGGCAAAGTGGCCGGTAAACAGCACGCCGTGTGTCTCACACCACCCGGCAATGGGACGCACAAAGGCCGCTGTGAACTGCTCGGCAACAAGGCCGTAGTAGCGGGCACGGAACAGTTCCCCTTGGGGGTTTTCCAAAAACAGTTGCCAGAGGTTCTCCACCAGAGATTCGCCGTATTTTTCTACATAGCCGGTCTCCAACGCAGGAGACCAGGGGTAGTTCAGCGTAAGCTGGGGCTCATCGGTGAATATGCCCTTGATCACAGTGCCGAAATAGGGCTTGTATCGGTCATAGTAAACCTCATGAACGCAGGCAATAAATTCTTTCGTTACCTTCGGGTCCATCAGGTCCACATAGTTGCGGTCACACACATAATAGAGATATACTTCTCCGTACTGGCCCTGATAGGAAGACAAAAACCGATGTTTTTCGTCCTGAACAGGACGCGGGGACGCAACAATGCGTTTGAGCTGATACGCCTCTCCCAGACCATTGACCTTTCCCCCGGAAAAACCGCTGGGCCAGCCGTATTCGTCGTAGATCCAGATATCGAAGTCGTTTTCCCCAGCCCAACGGACACAGGCATCGTAAATTTCAAACCACCGCCGGCCCATATAGGGAATGCCCAGGCCTGCCCGGGCATGGATAAAGGCACCGCCGTAGCCCTTATCTTTCAGCTGTGCCAGCTGAAAGAGTGCCTCTTCCTCTTCAATGACTCCGTTCCAAGACCAAAAAGCGGTGTTTTTGTATTTATTGTCGGTGCTTTTCGTCATATCATCACCTTGTTTTATCATTGGGAGCTGCTGTTTAAAAAACAGCAGCTCCTTTGAAATACATTACTTCTTGCGGCGGCTCTTCACAAGGAAGAAGATTCCCACTGCCAAACCGGCAATCAGGACTACTCCGCCTCCAATAACCAGAACAGGATTCCATTCCGGGGGGATTTCCTGGGTGTCCAGCACAGCCTTACAGATCATACATTCCTCATGCTTGCTGCCGGCGGTGAGTTTTGTCGCCGCCTTGTCCTCCACCCAGTAGGAACGGTGACCATGGGCAGGAATTACTTCCTCCTGCGTATACTCGAAGCAGATCATACACTCAATGTGGCGTCTGCCAGCCTGCGTGCAATCCGCTTCCTGATCCACGATCCAATCCTTGCCTTCCACATGGGCGGCAGGAATCGCAACGCTGTGGAGATTGTCGCAATCAACGCACTTGCCGAATTTGAGGCCGTCAGTAGTGCAGGTGCTTTGGATAGCGGTCTCATACCGCTTCACGTTCGGAACGGCACAATTACATTCAGCCCACTGGGTTGCTCCGTTGACCATCAAAGAGATATTGCTGACCTTGGCCATCAGCTTCATGCTTTCCAGACCAACTTCCGGGAAAGTGGTTCCGGTGTAGACAAATTCGCCGATTTCTACACCGTTCAGGAACAGCTTGATGTAGCCGTTTTGGGTGTCATTGGCACACTTGATCCGCAGTTCGACTCTGTCGCCGTTTTCCAAAGCCGGTACATTCATAAAGGAATTTTTCACAGTGCTGTAGAAGGGAGCACCGGTATCCTGCAGGGCATTGCCGAGGCCGATGCCGTTGACATAGGTCTGCATATAGTGGCCGCTATCGTATATGATACCGCCAAAACGGTTTTCCAGCTTATAAACCTTGTCGCCGTCCGTGTAACGCAGCATCAGACACACCGCACTGTTACGGCAGTTCTTTCCGGCTTCATAGTTGAAATCGGAGAAAACCATACTGTAAAGCAGCTCACAGTCTGTAAAGTTTACTGCCTTTCCGTCTACCAGAACATCCTTATAGGTGGGGAAGGTGAAATAACCGTCAACCGAGGACATGCTGGAGGTAGCACCGTTGCCGCCGATCCAGCCTTCCTTTTTGGCTATATCATAGATAAGCACGTCCTTGTTCTGACTGATCAGAGAAGCATTGGAGTCGATCAGATCCATTCCGGCAAGGGCAGGAATGGTGCCGGTCTTGATGGTTTTACCACAGAGGGTACATGCGGTATGCCATTTGCCCTCTGTGCCAACACCGGGCTGAACATCCACGATCCGCTTGCCTTCGCTGTGGTTCTTACATTCGCTACGGCCTGTAGCACCATCCACCGTCACGGAGATGTTGGTCATCTTGGCCATGAGCTTAAAGGATTTCAGACCGAATTCGGGAAGCGTTGTGCCGGTATAGACAAAGCTGTGCATTTCCTTGCCGTTGAGCAGCAGCTTAATATAGCCGTTCTCTGTTTTGGTAGCACATTTGACCTTCAGAGAAATGGTGTCGCCATCAGCCAAAGCGGGGAAGTCAGCCACAGAGTTTTTTACGCCCTCGCTGTAGAAGGGAGAACCGGGATTCGCATCAAGCAATGTGCTGCCGCCGCTGCCGATCTGCATATAGTGGCCGCTGTCATACATGGTGTCGCCAAAGCGGTTTTCCAAAATCCAATCGTTATAGCGGAGCATCAAAATGACGCCCTGCTGACGGACACCGCTGGGGTAGGTGGTAGCATCATACTTAAAATCGGAGAAGGTCACGGAATAGGTGACCTCACGGGAGGTCAGGGGCACAGACTTACCGCCCACCAAAACATTGCCGAGGGTATTGCAGGAGAAATACCGCTCAAGCATCTCTGTGCTGGCAGTGATGCCGTTACCGCCGATCCAGCCTTTCTGTTTGTTCACATCATAGGAGAGAACGCCCACCTTCTGATTTGTCAGAGAAGTATTGGCATCGATCAGTTCCAATCCGATAAGCACAGGAATGGTGCCGGTATTGATTACTTCACCACAGACAGTACATTCGGTATGCCATTTGCCCTCTACCTTAGTGCTGGGCTGAGCATCCACAATCCGTTCGCTCTCCACATGGGAAGTACATTCGCTCCAGCCGGTAGCACCCGCCACCGTCAGGGAGATGTTGGTCATCTTGGCCATAAGTCTAAAGGACTTCAGACCGAATTCCGGAAGCTTTGTGCCGGTATAAATGAGGGTATGCTTTTCCTCGCCGTTGAGCAGCAGCTTGATATAGCCGTTTTCGCTGCCGTTGGCACACTTGACCTTCAGGGAAATGGTGTCGCCGTCAGCCAGAACCGGGAAATGGGCTACAGAGTTCTTCACGCTCTCACTGTAGAAGGGTGCACCGGGATTCGCATCAAGCAATGTGCTGGCACTGCCACCCACCTGCATATAATGGCCACTCTGGTATTTCATATCGCCAAAGCGGTTTTCCAGAGTCCATGTTTTGGAGCCGTCGTTATAGCGGAGCATCAGAATGACGCCCTCCTGACGGACACCGCTGGGATAGGTGTCAGTATCATAGTCAAAGCCGGAGAAGGTCACGGAATAGGTGACTTCACGGGAGGTCAAAGGCACAGCTTCGCCGTTTACTACAACGTTCCCATAGGTGTCGAAGGAGAAATAACGGGCAATTGCTTCGGTGCTGAGCGTGGTGCCGTCGCCGCCGATCCAGCCCTGACCTCTGTTTACATCATAGAAAAGGACGCCGTCCTTGCTGTCAAAGGTTGCGGAGGTTATCAAATCCACGCCCTCGTTCTTGCCGCAAACGGTGCAAACACCGTCAACGTATTTATGTCCCAAAGCAGGGGAAACCACCACAGTCTTGCGGCTCATTTCCACACCGCACTTGGTGCAGTAAACAACCAGGTCATAGCAGCTGGGCGTTGTGCAGGTTGCCGCCGCCACATTTTCCTTGACTGCCGTACCGGCCTTATGCTGCACAGAGGATTGTGTTACTTCAAAGGGTTTCGCGTAGGCATTGTTGACCGATTCAATGGCAAAGGATTTCTCCAGGGCACTTACACCGGCCGGTGCGTAGGTGATGCCGTCAATGGACATACCGGTTATCTTCTTGAAGAACATAAGTCCTGTCAGATAACGGCCATAGCCGGTGCTCATGTGGAAGCCGTCACGGGTGGTTGTGTCGCCCAGTATGGAGGTACGGGAGTTCTGTACCGCAGTACCGTTGGGTATGATCAGAGCAAAATCGCTGTTGGGGATGATCTTGCTTTTGACTGTCGACACAATGGCGTTGTACATTTTCATCTGATCCTTGCCATAATTGGCAAAGGATTCGTTCGTTGTGTTTTGCTGATAGGCCCAGGTCATGTGCCAGATCAGCTTTGCATCGGAGCGTTCTTTGATATAGGCAACCAGGTTGGTCAGGCTTTCATCGTATGTATTGGCCATACCACTGTTGCCACTTACCTGCTGCAGCGATACATAGTCCCAGGTGCGGCTTTCCAGTGCGGTACTGATCTTATAATTGTTGGAGGAAGACCAATTGCCGTTGTCGTTGTAACGATAATTATAATTCCCCAGATCTCCGGCAGCATTGGCCGCATGGGTCTGCAGAGAGCAACCGCCGATATTCAGGTTGCCCAGCACGATCTTTTCAATGCCCAGATTGTCGGCAATTTGCCATACATACTCCAATGCATCTACGGAGAAGCTGTTGCCCAGGGCCAGAATTTCCAGCACGCCGTCACCGTCGGTGTCCCATTCCTTTGCACCGCAAACCGTGCAGATGCCATTCTTGCAGGTATGACCCAGCGGAGGGATCTTGTTATCGGTATAGCTTTCACTGCACTTGGTGCAGGTGTAGGTGGTATAACCGGGCTCACCGCAGGTGGGAGCCGTGGTCTTCTTTTCCCACACATGATTCTCGCAAGCGGCGGCCCAGCAGTTGGCACCTTCCACCATCAGGGAGATATCGCTGATTTTAGCCATCAGCTTGCAGGATTTCAAACCAAAGCTGGGAAGCTTCGTGCCGGTATAGATGAAGGTGTGCTTCACCTCGCCGTTAAGCAGCAGCTTGATATAGCCGTTTTCGCTGCCGTTGGCACACTTGACCTTCAGGGTGATGGTATCACCGTCAACCAGTGCCGGGAAATATGTCACAGAGTTCTTAACGGTCTCGCTGTAAAACGGTGCACCGGCATTATCGGCAAGCAATGTGCTGTTATTGCCGTTCACCTGCATATAGTGACCGCTGCCGTACTTCAAACCGCCAAAGCGGTTTTCCAGTTTCCAAGTCTTGGTACCGTCGTTGTACTGGAGCATCAAAGTGACACCCTGCTGACGGACACCGTTGGGATAAGTGGCAGTATCATAAGCGAAATCGGAGAAGGTCACGGAATAGGTAACCTCACGGGAGGTCAGGGCGACTGCCTTTCCGTCCACCATAACGTTCTTGAAGGTTGCGTACTGGAAGTAGCGTTCCAGCTGGTCGGTGCTGGCTGTGGTGCCGTTACCGCCGATCCAGCCTTCCTGTTTGATCACATCGTAAAACAGGATACCTGCTTTGCCGTCAAAGGAGGCATCGTCCATCAAATTCAATTTTTTGGTGCTGACTTCATCGATGCCACAGACGGAGCAAATACCGTTCACGAAATTATGCCCGGGGGCGGGAGCAGTCACGACAGTTTCGCGGCTTAGTTCGACGGAGCAATCGGTGCAGTAAACAACGGACTCATAGAAAGCCGGCGTTGAACAGGTTGCCGCCGTCACATTTTCCTTGACCGCCTTGCCGGCAGTATGCTTCAGCGTGGATTGTGTGACAGCAAAGGGCTTTGCGTAAGCGTTGTTCACCGATTCAATGGCATAGGACTTTTCCACTCCATCCACACCGGCCGGTGCGTAGGTGATGCCGTCAATGGACATACCGGTAATCTGCTTAAAGAACATCAGACCGGTCAGATAACGGCCATAGTCGGTACTCATATGGTAGCCGTCACGGGTGGTGGTGTCGCCCAGCGGGGTGGTACGGGAGTTCTGTACTGCAGTACCGTTGGGGATGATCAAAGCAAAATTGCTGTTGGTGCTGATTTTGCTCTGCACTGTCGACACAATGGCGTTGTACATTGTCATTTGATCTTTGTTGTAATTGGCGAAAGAGCCATTTGTAGAATCCTGCTGATAGGCCCAGGTCATATGCCAAACCAGCTTCGCATAGGAGCGTTCCCGGATGTAATCGACCAGATAGGTCAGGTTATCGTTGTATGTATTGGGCAGACCACTGTGGCCACTTTGCTGCTGCAAGGAAACATAGTCCCAGCTGCGGCCTTCCAGCGTGGTGCTGATCTTATAGCCTTCGGTGGTGGTCCATTTGCCACTGTCATTGTAGTAATAGGTATAATTTGCAAGATCCCCGGCAGCATTGCTGGCATGGGTCTGCAAAGAGCAGCCGCCAATGTAAAGATTGCCGAGCACAATCTGCTTAATTCCAAGATTATCAGCGATATTCCACACGTACTCCAACGCATCCACGGAGAAGCTGTTGCCCAGGGCCAAGATTTCCAGCACGCCGTCACCGTCGGTGTCCCATTCCTTTGCACCGCAAACCGTGCAAATACCATCCTTGCAGGTATGTCCCAACGGTGCGACCTTGTCAGCTTTATAGCTTTCGCCGCAAGTGGTGCAGGTGTAGGTGGTATAACCGGGTTCGCCGCAGGTGGGCTTGGTAATTTCCTTTTCCCACACAGGATTCTCACAGTTAGAGGAGGCCCAGCCGGTAGCACCTTCCACCTTCAGGGAGACATTGCTCACCTTGGCCATGAGCTTGCAGGCCTTCAGGCCGAAATTGGGAAGAGTTGTGCCGGTGTAGATGAAGCTGTGCTTCTCCTCGCCATTGAGCAGCAGCTTGATGTAGCCGTTCTCTGTCCCCTTGGCACATTTGACCTTCAGGGAAATGGTGTCACCGTTAGCCAGAGCAGGGAAATAAGCTACAGAGTTCTTCCTGCTCTCGCTGTAAAACGGTGCACCGGCGTTATCGGCAAGCAATGTGCTGTTGGTGCCGTCGATCTGCATATAGTGACCGCTGGCGTACATCTGGGCGCCAAAGCGGTTTTCCAGCTTCCAGGTTTTGACACCGTCGTTATACTGGAGCATCAAAACGACGCCCTGCTGACGGACTCCGCTGGGGTATGTAGCAGTATCATAAGCAAAATCAGAGAATGTAACGGAATAGGTGACCTCGCAGTCGGTCAAAGGAACCGCTTTTCCGCCCACCATAACATTTTCGTAGGCGGTGTATTGGAAGTAGCACGCCTGCTGAGTGGTGCTGGCTGTGGTGCCATCGCCGCCAATCCAGCCTTCCTTTGCGTTCACATCATAGGTAAGAATGCCTACCTTCTGATTTACCAGAGAAGCATCGGCATTGATCAGTTCCATTCCCGCAAGGACAGGAATTGTGCCGGTATTGATAGTTACACCACAGAGGGTACATTCGGTATGCCAGTGGCCCTCTTGCTGATCGGTGGGCTGAACATCCACGATCTGCTCGCTCTCCACATGGCCCGTACAGGTATTCCAGCCGGTAGCACCATCCACCTTCAGGGAGATGTTGCTGATCTTGGCCATGAGCTTGCAGGCCTTTAGACCGAATTCCGGCAGCTTCGTACCGGTGTAGACAAAGCTATGCTTTTCCTCACCGTTGAGCAGCAGCTTGATATAGCCGTTCTCTGTTCCGTCTGCACACTTGACCTTCAAGGAAATGGTGTCACCGTTAGCCAGTGCCGGGAATTTTGCCACAGAGTTCTTCACGCTCTCGCTGTAAAACGGTGCACCGGCGTTGCTGGCAAGCAATGTGCTGCCGGTACCACCGACCTGCATATAGTGGCCGCTGCCGTACATGATGCCGCCAAAGCGGTTTTCCAAAGTCCAGTTCTTGGAACCGTCGTTATACTGGAGCATCAAAATGACGCCCTGCTGACGGACTCCGCTGGGGTAAGTGGCAGTATCATAAGCAAAATCGGAGAATGTAACGGAATAGGTGACCTCACGGGATGTCAGGGCCACGGTCTTGTCGCCCACGATAACACCTCCATAGGTGTCGTAGGTGAAATACCGGGCAGGCATATCAGTGCTGGCTGTGGTGCCGTTACCGCCGATCCAACCTTCCTTCTTGTTCACATCATAAGAAAGGACACCCGTTTTGCCGCTAAAGGACGCAGAGTCCATCAAATCCAATTCGCCTGCCGCGACTTTCTCCGCAGTGACTGGCTGCAGAAGCCCGGTGCTGAAGCAAAGGTTGATGCACAAAACGCAAACCAGCAACAGTGCCAGTATTCTCTTTGAAAAATGATTGACTGTACGCATAGACTTATCAGCCTCCTGATTTATTGTACATATTCTCACCTGTACAATAAGATATTAACATTATTTTTGTGTATTTTAAATAGCAAAAACTACACAGCACATAGCAAAATTACAATCAGCCCCCGGCCCGTGTGAGCCGGGGGCGGGGATTATTTGCGATTGATTGAGTCAGCTGTCTTAGCCAACCTTGCTTACGGAATCGCCGTAACGCATCAGAGCG
>JAZOBY010000078.1:0-6134 GCA_045596215.1 Faecousia sp.
GTTCTTTTGTTTTGTTCAGCCCGGAACGGTTGTAGCAAGTACGGCAGTTGAAATTACAAAGGTTTGTCAGCTCTATGTAGACAGATTCAATCTTCATTTTGCGTCATCCGTTACCAGAACAACATTTTTGGCAGTCATTTCTTCAAGAAATTCCAGTGTATCCGCTTCTTTACGCGGGGTGGACCAGTTGTTTTGACCGGGAGCTCTCCGATTCAAAAAGGATTGCAATTCGTCGTAATTCACGGACAGTCCGGCAGGGATGCCGTCCATAGTCATACCGATGGCAGGGCCATGGGATTGGCCGAATATGGTCAGCTTTAAGTTTTCACCGAAGGTACTGCTCATAATTTCCTCCTAACCGGCGGTATTCCGCCCAGAATTGGGGATAAGATTTGCTCACTGCCTGAGCACCTAGAATGGTAACAGGCTCTTTGCAAATAATCGCGGCGATGGCACTTGCCATAGCGATGCGGTGGTCATTGCAGCTGTCCACCATGCCACCTGTAAACTTAGTAGGGAAGACGGTTAAGGTATCTTCCGTGGCTGCTGCAGATCCGCCCAGGTTTTCCAGCATGGCGATCACCGAAGCCACCCGATCCGACTCTTTCAGCCGTAACCGCTGAATGTCTGTAAAGGTTGCACCGTGATTGGCAGCAGCCGCAACAGACAGAATGGGCACCAAATCGGGAATGTCTGCGGCGGAAATGACAGGGGTGCCGTCTTGGAGACGTGGCAGGATATCCACAACCGTGCGGTCACCCTGCAAAGAGTTCTGAGAGAGTCCACGAATGGACAACTCGCATCCCAGGCTGTTGGCAACAAGCCAGAATGCACCGTTGCTCCAATCGCCCTCCACGGTCACGTCGCCGGGGGAATGGCGATCTGCAAAAAGGGAGAGAGCTGCATTTGTCAGATCAACATAGGGTTTGGATTCCAGCTTGCCGGTAACAGTCAAGGTGCACCCACCCATTAACGCATGGGCAAACATCAGACCCGTGATGAACTGGCTGGAAACACCGCCATCGATCACGTATTCGCCTTGTTTCAGCTTGCCGGTACAGCGAAGGGTGTTTGGGGTCGGCCGGGACAGGGAACAGCCCATACGCTCCATTTCTTCCCAAAGGGGAGACAGGGGGCGGTCCGCAAGGCGACCTTCCATATGAAATGTGCCATCCACACCCAAAGCCCCCACGATTGGGAGCATAAACCGGAGGGTAGATCCGCTTTCGTTGCAATTCAGCACAGCACGCTCAGGCGCGTTTTGAATGGGAAATACAGTATACCCAGAGTCAGTTGCCATGATCTGTGCACCCAAAGCACAAAGACAGTGAACCGTTGCTTCAATGTCCTGATTGGTTTCTGTGCAGTTCAGCTGGGTGGGACGATCTGCAAAAGCGGCACAGATCAACAGCCGGTGTGCCTGGGATTTTGAGGGGATCACATCTATTGCGCCCCGTAGATGGCGGGGATAAATGGTAATATCCATATTAAAGTCCTGCTTCAATCCATGCTTTTACTTCCGCCACCGGTGTGGGGCGGATGATACAAGAACCGATTTTCTCGGGGACGATCAGATTGACGATGCCGCCGCTGCGTTTTTTGTCAGAAAGTGCGGCATCGAAAAGCGTCTGCACCTTGCAGTCCGTAGATACGGGCAATCCGAATTGTGCTAATACACGCTGGATGCGGTCACAGGTATTTTGTGTACAGATGCCGTATTTTACAGCCCCACGGCTGATAATGGCTGTGCCGATGGCCACAGCTTTGCCGTGGGAAACGGTGTAGTGACTGCCTGCTTCCACACCGTGTCCGATAGTGTGGCCTAAATTCAGTTTCATGCGGCTGCTGGTGTCGAATTCATCTTTAGCCACAACATCCCGCTTCCATTCCACGCATCGGGCAATTACCGATTCCCGGTCAAAATCCAAACCGCTGTTTTCAAGCTGTGCAAAGAGGGATTCATCATACAAAATGCCGTATTTGATGACTTCGGCACAGCCGTCACGGAATATATCCTGGGGCAGAGTGTTCAGGGTATCCGTGTCGCACAGTACCAGTTTCGGCTGATAAAATGCACCCACCAGGTTCTTTCCACAGTCCAGGTCAATGGTGGTCTTGCCGCCAACGGACGAGTCCACAGCCGCCAGGAGGGTAGTGGGCACTTGAATATAGGCAATGCCCCGCAGATAGGTGGCAGCCACAAAACCGGTCAGATCCCCAACCACACCGCCGCCAAGGGCGATCAGACAGTCGCCGCGGTTGATGCGGTTTTGGGCAAGGAAGTTCAAAACAGAAATATAAGTTTCTGCGTTTTTACTGCTTTCACCGGCAGGAAAAATATAAGAAATGACAGAAAAACCGGAACTTTCCAAACTTTTCTTCGCAACTTCGCCATACATCGGCCAAACGTTGGAATCGCTGATGATGGCAGCAGTACCAACCTTGGTTACTGCCGCGGCCTCTGCACCGAGACTGGCCAGCAGGGTGGAGCCGATCTTCACTTCGTATGCTTTTGATGCACAAACTTTGACAGTTTTCATCCGTCAACTTCCTCCTTGCGGCGTTTGCCCTCTTCCAAAAGTGCGGTCAGTGCCTGTGTGTCTTCATTTTGAAGTGCAGTGCGGTATTGTTCAAGGCTCTGGATGTACGCATCCAGTTCGAATAGCATATTTTCCCTGTTTTCCATGCACAGCTCCGCCCACATTTGGGGATTCAGCCATGCAACCCGGGTCAGATCCTTATAACTGCCCGCAGAAAAACCTTTGTGCCCCAATGCGGTAGGGGATTTGATAAATGCATTGCTCAGCACATGGGGCATTTGGGAGGTAAATGCGATCAGGCGATCGTGCTCCTGAGCAGTGCAGACGGAGAAAGAACCGAAATTACAGGGTTCCAGGGCATCTTTTACCCGTTGGAGCAGCTGCATTTCGTCAAATCTTGCAGGCACAAGCACCATGGGGGCACCCTGAAATAAATTGGAGCGGCTGGCCTTGAATCCGGAATTGTGAGAACCGGCCATGGGATGGCCACCTACGAATGTGAATCCGTACCTTTCAGCGATGGGGAAGCAACGGCCGCAAATTTCCTCTTTTACGCCGCACAGGTCCATGACCAAAGCATTGGGACTGATCAATGCACCGTTTTCTTCCAACCAGCGAATACATCCGCCGGGATAGATGGCCAGTAAGATCAGTTCACAGTCAGGTATGGTGTCCGCATTCAAAGTGCCGTGGATAGCACCGGCTAATTGAGCAAAAGTGGCAATGCTTTTATCCTGCTCGGCTGCAAAGACGGTGTGCCCTGCCTTGGAAAAGGCTCTTGCCATGGAGCCGCCAATCAGGCCGAGACCTAAAATACCAACGTTCATTTGATGACCTCGCGAATCCGCTGCACCTTTTGATTCAGTTCTGCAAATTGAGCCGGAGTGAGAGATTGTGCACCGTCACACAGAGCACAGGCAGGATTGTTGTGAACTTCCACCATCACACCGTCTGCACCGCTGGCCGCGGCCGCATAGGCCATGGGGGGCACCAGTCGGGCCTTGCCGGTGGCATGACTGGGATCTACGATCACAGGCAAATGGGTCAGTTCCTGCAATACGGTAATCGCAGACAGATCCAAGGTATTTCTCGTATAGGTCTCAAAGGTACGGATACCACGCTCGCAGAGCATCACATTTTCGTTACCCTCGCTCATGATATATTCCGCACTCATCAGCAGTTCCTGCAAAGTGTTCGCAAGACCGCGTTTCAGCAAGATGGGTTTGCTTGTTTTGCCCAGCTCTTTCAGCAGATCAAAGTTCTGCATATTCCGGGCACCCACTTGGATCACATCCACATCCGCAAACAGATCCAGGGTGCTGATATTCATGATTTCCGTAACGATGGGCAGTCCGGTGGCAGCCTTGGCTCTCAGCAGCAGCTCTATGCCTTTACCGCCCATACCCTGGAAAGCGTAGGGAGAAGTCCTGGGCTTGAATGCACCGCCGCGGAGCAGATTTGCACCGGCTTCCTTGACAGCGGTGGCCACTTCAATGATCTGATCCTCGGATTCCACACTGCACGGACCGGCAATCATGGCAAAATTGCCGCCGCCGATTTTTGCGTCGCCCACCTGAATCACGGAGTCTAGAGGATGGAATTTGCGGTTTACCTGCTTAAAGGGTTCGGATACACGTTTTACGCTTTCTACGATATCCAAAGAGCCCAAAAGCTCCATATCCACCCGGCTGGTGTCGCCGATCAGGCCAAGAATGGTCACTTCTTTGCCTTCCGAGATATGAACATCCAGGTTCATGTTTTTCAGCCAGTCGATCAGGTGCTGGGTTTGAGCGGGGGTTGTACCATGCTTGAGAATTGCGATCATAATAAACATCTCCTAAAAATAAGTGCCACACGAATGGCGATTCGTGCGGCATCTGGTAAATACGAATTAATCATCCAAAATCCTTGCAACACAAAACGCTATTACCTTTTCTCAGCAAAAAAGTAATAGTTAAAAAAGTAAAACTGTGCAGCAAAGCTTGCGATAACCATGAACAAATGGCCTCCAATGGTGGATTTCCTTTATTATAGCACCGTCGATTGCAGATTGCAAGTGCTAATTTGACATTTTACACAGTTTGGAACTCATAATTTTGGAAGATCAGCCGATCGCCCACGTCTACTCCAAAAGGAAGCAGGGCAATGGCAACTTCCGACACCACACCGGTGTCGTCGTATTTTACAAAGGCGTAATCGCCGCGGATGTCGATGATCGTGCAGTACATAAAATTCCTCCAAGAAAATCCGCCCCTAGAAATCTAGGGGCGGACAGTTGTTAAGACTTAGTCCTTGTACATTTCAACCAGCTTCAGCAGGTGCTCGTAACGCTCCTTGGCAGCAGCCTCGTTCTTAGCGAACAGCTCAGTTGCACGCTCGGGGAACTCACGGGTCAGACGGCTGTAACGGGCCTCGTTCATCAGGAATTCCTGATAGCCATCCTTGGGAGCCTTGCTGTCCAGAGTGAACTTGCCGGTCTCCTTGGAGGGATCGAAGCGGAACAGGTTCCAGTAGCCGCACTCAACAGCCTTCTTCATCTCGGCCTGGCAGTTCATCATGCCGCCCTTGATGGAGTGCATCTCGCAAGGAGCGTAGCCGATGATCAGGGAAGGACCGTTGTAGGCCTCTGCCTCGCAGATAGCCTTGATGGTCTGAGCCTGGTTTGCACCCATAGCGATCTGAGCAACGTAAACATAGCCGTAGCTCATAGCAATCTCAGCCAGGGACTTCTTCTTGGTTTCCTTACCGGAAGCTGCGAACTGAGCAACCTGACCGATGTTGGAAGCCTTGGAAGCCTGACCGCCGGTGTTGGAGTAAACCTCAGTGTCGAAGACGAAGATGTTGACGTCCTTGTTGGAAGCCAGCACGTGGTCAACACCGCCGAAGCCGATGTCGTATGCCCAGCCGTCGCCGCCGAAGATCCACACGGACTTCTTGGACAGGTATTCCTTCTTAGCCAGGATGTCAGCAACGGTGTCGCAGCAGACCTTAGCTTCCAGGTTGGCGATCAGAGCCTTGGTAGCAGCCTTGTTGGCCTCGCCGTCGTTGAAGGTATCCAGCCATGCCTGGCAAGCGGCCTTACGCTCGTCGCAGACGGTAGTCTCCATAACGGAGCGAACCTTATTGGCCAGGGACTCACGGATGACTGCCTGAGCAGTGTACATACCCAAACCGTGCTCTGCGTTGTCCTCAAACAGGGAGTTAGCCCAAGCGGGGCCGTGGCCGTTCTCGTTGACGCAGTAGGGGCTTGTTGCAGCGGGGCCGCCCCAGATGGAGGAACAGCCGGTGGCGTTGGAGATATACATCCGATCGCCGAACAGCTGAGTCACCAGACGGGCGTAAGAGGTTTCAGCACAACCAGCACAGGAGCCAGAGAACTCCAGCAGGGGCTTCTTGAACTGAGAGCCCTTAACGGTGTTGTCCTGCATGTCTTCCTTAGTAGCAACCTTGGAAACCATGTAGTTGAAGACATCCTGCTGAGCCAGTTGGGTCTCCTGAGGAACCATGGTGATAGCCTGAGTGGGACATACGCCAACACAGACGCCGCAGCCCATGCAGTCCAGGGGAGAAACGGCCATGGTGTAGGAGTAGACA
>JAZOBY010000079.1:0-1914 GCA_045596215.1 Faecousia sp.
ATAAACTTCTGACCAAGGTTAAACAGAACCTGATTCTGGAACACTCGGCGGATGATGCTCTGATCAAGAGCTACATCACCGCCGCTGTATCCTACGCAGAGAGCTACCAGCACATCCCTGAAGGGTACTACCGCAATAACCTCATGCCCCCAACCACAGAGCAAGCCGTCATTATGCTCTCGACCCACTTCTATGAGTCCAGGGACGGCAGTACTGGCGGGTTTTTCGCCGATAATGTCCAGGCTGGCCAGCAGGTTTGGCGTACCGTCAATCTACTCCTTCGCCTGGATCGGGAATGGAAGGTGTAAGCTATGTCCATTGGGAATATGAGTTCTTTCATTGAAATTCAATCCAAGCAAATCTCCAAGGATGATGAAGGGTTCCGCACGGAAACTTACGAAACCTTGGCTTCTGTCCGTGCATACCGGGAAGGCCGATATGGGAGCGAAAAATGGGCAAACCGTGCTTCGTTCACCGATGCCACAAATTTATTCCGCTTCCGGGTCATTCCCGGTGTTTCGGTCACCACAGCAATGGTCATCTTATGCGACGGCCAGCGGTTCGAAATTACCAGTGTCGAGAATGTGAAAGGCCGCAAAATGTATATCGAAGCCCTGGCCCGGGAGGTGAAGCCCAGTGGCAAAAGTTGATGTAAAAATGCCGGATGAGTTTCTGCTGAAGCTGTCCAAGCTGGGCAGCAATACAGATGCCGTCGCTGAGAAAGTTCTCAGAGCTGGCGGCGAAGTGGTATTGAAGCGAACTCAGGCCAACCTCTCCGCTGTAATCGGCAGCGGTTTGAAATACGATGCCAGATCCACTGGCGAACTGGAAGACTCCCTGGGTCTTACGCCAGCCAAGACGGATCGGGACGGCAACCACAACATCAAGCTGGGCTTCTCCGAACCACGCTCTGACGGTGGAAGTAACGCCATGTTGGCCAATCTCATCGAATACGGCAAGCATGGTCAGCCTGCAAAACCCTTCCTGAAGCCCGCCAAGAGTGCTTCACGTGCAGAGTGTATTCGTGTTATGACCCAAACGCTGGAGGAGGAAATCAAAAAGTTATGAGCCTACTGTCTGAACTAAATATGATAGCCGGGAAACTGGACATCGCTGTGGAAACAGGTGTGTTTGCGGATATACCCCCGGATGAGTATCTGGTGCTGACTCCTCTGATTGACACTTTCGACCTCCATGCGGATAACACACCGGGTACCGATATTCAAGAAATACGTCTGTCCCTTTTTACAAAGGGCAACTACACCAAACGCAAGAACGAAATTGTCCGGGCCTTACTGGCAGCGGACATCACCATAACAGATCGTCGGTATGTCGGCCACGAGGACGATTCCGGCTATCACAATTATGCCATTGATGTGGCAAATTACTACGAAATGGAGGAATAATCATGGCTACTATTGGTCTTGATAAGCTGTATTACGCCAAAATCACCGAAGACCAGGACGGTAACGAAACCTATGCCACTCCTGTGCAGCTGGCAAAGGCGATGACAGCTGACCTGTCTGTGGAACTGGCCGAGGCCACACTTTACGCCGATGACGGTGCAGCTGAAATCGTCAAAGAGTTCAAATCCGGTACCCTTTCTCTTGGTGTGGATGACCTGGGCGGTACTGTCGCTTCCGATCTGACCGGTTCCACCATCGACAGCAACGGCGTTATCATTTCCGCTGCCGAGGACGGCGGAACTCCTGTTGCAGTTGGCTTCCGGGCAAAGAAGTCTAACGGTAAGTACCGTTACTTCTGGCTTTACCGCATCAAATTCGGTATCCCCGCCACTGCACTGGCGACCAAGGGTGACAGCATCACCTTTAACACCCCTACCATCGAAGGTACCATCCTTCGCCGTAATAAGGTGGACGGCAAGGGTAAGCATCCCTGGAAGGCAGAGGTCAC
>JAZOBY010000080.1:0-2443 GCA_045596215.1 Faecousia sp.
TACAGATTAAAGAATGCTGCTTTGCCGGGATATTGTGCTTGGCTGCCCAGCTCCTCCTCGATGCGAAGAAGCTGATTATACTTGGCAACACGGTCGCTACGGCTGGGGGCGCCGCTTTTGATCTGTCCTGCGTTCAGAGCGACAGCCAGATCCGCAATGGTAGTATCCTCCGTCTCACCGGATCGGTGGGAGATGATGGCCGTATAGCCTGCACGATTTGCCATTGCGATGGCATCCAGGGTTTCCGTCAGGGTGCCAATCTGATTCACTTTAATCAGAATGGAATTGCCGATTCCCATTTCGATGCCTTGCTTCAGTCGCTGGGTATTGGTAACAAAGAGGTCGTCACCGACGAGCTGAATTTGTTTGCCCAGAGCCTTGGTGAGCATCTCCCAGCCTTCCCAGTCGGTCTCGGCCATGCCGTCTTCCAGGGAAATGATGGGGTATTTTTCAGCCAATCTCTTCCACATCTGCACCATCTGCTTTTTGGTCAGAGCTTTTCCTGCCTTGGGCAGACGATAGATTCCCTGTTCTTCCTCATACCACTCAGAGGAAGCTGCGTCGATGGCGATCATGAAATCCTCACCGGGCTTGTATCTGGCTCTTTCGATAGCTGCAACAATGAGGGCAAGAGCGTCCTCGTCCTTCTTAAGCATGGGTGCATAGCCGCCTTCGTCGCCCACACCGGTCACCGGGATCTTGCTTTCCTTGAGAATGACTTTCAGCGTGTGGAAGACCTCGGCGCACCGACGCAGAGCTTCCTTCCAGCTTCCTGCGGAAATGGGCATGATCATGAACTCCTGGATGTCCACGTTGTTGGAAGCATGAGCGCCGCCATTGAGGATGTTCATCATGGGTACAGGGAGCGTCTTTGCGTTCATGCCGCCTACATAGCGGTACAGGCTGATACCTTGGGATGCAGCTGCAGCCTTGGCACAGGCGAGGGACACACCCAGAATGGCATTGGCACCCAGTCGGCTCTTGTTGGGGGTTCCGTCCAGATCCATCATAATCTTATCGATGCGGGTTTGCTCCAGTACATTTTTGCCGATCAGGGCAGGGGCGATTTCGCTGTGGATATTCTCCACTGCCTTAGAAACTCCCTTTCCAAGATAACGGCCTTGATCCCCGTCCCGAAGCTCATGTGCTTCGTAAATACCGGTGGACGCGCCGGAGGGGACAGAGGCCCGGCCGATGATCCCGCTCTCCAGAGTCACCTCCACTTCCACAGTGGGGTTTCCACGGGAATCCAGAATTTCCCGACCAATGATATTTTGAATGATATGATTCTGTTTCATAGCAATCTCTCCGATCTGAATTATAAAACCATAAGTAAAGTGCCTACCGCGATCAGGACACAGCCAACGATGGACTTGGGGGTGAATTGCTCATGTAAAATCAGTGCAGCCAGTATCATCGTAATCACAACACTGAGCTTGTCGATGGGAACCACTTTGGAAGCCTCACCCAACTGAAGGGCCTTGTAATAGCAAAGCCAGGAAGCCCCTGTAGCAAGACCGGATAAAACCAAGAACACCCAGCTTCTTCTGGAAATCTCAGTGATTCCTACCTGTGCATTGGTGAGGAACACCATGCCCCAGGACATAACCAATACAACAACGGTACGAATGGCGGTTGCAAGATTGGAATTGACCCCGTCAATACCGATCTTCGCAAGGATAGAGGTAAGCGCTGCGAAAAAAGAAGAAGCTAGGGCAAGTATAAACCACATATGGGCGTCCCCCTTATTTATCTTTCTAAAAATAGTTTACCAATCTTTTCCTTCGTGTTCTGTGACGAACTCACCGAATCACAGCTTGTCCATGCCGCAGTCCAGAGCCTGCTGGATCCAGCTTTGATCACTGACAGGAGCTTCTTCCGTTGGCATTTTCAGGCTTAGATATTCTTTGACGCTTAAGCACTTCATAGCGTGTACCTTCGTTTTTACCATATGTCGGTTATGGGCCGGGATAAAAGTATGGATTCGGCTCGTTCAAAACCCAGGGAGTATTGCCTTGAATCTCTAACTGAATAACAGGGGTAGGAAAATCCTCATCGACCAGGCCGCATCGGTCCGTAAAGTAAAAACCATAATCAGCTGTCAGCGCGACAATGGCGTTGCGGTCCAATTGGGTATGTTGTTCATCAGTTTTGATATATAGTCTCGGACTTTCCAGGATGGTGCCGCAAATGTGATAAAAACCGTTGTAGAAGGTTAGATTTCCGTCATACGAGTTGTAGGCGGTTGCTTCTGCAGGCTTTCCGATATCCACACCAAGCTGCCGAAAAAATGCTTGAACAGCATCGGGAAGCAACGGATACGCTTTGCGAAAGTTTCGGCACCCGGCGCATTCACAGCCCAGTTGGTCCTCCACGGTTTCATAGAAGCGACGGGTGCGCTCCACATCCACATCTACTTTAAATGTACCAAATTCAAAGATCA
>JAZOBY010000081.1:0-5676 GCA_045596215.1 Faecousia sp.
GCCGTCCACAGCAGGCACCGGCTGGTCATAGGCAATGGAGCAAATGGCTCCGGCGGTATATTCCCCGATGCCCGGCAGAGCCAGGACCTTCTCATATTCCCCGGGAAATTGGCCATTGTAGGCAGCCATTACCACTTGGGCCGCTTTCTTGAGATTCCGCACCCGGCTGTAGTAGCCCAGACCTTCCCACAACTTGTGGAGCAGCTCGTCATCGGCGTTTGCCAAACTTTCAATGGTGGGAAGGGTTTTCAAAAAGCGGCTGTAATAGCCTTTCACCGCCTCCACCCGGGTCTGCTGCAGCATGATCTCCGACAGCCAGATATGGTAGGGCTCCTTGTCCTGCCGCCAGGGCAGGTCGCGCTTATTTTGTTCATACCAGGGCAGCAGTACCCCGGGAAGCTTTGCGTATATTGATTCCATGACACTGCCCTCCCTACATTTTCACATTATAATAAACCGCATGGCAGAAAGCAAGATTTGCTTCGCAAATGTACGTCGTGCTATTATTTGCTTCACAAATGTACGCCGGAAGGGACTCGTTCAATTAAGGTGTCGATTCCGTCGAGCCGGAATCGAGCAAATGTCCACCGGACATTTGCATTTAGATTATTCGAGTCCCTTCCTCTGCAAAAAAATTAAACAGGATATCCCGGATGGGATATCCTGTTTAATGGTACGCCGGAAGGGACTCGAACCCCCGACCTACTGATTCGTAGTCAGTCACTCTATCCAACTGAGCTACCGGCGCATACCGCTCTTCATAAGCGCCTAAATATACTAGCACACCTTGCACCAAAATGCAAGACCTTTTTTAAAAAACCTGATTATTTTTTCCAAAAGGGGTTATTTTTGTCCTTACAGCGGTATGTTGACAGAAACCGCCACCTTGGTGTAAAATAGTGACGAAAGGGTGAACACCATGTGCAAGGATATTCTGAATAATCTGCCCGGAGCATTGCTCCCCTGGTTCAAGCATGCAAAACGGGACTTGCCGTGGCGGCAGGACAAAGAGCCTTATCACGTCTGGCTGTCGGAGATCATGCTGCAACAGACGCGGGCAGAGGCCGTCAAGTCCTATTACGTCCGCTTTTTGACCGCCCTGCCTACCATTGCCGATTTGGCCGCTGCGGATGATGACTTGCTCCACAAGCTTTGGGAAGGTCTGGGGTATTACAGTCGGGTGCGGAATCTGAAAAGGGCCGCACAGGTCATCATGGAGGTTCACGGCGGCGAATTTCCCCGTTCTTACGACGAAATTCGCCCCTTGCCCGGTATCGGCCCGTATACTGCCGGGGCGATTGCTTCCATCTGCTACGATCTGCCCACGCCCGCCGTGGATGGAAACGTTTTGCGGGTCATTTCCCGCATTTGCAACGAGGACACGCCTATTGATGCTCCTGCCTACAAACAGGATGTCCAGCGGCGTTTGGCGGAAGTTTATCCCCAGTATGCCGGGGATTTTACCCAGGCGTTGATGGAACTGGGTGCAACGGTTTGCGGCCCCAACCGGGCTCCCCAATGCGAAGAATGTCCCTGCCGGACTTTTTGCCAGGCCCGCATCAGCGGAACGGCGGCACAATTACCGGTAAAAACACCGAAAAAAGCCAAGAAACAGGAAGAAAAAACGGTTTTCATTTTGTCCTGCGGTGACTTCTACGCTCTAAAAAAACGGCCGGACACCGGCCTGCTGGCCGGCCTGTGGGAATTTCCCAATGTGCCCGGCTGTTTGAACATGGATGCCGGCATGGAAATGGTAAAAGCCTGGGGTCTGCGGCCGCGTCAACCTTTGCGACAAGTAGAACGTCAACACATTTTTACCCACATCCGCTGGCAGATGCGGGGACTTTATCTGGAAGTTGCCGAAAGATGCGGAGACCTGCAATGGCTTACCGCCGATGAGATCCGCCGGCAAACGGCACTGCCCACCGCATTTCGTCAATTTTGGGAGGAGATCGACTATGTTTGATTACCATATGCACACCGTCGTTTCCTACGACGGTCACAATACGCCCCTGGAAATGGCCCAGGCGGCGGCAAAGGCCGGCTTGCAGGAGATTTGTTTTACGGATCATCTGGACTACCAGCTCGGCGTTCCCAAAGAAACAATCGCTTATACACCGGAAACCTACCGCACCGCATATGAAAATCTGCACGTACCCGGTCTGTCCACCCGCCAGGGTGCTGAGGTGGGTATGACCCCTTGGAATAAAGACGAGGTCAGCCAGGATCTGGTGCAATATCCCTACGATTTTGTGCTCGGCTCTGTCCATTTTATCAACGAGGAAGATGTGTACTACCCCGAATTCTGGGTGGGCCGGGATTTCCTGGCCACCGAGCGGATTTATTTTGAAGAGATGCTCCGTTGCGTGCAGCTCCACGACAATTTTGACGTTTTGGGCCATCTGACCTATATCAGCAAGGTCAAAGGACATCCCAGCCCCCGGATCATCCCCGTGGAAGACCACAAAGAGGTGATTGCCGAGATTATGAAGACCCTGATCGCCAAGGGTAAAGGCGTGGAGATCAATACCAGTGGCGTGGACCGCTGCGGCGATTTCCTGCCGGGTATTCCGTATCTGAAACTGTTCAAGGATCTGGGCGGTCGGATTGTGACTGTGGGTTCGGATGCCCACACCTTTGACCGGGTGGGGCAATATATAACGGACGCCTGCGACCTTGCCCGGGATATTTTTGGTCATGTGTGCACCTTCCAAAACCGGGAGCCAATATTTCACAAACTGTAAAAAATTCGTTGTATCCCAAACCGGACTGTGCTATAATGACGGTAACTTACATTTTTCGAGGATAATCCATGAACATACAAGATCTTTACATAAACGCCGTGGATCTGCGTAAACTGCTGGGCACGTCCAGCGGTGACGCGGCTTTGCTGTACCTGTATATCCGCGGTGGCAATGATCTCCAGTCCGCCTGCGATGAACTGCATTTTACCCCTACCCGCTATTCCTGTGCCGCCGCCACATTGCGGCAGCTGGGCCTTTGGCCGGAGGAGAAGCACAACATCATCGTGCCAGGAGAACGTCCCCAGTACTCGGAAAAAGACGTGCTGGACGCCATGGATCATGAGGATTCTTTCCGCCTTTTGCGGGGAGAAGTTCAGCGGCTGCTGGGCCGGAATCTGAATACCGAGGATTTGAAGATTCTCCTTGGCTTTATCCACTATCTGGGGCTGCCGTCTGAGGTGGTCTCCGTGCTGGTCTCTTTCTGCAAAGACCGGGCCCGGCAAAGGGGCAATCTTCGTGCACCCAGCTTGCGGACCATTGAAAAAGAAGCCTACCGCTGGGCGGAACAGGGTATCGACACTTTGGAGGGTGCGGCTGCCTATATCCAAACACAAAACGAACGCAACGCCAAGCTTTACAGGCTGATGGATCTGCTGCAAATCCGCGGGCGTAGTCTGACGGCGGCAGAGGAACGTTTTGCTAACGCGTGGCTGGAAATGGGCCTTTCTCAGGAGCTCCTAACCATGGCCTATGAGCGTACCTGTCTGAACACCGGTGGACTGAACTGGAATTATATGAACAAAATCCTTACCCGGTGGCATGAAGCCGGATTCAAAACTGCGGAAGATATCCGCCTTGGTAACCGCAAGGGTGCAGAGAAGGTGGCACCCCGTCAGTTGGATGAGGACGAAAAAGCGGCCATCGCCAGAATGTTGCAGGAGGTGTAAGCCATGGCATACAGCAAAGAAGTAGTGATTCGTGCCCGGGAGCGTTTGGCCGGCATGAAAGCTGATAAGGAATCCTTGACACAGCAGCGTTTGGCTGAGGCGTATCAGCAAATTCCCCGCTTGCGGGAAATTGACCGGCAATTGCGGCAGACTATGGCCGCAACCATCCAGGCCGCATTTACCAAGGGCGAAGATGCCCACGCCGCCATGGAGCAGGTCAAGCAAGAGAACCAGCGTCTGCAACAGGAACGCAAGGATTTAATCGAAGCGAATTTCCGTCTGGGTTGGCTGGACGAAAGTCCTGTGTGCAGCCACTGCGGCGGCTCCGGTTATATCGGCAGTACCATGTGCCGGTGCCTGACAGAGCTGTGTCTGGATGAGCAGAAAAAGGAACTGACTCTGCTTTCCGGAAGCGATGCTTCTTTTGACAAGTTCCGCTTGGAGTATTATGACGATAAGGTCGATCCCAACCTGGGTGCCAATATCCGCACGGTGATGGCCAAAACTTTGGACATCTGTGTCCAGTACACCCGGAATTTTGGAACAAATCCCGGCAATTTGCTGTTTTCCGGTGATACCGGCCTGGGCAAAACCTTCCTGTCCGCATGCATCGCAAAGGAAGTTGCCACGCAAGGCTATTCTGTCGCTTATGAGAGTGCTGTTCACCTGCTGACCAATATGGAGCGGGCCAAATTCGAAAATGACGAAGATGCCCGGGCGAAAGTGCAGAGATACACCGATTGCGACCTGTTGATCATTGACGACCTGGGTACAGAAATCATGGGCCAATTTACCCTCACAGCCCTGTATACCCTGATCAATGACCGTATTTTGAGTGGCAAGGCCACCATTATTTCCACCAATCTGACCACGGACGGCATCGCCCGACGATACAATCCGCAAATCGCATCACGGCTGAGGGGGAACTTCCGCCGAGTGGCCTTTGTTGGGGAAGATATCCGTCTGAAAAAGTTTTAATCCAGGAGAAAAACATGGCAAACGAATTTTACGCTCTGATGAGCCGTATGCGGAACATCACCCGTTGGAGTTTGATGCGTAATACCTTTTCTGAAAACATCCAGGAGCACAGTCACCAGGTGGCTATGTTGGCCCATGCGCTGGCGTTGATCCGCCGGGAGATCTTACATCTGGACGGCCCGGATCCGGACCGGTGTGCCGTGGCGGCACTGTATCACGACGCTACGGAAACCCTCACCGGTGATATGCCCACACCTATCAAGTACTACAATCCCCAAATTAAATCTGCCTATAAGCAGGTGGAACGGATCGCGGGGGAGCGGCTGGTGGCTATGCTGCCGGAGCAGCTGCAAGCACACTACGAGCCCATCATCCAGGAAAGTGACCCCCAAATCCGGCTGGTGGTCAAGGCTGCGGATAAGCTGTCTGCCTACATCAAATGCATTGAGGAACAAAAGGCGGGCAATACCGAATTTGAGTCCGCCGCCAGACAGACAATGGATTCCATGAAAGCCATGGAATGTGCGGAACTGAACTGGTTCATTGCCGAATGCCTGCCGGCATTTTTGTTGAATCTTGACCAGTTGTAATGCTTGACGGTTTTCACAAAATGTGATACCATAGGAACACTGTGCCGGTATGGTGAAATAGGTAGACACAAGGGACTTAAAATCCCTCGGAGTAAAATCCGTACCGGTTCGAGTCCGGTTACCGGCACCAAGAAAAGAACGACCCCGTTGGGGTCGTTCTTTTCTTAAGTGTAAGGATGCCGGACTCGAACCAATGTAGATGCAAGGCTCCGGGGGAGCCTTGCTTGCCGCCGGCTGGGCGGCGGCAACACAATAATTTTCGCCAAAGGCGAAAATGCAAATCGAGTCCGGTTACCGGCCATTTTCGCCAAAGGTGAAAACGTAAAGCGAGTCCGGGGAGCGATGGGAGCGCAGCCGATGGCGGATGCTGTAAAGGGGGAAAGCTTTTCAGCGATACCCCTTTTTATGTTACCAAAT
>JAZOBY010000082.1:0-1672 GCA_045596215.1 Faecousia sp.
ACAAACAGCACCACTTTTTCCCAAAAAGACCAAGCAGAAAAATGGTCCATCGTTCCCCCCGGCAACGTTTTTAAGATCAAGAAATGGGCCAACACAGCCGGAGCCACACCAAAACTTACCACATCCGCCAAAGAGTCCAACTCTTTCCCCAATTCGGATTTTACATGCAACAATCGGGCCGTCATACCATCAAAAAAATCAAAAACCATCCCCACCAAAATCAACAATGCAGCCTCCATCAAGCATCCGTACATCGCCAAGAAAATGGAGCAGGTACCGGATATCACGTTCATACAGGTAATCCCGTTAGGTATATATTTTTTCATCTCGATTCATATTTTATTTGGGTGTAAAGATACATCAAAGAAACGAACCCAAGTACGAAATTACAAAGTTTCCGACTATTTTTTGAGTATGTATCCATTCTCTCCCAAGAGATAAAGAGATGGCAAACAGATTGAATCTGAAATTCACGATCAATTTACTGGGCTTTCCCCGAAATTTGTAACAGCCATTGGGCCAAATCTTCCAACACCTTGGGGTGAATGGTCTCCTCGATATCTGAATACTCAACCGGCAATCCGGTCTGCGCCGTTTGAAACATGTGATTCAAACCGGGATAGGTGATGGTGGTGACTTGGGTATTTCCGTTGCCAGAGATCCCTTGTTGTATGTAGGTAAGATTTTCTACCGGCACTTGACAATCTTTATCTCCATTCAGCACCAACACCGGACAACTGATCTCTGGAAAATCCCATTCCGGATCGTATTTTAACAATTCGATTTTCCCTGGATTATACAGCTGCTTGGTGATGGCTTTTTCCTGACCGGTCAAAGGGGTTCCTGCAAAAAGGGTGCCCAATCTTTTTTCACAAGAGGTAGCATCTGCCGTCTGTAATACCACCTCCTGCGCTTGGCGCATATATTGGTTGTATTGTTCAATGAATTCCGGCTGAGCTCCCGAAGCTTTCAACAAGGCCGCCCGTTGCATCAACAGCAGTTCCCGCCCGTTGACTCCTCCTCCGGCCATGGTCACGATAAAATCCACCTCTTTTCGTCCGGCCAAACAAAAGGCAACAAAAGCGCCTTCGCTGTGACCAATTACACCCACGTGGGCAGTATCGATTTCCGGACGCTTTTTCAGATAAGCCAAGGCTGCCTGTGCATCGGTATCGAAATCCGGCAATCCGGCAGCTTGAAAATCTCCGGTAGAGCGACCGATGCCCCGATCATCCACCCGCAAAGTCGCAATGCCTTTCCGTGCCAAATAATCTGCAATCACCCAGAAGGTTTTGTGCTCAAAAAAGGTGTTGTCCCGATCCTGTCCACCACTACCGGAAAGGATAAGTACCACCGGGCTTTGAGACTGATTCTTCGGAAGTGTCAACGTCCCGGCCAACGTGATGGCTGCTTCCGGATGAGGGATTTCCACCTCTTCCGATGCGTAAGGGAAAGGGGCTTGGGGAGTTTGGGGACGACGGAATATCACCGGTTTACGGGTGAGTTCCAAATCAAACGTATATCCATCTTGAGTAATGCTTCCTGTCAATCGTTCCCCCTCCTGCCAGCGAACAAGACAAGCGACATCGGCATCCGGGAAGCGGATATCAAGTTGTTGATTTTCCATGCGGACCGATCCGGCCTAAGTCGGAGGCCAAGCGGTCTTAGGAAG
>JAZOBY010000083.1:0-3757 GCA_045596215.1 Faecousia sp.
CCTTCGCTGCCCATGAAGGTAAACACGGCAGGGATGATCATCAAACCGGCAAGGAAAGCAACCACGGTATCGCAGATCTCAATCTGATTGACTGACTTGATCAGGTTGGTATCCTTCTTTACATAGGAACCGTAGGTGATCATGATGCCCATGGCAACGCTGATGGAATAGAACAGCTGACCTGCGGCATCGGTCAGGATCACCATAAAGGTCTTCAGTGTCATGCCCTCGAAATTGGGAATCAGGTAAACAGCCAGACCCTGCAGGCCGGTACGGGTGACGCCGGCATCATCGGTGTGCTTCAGGGTCAGGGAGAAAATTGCAATGCCTAAAATCAATACAAGCAGAGCGGGCATCAGAATACGGGAAAGCTTTTCGATGCCTTTGTCAATGCCTTTGTATACAACGATTGCAGTGGCAGCAAGAAAAATCAAAAACCAGATGATGGGTTCCCATTGAGCAGTGATGAAACCGGTAAAATAGCCACCGTCCACGGCGGCCATGCCGTTTCCGGTCAGGAAGGTGATAAAATACTTCAGAACCCAACCGCCGATGGCACTGTAGTACGGCAGAATCAGCAAGGGGATAATGCAGGCGAACAAACCGACCCAACCCATCTTGGGGTGCAGATGGCGATAAGCGGTCAGGGGGCTCTGGCCGGTTTTACGGCCAATGGCAATTTCGGTGGTCAGCAGGGTAAAACCAAAGGTCAGTGCCAGAATCAGATAACACAGCAGAAATACACCACCGCCATCTTTGGCGGCCAAATAGGGGAAACGCCAGATATTTCCCAGACCAACTGCACTGCCGGCTGCAGCCAGAACAAAGCCCAGCGAGCCGGTAAAACTGCCGCGAGTTTCTTTTTTCTCCATCTCTTTCTCTCCTTCGAAATGAGCATTAGATTAAGTATACTATCAAAAAAGGGGGGATGCAAGAAGAATTTGCCAATCAAAGAGGAAACAACGGGGTATATGTCTTGCAAAAAAATGTAAATATGGTAAAATAATTAAGATTTGCAAAAAAGGAGAGAAACTATGCGCGCGTTTGTTCAAAGAGAACTTCGTGAATGGAAGAGCAACGTCAAGGGCGACATCCTCGGCGGCTGTGTTTCGGCTTTCTCTGTCATTCCCGAAGTGATTGGCTTTACCATTGTTGCCGGTGTGGACCCCATTTTGGGTCTGTATACATCCATCGCCTTCCTGATTTTAATGTCCCTTTTCGGCGGCCGTCCTGCCATGGTCTCGGCCGGTGCCGGTTCCATGGCCGTTGTGGTCGTGACGCTCATTAAGAATTATGGCGTTCAGTATTTGTTTGCCGCGGTGCTTTTGGCTGGCGTGATTCAATTTATTCTTGGCCTTTGTCGTGTGGGTAATCTGCTGAAGTATGTGCCTAACACGGTTGTGGTGGGTTTCTGTGATGCTTTGGCCATCATTATCTTCAAGTCTCAGGTCAGCAGCTGCTTCGATCATTTGGGCGGAACGACGCTTGGTGCTGTAAAGATGTTTGCCTTTATTGCTATTGGCTTGCTTGTGATTTACCTGTTTCCGCGCATTACCAAGGCCGTTCCCTCCACGCTGGTTTCCATTATCGTTGTGACCGTGGTTTCACTGATCGTTGGTCTGCTGACCGGCGGAAATTCCGACGTGACTATGATCGGCGATTTGGGCAATCTGCAGGCAGCTTTTCCGACGATCAAGTTCCCTCAGGTTCCCTTGAACGGGGAAACCTTGAAGATTATCCTTCCCATCTCCATTTCTCTTGCCTTTGTTGGTTTGCTGGAGACTTTGCTGACTGCCCGCGTTGTGGATAGCATGACCGAGTCCGGCAGCAACAAGAATCGTGAGTGCTGCGCACAGGGTATCGGCAACCTAGCCTGTGGTTTGATCGGCGCCATGCCCGGCTGTGCCATGATGGGTCAGGCCATTGCCAACGTAGAGTCCGGCGGTCGCGGCCGTTTGTCCACTTTGGTTTCCGGTGTGCTGCTGGCCTGCCTGCTGGGCTTTGGTTCCGGTTTGCTGGGTGCCATTCCTCTGGCTGCTCTGATTGCTGTTATGATTTATGTTTCCATTACCACCTTTGACTGGAAGAACCTTGTGGGTATGTTTAAAAACCGCGATAAGAAGTCCATTCAGGAGACTGTTGTCATTATCCTGACCGTTGTTCTGACTGTGGCAACCAATAATTTTATGTATGGTGTCGGCGCCGGCTTGATTTTGACCTTTATTTTCTGGTTGATTGGGCGCAAAAGCAGCAAGTAACTGGATATAAAATCAATGCCGTCCCAGACCGGGACGGCATTGTTCATTGAAAGATATTTTTCAGGTGTTTTGCAGCAAGATATTCGAAACGTGGAATGGCCAGGTCATAAACAAAAAATGTTATGTTGCCAAGAACCAGTAAAAGAATGGTCAATGTGGTGCCGAGAGCTTCAGGGACCAGAACAAGAATGACAAGCGCCTCCAAGCCGATGACGACAATATTAAATATAAGAAATTTTACTACAATACGCAGTACTTTTGACAGCTTTTGGAGCGTGGGCCGCAAAATCGGATACCATCCGAACAGCCCAAGGAACATTAGATTTTGCTCAGGGGAAGGGACAAGAATCAGGCAGAGCAAGCCGATGGCAAGCCAAAGCAAAATCTGAAACTTTTTGCCCCATGCACCACCGATCGAGGTCAGGAACATGCCAATAAGCATTGGAATCAGATACATTCCAAGGCCCAGAACGTTCCCGAGGAACATGAATACAACGCCCAGTGCAGTCGTGATTCCACAAACGGCAATTTGTTTTGATTGTTTTTTCACATGGATCATTTCCTTGAATATCGATTGATAAAACAAAAGGACATCCTCTCGGATGTCCTTTTTCGTTGGTGGAGATAAGCGGGATCGAACCGCTGACCTCTTGAATGCCATTCAAGCGCTCTCCCAGCTGAGCTATACCCCCAACTTGCGACTGATTTATTATAATTGATAAATCCAGATTTGTAAAGAGTTTTTTTGAAAAAAGTACAATTAAATTTGTCCGGTATAAAAAGCAGAACTCCCTAAACTTGTGTTCAGGGAGTTCTGAAGATTAAGCAATGGCAACTCTGGTCCGACGGCGATATACAATGAAGAAGGCGGCCAACTGGCAAAGGAATGTGACGCCCCACGACACCGCATAGGAGAAGTACAGGCACTGGGGGGTGTGGAACGCAGGAATCTGGAAGATGGTGTAAATCCAGAGAATACGAAGACCGCAGATTCCGAGAACCGAGATGATCATGGGAGAGGTGGATGCGCCCATGCCGCGAAGCGCACCGGTAGAGACATCCATCAGACCACCGAGTACAAAGGGGTAACAGAGACAAGTCAGTCGGACCATGCCCCACATTACGGCTTCCGGCGAGTCGGGAACGTAGATGGAAAGTAGGAAGGGGCCGGCTGCACAAATGAGGGTACCAGCAATTAATCCGACTACAACAACAAAGCCGAGGCAGGACCAAAGTATTTTCTTCGCGCGCTTGTATTGACCGGCACCCACATTCTGACCGATGAAGTTCAGTGCAGTCTGATGGAAGCCGTTCAGGGTGACGTAAAGAAAACCGTCAACGTTATTTGCGGCAGCATTACCGGACATAAAGATATCGCCGAAGGAGTTGATGGAGGTTTGGATGATGACGTTGGAAATCGAGAACAGCGAGTTCTGAATACCGGCAGGAAGGCCGATACGGATCATTTCCATGAGCTGAGCCTTATAAAAGCGAATTTT
>JAZOBY010000084.1:0-9311 GCA_045596215.1 Faecousia sp.
ATCGCTGCTGAGAATCCCAATGTAACAGCCCATGTGTATGACATTCGCCATTTTGAGAATCTCAAAAATCAATACAACGTGATGAGTGTGCCTTGCCTTGTGATCAATAACGAGAAAGTATCTTTTGGAAAGAAGAATATACCACAGATTCTTGAGGTCCTTCTTAAGTAATCAACATTCAATGAACGGCAAACACCCCGCCTTCGTACAAAGGCGGGGTGTTGTCATAGGTGTTGTTTCACTTTTTGCATACACCTTTTTGACAATGGCCTCCTTCAAAGTGCCCTTACAGAGTGCGGTTAAGGACTAAATGGGGGAGAGCATATAACAGTTTCTTTTATGACCGTTGGTTCGTTCGTTGGTTCCTTTTGGCGTTTTTCAGTGTTTTTCGGGATTTTTGTTTGTATTGGTCACTATTCATTTTTCATCATTCATTATTAAAAGGAATGAGTCCGGTGCAATACCGAACTCATTCACAAGTAAGTTAATATTAAATTTTTGCCAAACTTTGGGATTTACTTTATAGGCAGCTTTTGGTTTTGCAATGGAAATAATTTATGCCTGCGGTTTATTAAACGGCTTCGTGCTGCACTTCTCCGTTTAAAATCACAGTCTTTACATTCATCCACGGATCTACAAAGATCAGGTCCGCACGCAGACCTACCCGGATTTCGCCCCGGTCCATAAAACCGGCCACACGTGCAGGGTTAAACGACGCTACCCGGAACACATCCACAATGGATGCACCGGTATGAACCATATAGTTGCGGCAGGCTACTTCCAAAGTCAGCTTGGAGCCGGCAATGTCGCCCCATTTGTCAAAGTTAATATCCGTCACATTTTCATAGCCCGGAGGGTTGGGAGCATCGGCATAGCTACGGTCAGAGATCAAAATGATGCGATCGTCAGTTTTGATCTTGCGCACAAGGCGCAGCATATACGGGTCTACATGAATGCCACAGCTGTCACAAATCAGCTCTGCATAGATGCCGGAATTGTAATTGACAGCTTCGTCTACGCAAACACCACGGCACTCGGGGTAGTTGACAATGGTGCCGGTGGCATTGGTGTGGTGGGTGCCGACGCATAGACCGTAGGGCATCAAGGCTTCGATTTGCTGCGGCGTTGCTTCACTGTGCGTGACTGCAAAGCGGGTATTGGGATTGGCTTTGTGGGCGGCGATTACAAAGTTTTCCACATTTTCCTGTTCCGGTCCCAAGCCCCAAATTCGGGCCATATCGGCGCAGGCGGCAATGATGGGTTCGTAATCTTCCGCCACAATGGGTTTGTTGTTCCAGGGGTTTGCCGCCCGGTTAGAGCCGTAGGCAGGATTGATATATGGGCCTTCTAAATACAGGCCACCGATATTGGCACCTTTTGGATCAGCCATGGCGGTACGGACATTTTCTGCCATTTGGATATATTCTTCTTTGGTCATCCGCGGATATGACGCCACCAGAACAGTGGTAGTGCCATGGGCCAGATGGAACTGAGCACCGGGAATGGGATTTTGCCACAGACGGTAATCGGCACCGGTGTGGGTGTGGATGTCCACAAGACCGGGGCCTACATAAGCACCATTGGCATCCATAATTTCACAGTTTTCCGGTATGGCGGTATTGCGCATTGGGCCGAAGCCGGCGATCTTGCCGTCTTCCACAAACAAAACCGCTGCCGGGATCAGATGATCCTTCATAACCAGAGTCGCGTTGATAATTGCAAGCATAGGCACATCTCCTTTTGCGGCGGTTACAGGCCGCCGAGTATCCAAAAAACAATGGGTTTACTCCCACTCAATGGGAAATTTTGACTTTGTAGATACATAGTATATCAGAACCAACCGAAAAAAGCAACACCCAAAATCCTCTCTCCCCAAAAGACTTCAGCATCGCCCCCACAATTGTGGACATTATGGGCATTGGCAGTGATCCGGAATGGGAAGGCAGATCTTTAACAAATAGCTAATGTTAAGAACATCAAGTTTTTAGCCCGGTTTTCTTGATGCGAAAAGCAGCGGAGTGCATTGCACTCCGCTGAATTCATTATGGGATTGTGATGGTTATTTCTGTTTCGGTATACTCGTCACCGGACAGATAGGTGACGATGGCGTTGCCCGCTTCGTCAAATCTGCAGGCAATGGCAAAATCGGACGCAACAGAGGAAACGAGTCTGAGCTTGGTCTTGGTGTAATAGACACCCATGTTGAAGATATCCTGAACGATGATGAAGTGCCCTTCCGCCCGATCTAGCGCGTACACCACATACTTGTCGTTGGCCCCCAAAACATAGTGGAACTTGTTGGATACCTTGCCGTTTTCTACGTCGCAGTACACGGCCCAGTTGGTGGAAAGACCCGTTCCGGTTTGGGTGACAAGCCCAAACACAGAAGGAGAGGGCTGTGTGATCTGGGGTGCTTTGGTGACATATTCCTCTTTGTAAAATACATTGCCGTTTTTGTCTTTCATGCTGTATGAATAGGTGGAGTTGCTGTGTTCAGTCAGCGTATAGTAGTTTTTGATATCCTCCCACTTTTCGCCTTGGGGGGCACAGGCTGTGCCGCAAAGGGAAAACAGCAGGCAGATTACGATCAATAATAAGATTTCTTTATTTTTCATATAATCACCATTTTGCATCATACCATAAGCACATGCAAATGTAAAGTCGCAGTTTCGTTTACATGGCTCAAACCTTGGGAATGGTGATCGTGAGGACGATTTCGTTATCTGTTTCCCGGCGTTCGGAGATGGCGGAGATGCCCGAGGACTGGATCCGTTGCAAGGACTGATTCAGGTTATTGAGAAACGCCCCCACATTCACACCCCGGTTATGTGCCAACTGCCCGGAGCACAGGTTCTCAATGTACTTTTCCGTCCGTGCCACGCTCATGCCCAGCCGGGTGATTACTTCAATGGCCCGCATTTTTTCACCCTCGCCATTTAATTTCAACAATGCCCGTGCATGGCGTTCTGTCAGATTTGCCTGCCGTAGGGCTTCCAGCACCTGGGGAGAGTGACGCAAAATCCGCAGCTTGTTGGCGATGGCACTTTGGCTTTTGCCCAAGTATTTTGCTGCCTGCTCCTGACTCATATTGCAAAGGTCCATCAGCCGGGCGATGCCCGTGGCTTCTTCCACAAAATCCAGATCCTGCCGCTGTAAATTCTCAATCATGGCGGCCACGGAGGATTCCTGGGCGTCCATGTTCATCACGATGCAGGGAATTTCCGTCAGCCCGGCCATCTGGGCCGCCCGCAGCCGCCGCTCTCCGGCGATGAGTTCGTACCCCACCACGCTCCGACGGACGGACAGGGGCTGCAAAATGCCATGCTGGCGGATGGAATCGGCCAATTCCGTCAAAGCATCTTCCCGGAATACCTGCCGGGGCTGAGCTGGGTTTGGCTTGATGGCCCGGGCAGGGAGGAACACCACCCTTCCGGTCTCCATGTAGGTTTTGAGTTTTGTGCATTGCATGGCCGTTCCTCCTTTGTAAAGTGTAGTCCCATTGTACGGCCCGGAGCGTGGGAAACTCCACGAAAGGGGGCAGGGAATTGAAAATATTTTCCTCTGCCGTTGCAAGGACAAGGAAGGTGTGCTACAATGGAGAAAAATCCACAAGGAGGCAGAAATATGAATTGTCTGTTCTGTAAAATCATTGCCGGGGAGATCCCCTCCACAAAAGTTTATGAGGATGAAACTGTGTACGCTTTCCGGGATATCAACCCCCAGGCACCCACCCACATTCTGGTGATCCCCAAGGAACACATTCCGTCTGTTGACGGCATCAACGCTGAAAACAGCGCTGTGGTCGCCCACATTTTTGAGGTCATTCCCCAGATCGCTGCCGCGGAAAAGCTGACGAACGGCTACCGGGTAGTATCCAACTGCGGTCAAGACGCGGGCCAGACCGTGCACCATCTGCACTTCCACATCCTGGGCAATCAGAAATTGAGCCTGCAAATGGCTTGACATTTCGCCAAAATCTACTATAATAAGACCGAACCGCAAAACAAATCAATCTTCGGGGGGCCGGCAGCAGCTGGCTGAGATTGGACTTAAGCGTCCTGACCCGTGAACCTGATACGGCTAATACCGTCGGAGGGAAAGATGCACATATGAGATACTGGCGTACGAAGTATCGCATTGCACCTGGACGGGTTTGCAATGCGGTATTTTTTATTTCGGAGGTCATGAAATATGACAAGCAAAACACGGCGCTTAACAGAGAGTGCCATGCTCCTGGCGTTGGCAATCGTTTTGGAGCTCCTCAGCAAAATGTTCATCCCGGAAATGCCCTTTGGCGGTCAGATCACGTTGGTCAGCATGCTCCCGGTGGTGCTGATTTCTTATCGGCACGGCGTGAAATGGGGCATTTGTGCGGGCGTTGCCTATGCCCTGCTGGAAATGGCCATCGGTACAAAAACGGTGATGGCGGCATTTCAGCCCGGCTATTTTGGTGACGGCGTGCTCATCGCCAATGCCCTCATCATGTGCCTGCTGGACTATGTGGTAGCCTTTACAGTGCTGGGTCTGGGCGGCATGTTCCGCAATAAGATTCAAAATTCCGGTGTGGCACTGATGACCGGCTCTTTGGTAGCCCTGGGTGCCCGATATGTGACACATATCGCTTCCGGCTACATTCTGTTTGCCGGGTATGCCGAATGGTTCTTCACCCAGGAAGGCTTCCCCACCTGGGGTACGACCCTGGTGGAAACCCTGAGTCCCGAGCTGCTGGGATTTGTGTACAGCGTGGTGTATAACGGAATGTACATGATTCCGGAAATGATCATCACAGCGGTGGTTTCCCTGCTGCTGGCACGGATCCCCAAGATCGTGACCAAAGTTAGTTGAATCCGCATCCCCTCCGGGCTTTCCCGGAGGGGAATGTTACATCCCCCAGCGGGGGATAGAAAAAATTAATGTTTTCATCATAAAACACGGATTGACAATTGCCACTTTAAGCGGTAAAATAATGCTGATACACTATGTGCCGATGCATAAAATGTGTATCGGCTGAATAATCAATTAGGAGGAAACTAGATTGAAGGATTGGGCATTCACTACAACCGTCGAGGAGATGGAAGCTGCCACCAATTCCCTGCTGGAAACCGCCAACAAAGTTGGCGCGGACACTTGGCAGCAGAGAGTTAAGAACCAGTCTCCCCACTGTGGCTTCGGCGAAGGAGGTACCTGCTGCCGGATCTGCTCCATGGGACCCTGCCGCATTACCCCCAAGGCACCCCGTGGTATCTGCGGCTGCGATGTTCACGGCATCGTTGCCCGTAACTATCTGCGCTTTACCGTAGGCGGTACTGCTGCGCACTCTGACCATGGCCGTGAGATCATGCACACCCTGCACCAGACCAAGGAAGGCGGCAACTATCAGGTCAAGGATCCTGAAAAGCTGATCCGCATCGCCAAGGAATGGGGCGTTGAGACCGAGGGCAAGGACATTTATGACCTGGCTCACGAAATGGCCGAGATCGGCCTGCTGGAATACGGCTTCCCCTTCGGCGAGCAGAAGTTCGCACAGCGCGCTCCCGAGCACACCAAGGATCTGTGGAGAAAGGCAGAGATCATGCCCCGTGCTATCGACCGGGAGATCGCAACCGCCATGCACATGACCCATATGGGTTGTTCTTCCTTGCCTGAGGCGCTGATCCGTCAGGCTCTGCGCGCCGGTTTGTCCGACGGCTGGGGCGGCTCCATGATGGGCACCGAGTTCTCCGATGTTATGTTCGGCACTCCCAAGCCCATGGACACCGAGGCAAATATCGGTGTTATGGAGAAGGAAAATGTGAACATCGTTGTCCACGGTCACGATCCTTCCCTGTCTGAAATGATCGTTTACTACGCAAACGATCCTGAGATGATCGCATACGCCAAGAGCCTGGGTGCTAAGGGCATTACTGTTTCCGGCGTCTGCTGTACATCCAACGAAGTTGCCATGCGTCACGGCATCCCCATGGCCGGTAACTTCCTGAACCAGGAAAATGTTGTACTTACCGGTGCTTGTGAAGCCATCGTGGTGGACGTGCAGTGTATCTTCCCTGCACTGGGCCCCCTCAGTAAGTGCTTCCACACCAAGTTTATCACCACCTCTCCCATCGCCCGGATGCCCGACTCCGAGTTCATCCAGTTCCACGCCGAAACTGCCGGCGAGAACGCAAAGGCGATCGTGAAGATGGCCATCGAGAACTTCAAGAACCGTACTCCTGAGCTGGTGAACATCCCCTCTCAGAAGCAGAAGGCCCGCGTGGGTTATTCTGTGGAAGCCATCAAGGGCGTTCTGGATACCGTTGCCAACTCTCAGCTGGACGAGTTCGGCACCACCAAGCCCCTGGTCGAGTGCGTCCACTCCGGTGTTATCCGCGGCGCCGTGGCTATGGTCGGCTGTAACAACCCCAAGGTCCGTCCCGACACTGCCCATATTGATCTGATGAAGAAGATGCTGGAGAACGATATCATCGTTATTACCACCGGCTGTTCCGCACAGGCTGCTGCCAAGGCTGGCCTGATGGATCCCGAGCAGGCTAAGGAATACTGCGGCGCAGGTCTGAAGCGTGTTTGCGAGCTGGCCGGCATTCCTCCTGTTCTGCATATGGGCTCCTGCGTGGATATCTCCCGTATGATGATCCTGGCTTCCGACATTGCCAAGGACTGGGGCATCAACATTTCCCAGGTTCCTGTAGTCGGCTGCGCTCCCGAATGGATGTCTGAGAAGGCTGTTTCCATCGGTAACTATGTTGTGGCTACCGGTATTGAGACCTTCCTGGGCGTGGATCCCTACTCCAAGGGCTCTACGGAAGTCACCGAGCTGCTCCAGGGCGAGAACGGCATCAACAAGTGGGTCGAGGCTAAGTTCGTTGTGGATACCGACATCGACAGCCTGGGCGACAAGATGATTGCCTGCATCGAAGCTAAGCGTGCCGCTCTGGGTATCTAATCAGCGGATCTTTTTCCGCAGCGCTTCACAATCCAAGCCTTGGAATACCTGTGTATGCCGGCGGCTTTGATTGTTTGATCTGCGAAAAAATCTCTGGCTGATGACCTGTACAAATTTGATTATTTGAGGTCTTTATTTCATGAAACTTGCAATTACCGGTAAGGGCGGTGTGGGCAAGACCACATTGTCCTCCACATTGGCAAGATTATATGCCGATGAGGGCAGAACTGTACTGGCTGCCGATGTAGACCCCGATGCCAATTTGGGGCTTGCCCTGGGCCTTTCTCAGGAGGAAGTGGACGAGATCATCCCCATTTCCAAAATGAAGGACCTGGCTAAGGAGCGCACCGGTGCCAGCGATGACAATAAGTTTTATAAGCTCAATCCCTACGTTGCCGATATTCCCGAAAAGTTTGCCAGATCCATTAACGGCGTGAAGCTGCTGGTAATGGGTACGGTGGACTTGGGCGGCAGCGGCTGTGTCTGTCCGGAGCATGTGATGCTCAAATCCATCCTGGCTGCCATGACCTACCGTAAGGACGATGTGGTCATTATGGATATGGAAGCCGGCCTGGAGCACTTGGGCAGAGGAACGGCTGCCAATATGGATCAGTTTATCGTGGTGATCGAGCCAGGTGCCAGAAGCGTGCAGACCTACCGCAATGTGAAGCGGCTGGCTGCAGACCTGGGTGTCAAGCGGGTTCGTGTGGTTGCCAATAAGGTGCGGGATCAGCAGGATGAGGATTTCGTCCGCAATGCGATTCCGGCAGAAGACCTTTTGGGCATCATTCACTACAACACAGAAGTCATCGATGCAGACCGTCAGGGGAAATCCCCCTACGATTTCAGCCCCAAGGCGATTGAGGAGATCCGCGCAATCAAAGCGATTTTGGATCGTGATGAATAATTAAAGGAGGAAAAAATATCGTGACACTTTTTGATAGAGTTTTCGGCGGTAACGACTACAACTACGAGCGTACTGTTGCCGCCATTGACGCCGCTATTGCTCAGTACGGCGAAGCAGAGCCTGTTGCATTCCCCAATACTGCTTACAACCTGCCTTGCTACTACAGCATTACCGGCAAGAAAATCAATACATTAGGCGAGCTGAAGGCTGCCCTGGAAGGCGACATTCATCCTATGATGACCCGCAATCCCCGCCTGCAGGATGCTTTTGACAGCGGTATCGCATCTGCCCTGTGTGCAGAATTTTTGGAGGTTTTGAAGTACCTGCACGGTGCTGAGCCTTATGCAGAGCCTGAAATGGGCTTTTTGTCCGACGCATTCGTTCGTAATCTGGGTCTGCCCCTGGTTACCGGCGATATCCCCGGCGTTGCCGTTATCATCGGCGGTGCTGAAGATCCCGCACAGACTGTAGAGCTGGCAAAGTCCTATCAGGCACTGGGTCTGCTGGTCACCCTGACCGGTGATTCCGTCAAGCACTGCGCAGATTCCGGTATGAATCTGGGTGAAGGCGTTCGTGTTGTGCCTTTGGGCTACGAGGATCAGTCTGTGATCCATGTTGTTTCCGTGGCTCTGCGTGCTGCGCTGATCTTCGGTGCTATCGCCCCCGGCGACACCAAGGCACTGTACAAGTACACAATGGACCGTATCCGTGCTTTTGTAAACGCTTACAAGTCTTTGACTGACGAGATCGTTTCCTACGGTGCAGGTGCTATCCAGTTGGGCTTCCCCGTTATCTCCAACGAAACTGAGAATATGTTCCGTGTTCCCAAGAGCCTGATCCAGCAGTTGGATACCTCCAAGTGGAACGCTACCTCTCTGGAAGCCCGTGATATCAAGCTGAAGATCACCAAGATCGATATTCCTGTTTCCTATGCCTCTGCCTTTGAGGGTGAGATCATCCGTAAGGGCGATATGCAGGTAGAAGTGGACGGCTCCCGTGTGGACTGCTTTGAGCTGGTTCAGACCAAGGAGATGCAGGAGATCGAGGATCACAAGATCACTGTGGTCGGTCCTGAGATCGACGAGATCCCTGTTGGCTCCAAGATCTCCCTGTCCTATACCATCGAGGTTGCGGGCAAGGCTATGCAGGCTGACTTTGAGTCTGTTATGGAGCGTAAGATCCACGCATGGATCAACTGCATCGAGGGCGTTATGCACACCGGTCAGCGTGATATGATCCGCGTGCGTATCTCCAAGGCTGATTTCGAGGCAGGCTTTAAGTTCCGTCATTTGGGCGAGGTCCTGTACGCAAAGGTCAAGAGCGAATTTGAGGCTGTTGTTGACAAGTGCCAGGTCACTATCGTTGTGGATGCTGACCAGAATAAGGAATTGCGCGCACAGGCAAACGAGATCTTTAATAAGCGTGATGCCCGTCTGGCTTCTATGACCGACGAATCCGTGAACA
>JAZOBY010000085.1:0-30650 GCA_045596215.1 Faecousia sp.
GTCAGATAGAAACGGCTCGGAGACGAGGTCGGAGAGCCGTGATTAGCAGGGTATAATTCCCCGCGTCAAAATAGAATCAGTGAGAAACAAGAGTAGATGTACCCCTTTTGACAGTGGGTGAATTATGCCCTGCGGACAATCTTTTTGAAATGATATATGACTATCCCTTCGAAATGAGTAGTTTAGAAATAACTGTCTTTTTGAAATTATAGAAAACTGTCATTTCGAAATAAGCGACAGCGCCCTCAATCGTTTTGAAATGATATATCTACTATCAATTCGAAATGACTAATTTCGAAAGCAATCTGTATCTTCGAAATGATATATGTACTGTCATTTCAAAATGACGGAAAATTTTTGGTCAGCAAAACTATTTTCGTCACCGAGCACATCTGAAATTCTCGTGACGAAAAATCCCGCAAAACCCATAAACCACGTATTTTCGTACACAGATTTTTTCGTAGCACTTGACCCTGGCTTGGGCTGCGTGAAAATAAAAAAATAATAGAAACAGGAGGTACGCTTATGGAATATAAGCGCACAGACCCGGTAAGGGTCTACGCACCACCCGGTGCAAACACTACAATTCCGGAGAAACTTCCCCCTCCCGGGGCGATCAATCCGGGACTGGTCAAGAATCTGCTGGGGCAGGTCACGTCGATCTACAAACACAGCAACGAGAAGAGTTTCAAGACCAGAGTTCGGTATTATGAAGCAGCCAAAAGATTCTGCTGTTTCTTAGCCGCCCGTTTTCGTCTTGAGAAATTCAAGAATGTGGACGACAGACATTTTCGCGCCTATGCTGAATATCTGAAGGCAAACGGTGCATCGCCCGCTACCATTCAGGCAGAGCTGGCAGGCATACGGTTCTTCTACAGACTGTCCGGTGGCAAAAACAAACTGTCCGACAACCGCAGCCTGAATCTTCCAAAGAGAGTTGTGGGTACGGAGAATCGTGCCTGGCTCCCCGAGGAAAAGGAGAAAGCAGTTGCCATTGGAACGAGAATGGGCAGAACTGACGTTGTGATCGCTATCGATCTGGCCTACGAGTTAGGCTTAAGAGTGGAAGAAATCTGCGTCACAAGGGTTGAGTATTTGATATCCGCAAGGAATACCGGTATTTTCGTTGTGCCCAAAGGCAAAGGCGGTCAAAGACGTGCCATTAAGCTGAATCCGATGCAAAGAGCAATGATCTCCAAGTATGTGGAATATGCAAAGGCTATGGGCTTACAGCCCGGGGATTATCTGATCTCCGGCAGCGAAAAGCACGGTGTGAAGATGGAGATCAAATCGATGCAGAATTGGATGAGCCACAACAGAGAGAAGTTTATGGTCAAGGATCGTGACAAGATCGTGGAAGCCGATAAGAAGAAAAGGCACGCCACCATCTCCTGGCACGGACTTCGCCACAGCTACGCACAGAAGACCTATGCAGAGGCATTGAAAGTGAAACCCAAGCAAGCGGAAAAGATCGTTAGCGAGAATCTCGGGCATCATCGATGCAAGGTAACGAGGATTTATCTGGCCGAGGTAAAGGTCAAGAGAAAGTCCAAGTAGCACACCCCATTTTTTGTTTTTTATAGTTAAGAAGGAGTTTTTCAAAACGAAAATAACGTCCCCCAATATGTGGGACTGATATATAAGGAAATACCAGGGTCCAATGAAACAAGGGCGGTGGCAACCGTCACCGCCCGTAAGGAGAAATTTATGATGTATTTTAGATTGCCCGCCTCCGGCAGAAATGGAGGCAACGAAATTTAGGAGGTAACTATCCTTGATTGATAGTATCGTATTAAAAATTAAGAATACCACCGAAACCGCCTTTGCCTGTGATGAGATTGCAGAGGTGTTGAACAGCACCACTGTTTCTCGGCATCATCCAAAGGAGGTTTGTGGTTGTTTCTTTTCCCTCGAAAGCACTGTGTTCTCGGCATGCTGGGTAGACGATGCCATAGGCATTATGGCCACCCATTCCTAATAGAATGTTCTTAGGAAGGGGGTCGTGCCATGGCAACGCAAAAGGTACAACTAACCTTTACCTTTATAAATCCCAATACCCCAGAAGAGTTTGAACGGCAACTTCAAAAGATTTTGATTGACAAACTTCTTTCCCAATGCCGGGAGAACAGAACAGTTAATAGTTGAGCAACCAATATCCGGAAAGGGGAATCTCGTTATTCCCCTTTCTTGCTTTTTATGCTATAATAAAAGCAGGATATGGGTTGGTTGACGGAAAGGAGCAACCAACAAATGAAAATAGCTGCATATTGTCGTGTCTCGACGGACAAGGACGAGCAGATTGATAGCTTGATCCACCAGAAGGAATTCTTTGTGGAGTATGCCAAAAGGAACGGCCATGAACTATTCCGCTTATATGCGGACGAGGGCATCACCGGTACATCCCTGAAAAAACGTGAGGAATTCAAACGGCTTTTACGGGATGCGGAGCTGGGCCTGTTCGATATGGTGGTGGTTAAGGATATCAGCCGCTTTGCCAGAAATACGGTAGACGCCCTGCAGAGCATCCGTAAGCTGAAATCTATGGGTATCAACACCCTGTTTCTCACTGCCAATATGGACTCTATGGGAGACAGCGAATTCGTGTTGACACTGTTTTCTGCTATGGCGCAGGAGGAAAGTAACAATCTTTCCAAGCGTGTCAAATGGGGAAAAAAGATCAATGCGGAAAAAGGTCGCGTTCCTCAGCGGGTCTTCGGCTATGACCGAATCGACAAGTTCACCTTGGAAATCAATCCAGAGGAAGCTCGAATCGTCCGTAAGATTTTCTTCCTATACAATGAACAGGGCTTAGGCTGCCGAACCATCAGTATGACCCTAAACCGAGACAACGACAAAACCAAATACGGAAACGATTGGAATGCGCGGGGCGTTCGGCGGGTACTTGTGAACCCGCTGTACTGCGGCATTTTAGTCAACCACAAGTATGAGATCGAAGATTTTTTGACCGGAAAGCAAGTAAACATTCCCAAAGAGGATCATTTCTATCACGAGCGTCCGTCCTGGGCCATTGTGACCCCGGAGGTTTTCCAAAAAGCACAGGAGATCATGGACTCCCGACGAACTAAGTACGACTCTGGGGAGCCTTTCAGAGACGCCAGATACAGCTCCAAGCATGTGTTCTCCACGCTCATCAAGTGTGAACATTGTGGCAGGTCATTCACCCGGAAGACCTATACATATGTAAACACTCGGATCTACTGGCGGTGCGTTACCAACGACCAGTACACCGCAGAGAAGTGCGATAACCGTGTAATTCTGGATGAGCCGGAACTGATAGATGAGATTCGTAAATACTTCGCATCCTTGATAGAAGACAAGGACGTTTTTGTGACAAGTATTTTGGAAAGCCTGGATAAACAGATTCCGGAAGCACAGAACCCCGAACAGGCCAAGCAGAAGATTGAGTCCAAGCGGAAAAAGCTGCTGAACAAAAAAGATCGCTATCAAGAAATGTATGCTAATGATTTAATCAGTATGGCAGAGCTAAAAGACAAGCTTGCGGATATTGCGGAAGAACTGAAGACTGTGGATTTGGACTTGGAACAAATCGCCCAGTCAGCTGAGAATCTCAGCAATGCAGAGCAAATCGTTCAGCACTACCGTCAGGAGATCCTTCGATTTTTGGAATTGGAAACCGTTACCAACATGGATATGCGCCGGATCATTGACCACATCTCGGTCAATAAAAACGGCAACGTCCGTGTGGTACTGAAGAAATTTGAAGATATGGCAGCCGCCTAATGACACTTAGCGAATTGGTGTCAATGGTGGAAGTGCTGGATCCCATGGTGCTCAGCTCCAAAGTACGGGATGTGTGCGAGTGCAAGTGCCGGGACGACGCAGCACTCCAATTGCCTGGCCCCATCTGCCAGATGTTTGACGATGAATTGGTGATCTCCGGGGAAAGCAAGCGGCTGTATGTAACCTTGGGACAGTTCTCCATCATCCGTCTGGAACGGGACGCCCAGCTGATCGTCCCGGTGTTGGATTACGCAATTCCCACCAAGGAATGCTGCGATGCACCCGGTTGCACGGAGGATCCCTGCGAGATGTTCTCCCGGATCCCATTCCCGGCCGCACAATTCGCCCCCAGCGGCTGCGACCGGGACAAGGATGACGGTCAAGGTTGTGCTTATAAGACTACCTAACACAGAGCCCCCTCGGAAGAGGGGGCTGATTTTATATCTGTGGCCGGATCAGGGGTGGGATGTGTGTTTCGCTGACAGGCACCGGGTCGCTGGGCATCATGCCAAAAAGGCCGCTGAGGGCCAAGGCTTTTTGGGGGTCGATCATTTTCCAAGGGCCACCGTTGATACGCATATAGCGGTCGGCACGCTGCTGATACAATCGCTTACTCCCATCGGAGTAGACGACATAAATGTCAAAAATGCGTCCGGAAACTTGTTCGGGATCTTCCTTGGGTGTTCCGTAAGGGTCGATATAACGAAGATACGCCAAAATGTTGTGAATATTTTCCTCTTGAAAGAATTGCCGATGATTTTCCAGCGTTCCGTTTTTGTAGGTGACACGAACTTCCGTCACCACCCGGTAGGGGACAGCATCCTGACTGCGAAATATGCGGCAGCAGCCAGTCATAAGCAGAAAAAGCGGCAGAAGCCAAATAAAAATTTTACGATAACTATCCATTTTTGTGCCATCCCCCCGAAACTAGATTATGCACAGAATAATGATTTTATCGTAGAAAAAATCCGTAAAAAATGCCACGATTAGGCATTATCCTTTATTTTGTCGATGACTTTATTGGTTACAGTCGCAGAAAGTACGGCGTTTCCCTTGAAAGAGTCAGAGCTCGTTTTTTATAATGCGAATACATTTTTATGCGGGAGGAAACGGGCGATGGGGGGCAGATTCAGATGGCGAAAGATTGTGCTTATTCTGGCTGTGGCGGGAACGCTTTGCGGATGCACCGGCGAACAGAAGGTAGCCGTTGCCACATTCCAGATGAATACCACCAAAGCAACGCAAATTTCCTCCGTATCTGTGTCATTTCCCGTCACATTACCGGACAGCGGCTTGATTGCTGAAGAATTGCGGCTGTATCAGGGGGCATACTGGGAGGACGGAAGCGGCGATTTTGTGGAAAATGTGGCGGCGTTGATGATCCGCAATCCCACAGACCGGATGATCGCCTTTGCGTCCTTTGTGGTGGATACGCCGGAGGGAGAACTGTATTTTTTCGCGTACCGTTTGCCGCCGAAAAGCCGTTGCCTGGTGCTGGAATATAACAGAATGACTTGTGATCCGGCAAAAATTCAAGCCTGCCAAGAGCTGATCGTCCGGTGGGATGCTCAGGAACTGTCCCGGGAGCAGGTTGATTATGTAGGCCTTGGCCCGTTAATGACCATCGTCAACCGGGATTCCAGGAGGCTGGATCACGTGACTGTGTGGTACAAGCAGTATGTGAAAGCGGAGGATTATTATTTAGGCGGTGTGGCATATTCGACCCATCTGTTTTATGTGCAACCCCAGGAGCGACGTACCGTGACACCGGAATTTTACGACGCCGCCCATGCCCGAATTGTGGCAATAGAACTAAAATGAAAAGAGCCTGCTTTCGCAGGCTCTTTATTTATCCACGCATGATACGCTTTTTGGCGATATTGATCGGGCCTTCCTGCATGTGGTTGATCCATGCAAGGCTCTTGCCGCAGCCGTAAGCCACGCAGGACTCCGCATCGTCGGCCAGGGTGCACAGGATGCCTGTGGCATCCGTCAGCAGTTTATCCATACCCCACAGCTGGCTTCCGCCGCCGGTGAGAGTAATGCCGTTTTCGGAAATATCACTGACCAACTCCGGGGAGGTGTTTTCCAAAACAGACTGGACCTCTTCCCAAATCTGCCGGGCGGGCTTACGCAGAACTTCATAAATCTCGTCGGAGAACAAGGTCACTTCCCGGGGCACGCCGGACTTGGCGTCCCGTCCCTTGATGGTGTAGCTCACATTTTCCCGGGGATAGACCGAACCGATCTGGATTTTTACATCCTCTGCAGTGGCCTGGCCGATGACCAGACTGTGCTTGCGGCGGACGAAACGGCCAATGGCTTCGTCGAATGTACCGCCGGCAACCTTGATCGAAGAGGAAGTTGCTACACCGTTCAGGGAAAGCACAGCAATATCCGTTGTGCCGCAGCCGATGTTGACCACCATGTGGCCCTTGGGAGAACGCAGATCCAATCCGGCACCCATACCGGCCGCCAGAGGTTCTTCAATCAGATACACCCGGCGGGCACCGGCTTCGATGGCGGCGTTGATCACAGTGCGTTCTTCCACTTCGGTGACACCGCTGGGAACGCTGATGACCACCCGGGGCTTGGGGGTGAACAGGGAAGTCTTGGCGGCTTCCTTGAACAGTTCCCGGAGCATCTGAACGGTCATTTCATGGTCGGAGATCACGCCGTCTTTCAGCGGATGCATGGCCACCACATTGCCGGGCGTGCGGCCCAGCATATTCCGGGCGGCAGAACCCACCTGAATGATCTTGCCTGTGTTCTTGTCCACTGCCACCACGGACGGCTCCCGGACGACAACGCCCTTGCCTTCTACGTAGATCAGCACATTGGCAGTACCCAGGTCCACGCCCAGGTCATGAGAAAAAAATTGCATAACATTCACCTAACTTTGTTATTTGCCCGATGCCGTGCAACTGCCACAGCACCGCAATGAACTTCTTGTGCACCGGCGGTCAGCAGGACGCGGGCACATTCCCCGGCAGTCGCACCGGTGGTAATGATGTCGTCCAGTAAGACGATGCGTTTTCCCTGGAGCAGCTCCCGGTTCTCCGCCCGATACGCACCCAGCACGTTGGCCCGGCGTTTGGCATCGCCTATGATACCGGATTGGGGACGGTTGTGGCGGATCTTCGTCAGGAGCGGTACCGGCTCGATGCCTAGCTCCTGTCCGACCCGTTGGGCCAGCAATTCCACCTGATCGTAACCCCGGAAAAACCTACGCAAAGGACTGGTGGGCACCCAAGTGAGCAGATCAAATCCCTCCGCATTCGCTTCCAGCAGTTTCATGGCAAGGAGTCTGCCATAGCCTTGGGCATAACTCCGGGCACCCCGGAATTTGTAACGGAGCAAACTGCGCCGCACGTTATCTTCATAATACCAAATGGCTACCCAACTGTCAATAAAGGGTAGCTTTTTTCGGAAATTTGTACATTCCGGGCCGTCCGCCCGGCAGGCTTTGCACAGATCCAGTTCCTCGTCTTGCAGCACCTTTCTGCACAGCAGGCATTTGGGCGGAAACAAAAGCCCCAAAATCCAATCCCAAAGACCCATTATGCTTTCTCCTGTAAACGCAGTTTCAGACCGGTGTATCGGCGGCCACGTTTTGCGTTTTCCGTCATGGCGGCCACAGTCTCGGCTCTGCCTGCGATGATCAGCAGCTCCCGGGCCCGGGTGATGGCGGTGTACAGCACGCTGCGGCTCAAAAGATAGGGCGAACCGCTCCATGCACACAGGATCACGGCCCGGTATTCGCTGCCCTGACTTTTGTGTACGGTGACGGCATAGGCCGGTTCCAGCTCGTTTAACTGGGTAAAATCGTAATCCGCTTCCCGGTCGTCGAATACCACGGTCATGGTCTCCATGTGAGGGTCAATGCAGGTGATGACGCCGATATCTCCGTTGAAAATGCCGGTACCCACGGCACTGCCGTCACATTTTTTCCAAACGATGTCGTAATTGTTCCGGATCTGCATGACCCGGTCGCCCTCCCGGAAGGCAAAATCTCCAAACTGCCGTTCCCGTTTGCCGCCACCGGGGGGATTCAGGGCGGCTTGCAGGGTTTGATTCAGAACAGCGGTGCCCACACCGCCCTTACGGGTGGGGGAGAGGACTTGAATTTCCGATGCCGGGATGCCCATTTTCTGGGGCAGACGGGAAGTGCACAGACCGGAAACAGTCTGCCGCATTTCCTCTTCCGACCGACAGGAAAGGAAGAAAAAGTCGCATTTTACATTTTTCAGATCCGGCATTTCACCGTTGTTGACCCGGTGGGCGTTCATGACGATGAGACTCTGCTGTGCCTGACGGAAAATCTCTGTCAGACGCACAGTGGGAAGCACGCCGCTTCGGAGCATATCCCCAAAGGGGAAGCCTGGCCCCACAGGAGGGAGCTGGTCCGGGTCGCCAACGAAAATCAGCCGTTTGCCCTTGGGAATGGCCCGTAAAAGGCTATTCAGGAGCAGTACGTCAACCATACTCATCTCGTCCACGATCACCGCGTCGACTTTCAGGGGATTGGCCTCATCCCGTAAAAATACCATATCCCCGGATACCGGATCAATGGTACATTCCAGCAGGCGGTGAATGGTGGATGCGTCCTCTCCAGTGACTTCCGTCAGCCGTTTGGCGGCACGCCCGGTGGGGGCGGCCATGACGCATTTCAGCTGCATCTGCCCCAGCAGGGACAAAAGACCCTTCAAAATGGTGGTCTTGCCGGTACCGGGGCCGCCGGTGACCAGCAAAATGCCGGAAGTGGCACCTGCACGGATGGCCTGTGCCTGTTGGTCAGAATAGGCAATGCCGCTTTCCTTGGCGATGGCGTCCATCATTTTATCCAGATTTTTGGGGGCGGGGAATGTTTTGATGGCACTTTCCAGCAAACGGGCGGCGATATATTCTTCTGCTTCAAAAAGGGCAGGAAGGTACACTACGGTGATCCCGGCCAGCACGGTCCGTACCAGCTGCCGGTTTTGCACCAAATCGTCCGCGGCGGTCTGGACACATTCTCCCTCCACAGAGAGAAGCTGACTGGTTGCGACAATCAGTTTATCCTCCGGCAGAAAACTGTGGCCGGCCGTCAGATTGTAATTCAGTTCAAAGAGAATTCCGGCTTTGATGCGGCGGATATCATCCCCGGCAATGCCCAATTCAATGGCAAACCGGTCCACCGCACCGAAGGGAGCGTCCAAACCCTGCTCCATCAAAAGATAAGGATCGTCGTATAACAGATCTACCGTGGCTTCGCCGTAGACCTTGTATGTGCGCACCGCCAGCTCGGCGGGGAGCTGATGCTGTGCAAAAAACTCCATCAGCTGCCGCATGCCAACCCGCTGACGGAATTCTTCTCCGATGGCCCGGGCCTTATCCCGGGAGATTCCGGCGACTTCCGCCAAACGTTCCGGTTCTTGCTCCATGATGGTGAGGGTCTGATCGCCAAAGCGGCTGACGATTCGGGCGGCGGTTTTGGGGCCGATTCCCTTTATGATGCGTCCGGAAAGATAGGCCAGGATCTCGTTGCTGGTCTGGGGCAGCAGCCGTTCCAGAAACTCCGCCTCAAACTGACGGCCGTAGCTGGCGTGATTGCCCCATTTTCCGGTGACCATAAGCCGTTCGCCCACAGCGGGCAGGGGAATGGTGCCCACAACCGTGACAGTTTGCCCGCTGCCTACACCGAGACGCAGTACGGCATATCCGTTGTCGTAATTCTGGTACACCACAGCACTGATGGTACCTTGAATAATCACCAATTCCTGCTCTGCCAATTCCTTCACCTCCCAAAGTTCTTTGAACATTTTACTATATTTTTAGGGCCTTGAAAAGGCTTTTTTCAAAACATTTTTCAGAAAAGCAACAAAAAGTGCGAAATGGTAAAAAGGAGATCAAAAACGATAAGTTGTTTACAAAAAATTCCTTGCTTTCCCACAAATTTAGGGTATAATAAAAAGTAGTATACTGGGTGATTATGTGTTAAAGGAGAGATTCGCCTTGAAGGAATTGACGCTACTGACCTGGCTGACCCAGTTGGGTATGTCGGTTGTTGCACCTTTGGTGGGATTTCCTCTTTTGGGGCTCTGGCTGCAAAACCAGTTTGGCTGGGGCAGGTGGATATTCTGGGTGGCACTGTGCTTGGGTATTTACTCGGCGTTTGACGGATTCCGGACCTCTCTGAAATCGTTGGCACGGTTGAGCCGGAACAAAAAGAAGGACGAGCCTCCGGCGGTGTCCTTTTCAGAACATGATTGATTTGGAGGGCTTCCAATGAATTCTCGCAAACTGGTTTTGGTTCAGACCGGTGTTGTGGCAGCGGGGCAGGTCATCTGCACAGCTGCAATGATAGGTGCTTTTGCTCTGCTTCATAAATTCGACAGTACGGTTTTGCTTGGCGGCATTGTGGGTGTGCTGGTTGCTATTGGAAATTTCTTCGCAATGGCAATGACCGCCATGTTGGCTGCGGACAGAGCAGTCAAGCAGGACGTCAAGGGCGGGCAGGCACTGATGCGTTCGTCCATGATCGGCAGACTGGTTGCGTTGGCCGCAATTTTGGTCATTTTTGGCAAAAGTGGCCACTGCAACATTCTGGCACTGGTCATTCCTCAGGTATTTACCCGTCCCATCTTATCTGTGTGGGAGTTTTTCAGAAAGGCCGGTGAGAGCTGATTTATGGAAAAATTTATGGAAACGATGAACGGATTGGGAACCGGTGCGTATGTGTACTTTACCATTCCTATTCTGGGCGGTATTCCCATTTCCCAGACCACCGTCTCCTCGTTTGTAGTGATGATCATTCTGTGTACCGCCTTTATTTTGCTGGGCCGCAAGATCGAAAAACGTCCCGGTAAATTGCAAGTACTGGTGGAAAAGGGTGTCAGCATGATCACCAATCTGACGGTTTCTGCCATGGGAAGCCACAACATTCACTGGACACCCTTTATGGGCAGCCTGTTCCTTTGCAGTATTGTGGGCAGCTATATCGGTACAACCGGTTTCCTGCGGTCTGCTACCGCTGATATCAACTGCACCGCCACCTGGGCATTGATGGTGTCGTTTATCATTTGGTTTAACACCATCAAGTACAACGGCTTGGGAAGCTTTTTGAAGAACTATATCAACCCGATGAACATTATTTCGGAGGTTTCTCAGCCTCTTTCCATGTCCTTTCGTCATTTCAGTAATGTGTCGGTGGGCGGCATCATCGGTACGATTCTGTATGCGGCTCTGACCTTGGCTTCCACCGTAGTGATCGGTGCTGTTTCCTCGGCAGGCTGGCTTACCGGCACTGTGTTGATGGTTGCAGGTATGCTGATCTTCCTGCTGGGAAGAAAACGCAAGAAGCTGGGCTTGAAGATCCTTGCCATTATCACCTTTGTGATTGGCACCTGCGGTCTTTTGGAAGCACTGGATGTGATTTCCGGTATTCCGATTCTGACCTACGGTATTCCCGCGGTATTGTCAGTGTATTTTGACTTCTTCTCCGGCTTTATTCAGGCGTTGGTATTTACCCTGCTTTCTATGGCATATATCGCAGGCTCCATACCGGAGCCTGAAGCTGCCGCAGAATAAATATGTAAGCAATTTAATTTAATATAAACAATTATTTTTAGGAGGAAATTTATTATGGATTTGGGTACAGGTTTGGCTATTTTGGGTAAGGCACTGGGTGCTGGTCTGTGTATGGGTATTGGTTCTATTGCACCTGCATTGGGCGAAGGCAATGTTGCCGGCAAGGCACTGGAAGGCATGGCTCGTCAGCCTGAGGCTGCTTCCGATCTGCGTACCAATATGATTTTGGGCTGTGCGATCACAGAGTCCACCGGTATTTACTCCCTGGTCGTCGCTATTTTGATCCTGTTCACACTGTAAGAACGGTTTCTTATTTTGCAGGAAAGGAGCAAAGTGCGTGGGATACCTTGAAGATTTTATCGGCGTAAATCTTTGGACGGCGTTGTTTACTCTTCTGAATACTGTGACGGTCATTGCCGTTGGCACAAAATTCCTGTTCAAGCCGGTGATGAAAATGATCCAGGAACGGCAGGATGAGATCGACAAACTGTATGCAGATGCAGACGCTGCCAAGGAAAACGCTCTGGAAATGGAAAAAGAGTATACCCAAAAGCTGTCCGTTGCTACGCAGACCGGCGAAGAAATGGTACAGCAGGCAGTGGCACGCGGTCAAAAGCGGGAGGATGAGATTATCCGTCAGGCAAATGAACGGGCGGATGCCATTCTGGAAAAAGCCACAGCCGATATAGCTCTGGAAAAGAAAAAAGCATTGAATGAAGCCAAGGATGAGATCTCCGACATTGCCATGGCCATTGCCGAAAAGGTGGTAGGCCGGGAAATCAGCAGTGCGGATCATACAGATCTGGTGGATGGATTCATTACTCAGCTGGGTGAACAGGCATGACAGAAGTAGGAACGATCTACGGTGGTGCACTGTATGAGCTGGCAGCGGAGGAAAACCTGTCTCGGGACATCTTGGGGCAGCTGCAGGTGCTGTGTGAGAGCTTTGCACAGGAACCGGCATTTCTCGACCTGCTGTGCACCCATTCTCTCCCCAAAGCAGAGCGATGCAAGATCCTTGACGACAGCTTTGACGGCAAAGTGCATCCCTATGTGGTGAATTTTCTGAAAATTCTCACAGAAAAGGGCTATGTACGAAGATTTGCCGATTGCTGTAAGGCATACCGCATCCGTTACAATGCAGATAATAACATTCTGCCCATCACAGCGGTGACTGCGGTGGCACTCAGCGAGGAGCAAAGTGTCCGCTTAACAGCAAAACTGGAAAAGCTTACTGGAAAAATTGTGGAGCTGACCAATCGCATTGACCCCAATGTTCTTGGCGGTGTTCGCCTGGATTACGACGGCAAGTGTGTGGATGATACCCTGGCCCACCGGCTGGATCATATCCGTCATTTGCTGAATAACACCATACTCTGATGGTAGAAAGCAGGAACAGTATGGAATTACGACCCGAAGAAATCACGAAATTTATTCGTGCACAAATTAAAAATTACGAAAACCGACTGGAAGAAAGCGAGACCGGTGTGGTCATCCTGGTGGGTGACGGCATCGCTAAGGTCTCCGGCCTGAGCAACTGTATGGCCGGCGAACTGCTGGAGTTCCCCAACGGGGAATTTGGTATGGCCCAAAACCTGGAAGAGGACACGGTGTCCGTGGTTGTTCTGGGTGCCGATGACGGCATCAAGGAGGGCGATACAGTCAAGCGTACCGGCAAGGTGGTTTCCGTGCCCGTTGGCAAGGCCCTCATTGGCCGTGTTGTCAACGCCCTGGGCGAACCCATCGACGGCAAGGGCGTTATCGAGGCAGAAACTTTCCGCCCCATTGAAATGCCCGCACCCGGTATCATCGACCGCCAGCACGTCAGTCGTCCCTTGCAGACCGGTATCAAGGCCATTGACTCCATGATCCCCATTGGCCGTGGCCAGCGTGAGCTGATCATCGGTGACCGCCAGACCGGTAAGACCACCATTGCTACCGATACCATCCTGAACCAAAAGGGCAAGGATGTGATCTGTATTTATGTGGCCATCGGTCAGAAGCGTTCTACCGTTGCCCAGTTGGTGGAAAACCTGACAGCAGGCGGTGCTATGGACTACACCATCGTGGTGTCTGCAACCGCATCGGAGCTTGCACCCATGCAGTACATTGCACCCTACACGGGCTGTACCATGGGCGAACACTTCATGCACCAGGGCAAGGACGTTTTGGTCATTTATGACGACCTGAGCAAGCACGCAGTGGCTTATCGTGCCATTTCCTTGCTGATTCGTCGTCCTCCCGGACGGGAAGCTTACCCCGGTGATGTGTTCTACCTCCACTCCCGTTTGTTGGAGCGTGCAGCTCAGCTGTCTGACAAGCTGGGTGGCGGTAGTTTGACTGCACTGCCCATTATCGAGACCCAGGCAGGCGACGTTTCTGCCTACATTCCTACCAATGTCATCTCCATTACCGATGGCCAGATCTTCCTGGAATCCGAGCTGTTCAATGCCGGCATTATGCCTGCTGTGAACCCGGGTATTTCCGTGTCCCGTGTGGGCGGTGATGCCCAGATCAAGGCCATGAAAAAGGTGGCCGGCAGTCTGAAACTGCTCTACTCCCAGTATCGGGAATTGCAGAGCTTTGCCCAGTTCGGTTCTGACCTGGATGCGGATACCAAGGCTCGGCTGTCTTTGGGGGAACGGATTGTGGCGGTGCTGAAACAGAAAAACAACGCTCCCGTGGAAGTTGCCCATCAGGTGTGCATTTTGTATGCAGTTACCAAGGGATATCTGAAAGATATCGATGTGGCAAAGGTGCCGGAGTTTGAACTGCGGCTTGTGGAGTTTATGGAAAACCGTTACGGCAAGGTACTGGACGCCATCCGCACCACCGGTAAACTGGAAGCGGATACAGAGGAATTGCTGAAAACCGTGCTGACAGAATTACTGGCCGAAATGAACCCGGCAAACTAAGAAAGGAGGGAGTATATGGCAACCGTCTCTACCAAGGAGATCAAAAATCGCATCCGCAGTATGGAATCCACCAAGCAGATCACCCGAGCCATGGAGATGGTGGCGGCATCCAAGCTGCGTCATGCTCAGACCAAAGTGTCTGCCTCCCGTCCTTATTTTGAGATCCTTTTGGATACCATCGAAGATATCGTCCGTTCCGGAAACGGAGAGATGTCTCCCTATCTGACCCGGCGTCCGGTGAAGCGGACCGCATATGTGGTGATCGCGGGTGACCGGGGTCTTGCCGGCGGGTACAACACCAATCTGCTGAAAATGGCGTGGGAGGCAATGGTTGACCGGGATGCAGTGGTTCTACCTATCGGCAAAAAGGCTGTGGACTTTTTCAAAACCCGGCAGATCCCCATAATTACGGACCAGGACAGCGAAGCTGCCGCGATGTCCGTGGGTGATTGCTTCTCCATGGCAAAACAGCTCTGCAAAGCCTACCGCAACGGCGAATTTGACGAAGTATTTCTTGTTTACACAAATTTTGTTTCCGTACTCTCTCAAACACCGAAAATGCTTCCGCTCCTGCCTCTGACTACCGAAAGAGGTGAGGAAACAACGAGTGAAATGCTTTATGAGCCGGATTGCGAGACAGTTTTGGAAACCATCATTCCGGAATATTTGGGTGGCGTTTTGTACGGTGCACTGTGTGAAAGCCGGGCATCCGAGCAGGCAGCCAGAAGAACAGCTATGAATGCGGCTACGCAGAATGCCGAAGAAATGATTGAGGACCTGAGCCTGAAATTCAATCAGGCACGTCAGGCCGCCATCACCCAGGAAATTACGGAAATCGTTGCTGGTTCTTAAGGCTTCCCCTTGAGGGGAAGCTGTCAAAAATCTCTGATTTTTGACTGATGAGGTGTAGGCTGCAAAGCAGCCGTGTGATATTGTTTGGTCGCCAAAGGCGACACCACCACATCCGCCCCCTTCGGGGCCACCTTCTCCTCAAGGAGAAGGCTTGTGCACAAATGTGCAAGATTCCAAAAAGGAGTTGAATCCAATGGCTAACAACCGTGGAACTGTGGTCCAGATTATGGGACCCGTTCTGGATATTCGATTTGAAGAAGGGCAGCTGCCCCAGTTGCTCAACGCCATCACTGTACCCAACGGAGACAGCACAGTCGTGGCGGAAGTGGCACAGCACATTGGCGACAATGTGGTGCGTTGCATTGCTATGTCTTCCACCGACGGTATGCAGCGTGGCGTAGAAGCCATCGATACCGGTGCACCCATTACCGTGCCTGTGGGCGAAGAATGTCTGGGCAGAGTGTTCAATCTGCTAGGCCAGCCCATTGACGAAAAGGAAGCTGTTGCCGGTGCTGAACAGTGGCCCATTCACTGTCCTGCCCCCGCTTACGAGGCACAGGAGCCGGCCACAGAGATTTTGGAGACCGGCATTAAGGTGGTGGACCTGATCTGTCCCTACGCCAAGGGCGGCAAGATCGGCCTGTTCGGCGGTGCAGGCGTTGGTAAGACGGTTCTGATTCAGGAGCTGATCTACAACATTGCCACCGCACACAACGGCTACTCCGTGTTTACCGGTGTTGGCGAGCGTACCCGTGAGGGTAACGACCTGTACAACGAAATGACCGAGTCCGGCGTTATCAACAAGACCGCTATGGTCTTCGGTCAGATGAACGAACCCCCCGGAGCACGTATGCGTGTGGGCCTCAGCGGCCTGACCATGGCAGAATATTTCCGGGATGTGAAGCATCAGGACGTTCTGCTGTTTATCGACAATATTTTCCGTTTCACTCAGGCTGGTTCCGAGGTTTCCGCACTGCTGGGCCGTATGCCCTCCGCGGTTGGTTATCAGCCCACCCTGGCTACGGAAATGGGTGCGTTGCAGGAGCGTATCACTTCCACGAAGGATGGTTCCATCACTTCCGTCCAGGCAGTTTACGTGCCTGCGGACGACTACACTGACCCCGCACCTGCCACCACCTTTGCCCACTTGGATGCCACCACCGCTTTGGATCGTGGTATCGCTTCCCTGGGTATTTATCCTGCAGTCGATCCTTTGAATTCCAGTTCCCGGATTCTTTCTGCGGACATCGTGGGACAGGAACATTATCAGACTGCCCGGGATGTTCAGCAGATGCTACAACGCTACAAGGAATTGCAGGACATCATTGCCATTATGGGTATGGACGAGCTGAGCGATGAGGATAAGCTCATCGTCAGCCGTGCCCGTAAGGTGCAGCGTTTCCTGTCCCAGCCTTTCTCCGTTGCGGAGCAGTTTACCGGTATGGAAGGCAAATATGTGCCACTGAAAGAGACCGTCCGGGGCTTCCGGGAGATCATCGACGGCAAGCACGACCAGATTCCCGAATCTTGCTTCCTCTTTGCCGGCACCATTGATGATGTGGTTGCCAAATTCCGGGGCGGTGAGCAGGAATGACACCGTTTTCGCTGAAAATCGTCACACCGGACGGTGTGCGTTTTGACGGACAGGCAGAGGAGCTGATTGTCCGTGCAACCACCGGTGATATCGGCTTTCTGGCCGGTCACATCAACTGCGTTGCCCCCTTGGGTATGGGCCGTGCCACAGTAGTGGTAGATGGCGAAAAACGCTACGGGGCCTGTATTGGCGGCATGGTCAGTGTTGTGGATGGCAAGGTTTCTTTGGTGCCTACCACCTTTGAGTGGGCCGAGGACATTGACGTTCCCCGGGCGGAGCGTTCCTTGAAACAGGCACGGGCGGTATTGAACGACAAGTCTTCTACAGATATGGATATTCTGTTGGCCAAGGCACGTTTACGCCGGGCACTGATCCGCAAGGATGTGGGTACAACCAAATAAATAAGCAGGTCTGCAAAATGCAGACCTGCTTTTCCTGTTTATTGATCCAATCTTTTTTCCACAAAGGCCAGCATCGTGGAATAAAACAGCACCGGACCTACGTTGAAGAAGTGGCAGTCCACCAGGCTGGTAGCCAGCAGCGTCATCATGGAGACAAAGGCGAACATCTTTTTTCCGGAGAAGTGATGCAAAAACAGCCATAACGTCTGAACACGATGGAAAAGATAGGCGGCAAGGCCAACCACACCGCAGGATGCCAACATCTGCAAAAAGGTGTTGTGCCATCGCGGCGGAAAGAAAGCAACAAATTCTGCCGATGTAGACCAGGAGTAGATGGTATCGTCCACCGGGTAGAAGGTTGCACCAAAAATGGGATCGTTTAAGAATTGCTGCCATCCGGCAACATAGTCCTCATCACGATTTCCGGGCTTGAACCCGCGTCCGATCAGATCCCGGAACAGCCGCAAAAGTGCATCATGATACAAAATGAAAATGGCTGTGATCACCAGTGCAGTGAAAACATGAATGGCAATATTTGCCCGGGCACGGCGACTGTGAAGCAAGGATATGGTGTAAGAAGCCAAATACGCCAGCACACCCACCACCATAGAACCTCGGGAACAGGTGAACAGAACGCCCGCAAGAAACAGCAGACCGGAAATGTAAAATATACCGGTGTGCTTTCCTTTTCCTGTGAGGAAGAAGGGGAAGGGGATCATCATGGCCAGTAAAGCACCTATGTTGTTGTAATGCCCCCAGCCGGAATAGATCAGGGTGCGCTCAATGACACCGTTTTGAATGACGCCGTAACGGAAATAGATGAAAATCAATTCCGCAAGCAGAACATAACCCACACACATACCCGTCCAGGCCAGATAGCCGGAGGGTGCTTTGTCCCACTTGACTAAGCCCGTAAGCAGAACGTAAAAGACAATGATGGATGCGGCCTGAATAAAGGAGAACAGCAGATTCTTGGGTCCGATTGCGGCTAACTGGTCGCTGCCAAGACCGGACAGCAGATAGCCGGCACCAAGCACCAGCATACCGGGCAAAAGTACACGCTTGCACTTCCAAAAGGCGGATCTTCCCAATTCCGGATCCCGAATCAGGCGATAGACCAGACCGGCGATGAGCAATATCGCAAGAATGATCATGTACAAACCGCCGTTTGAGAAAGAAAACAGGGAGTCGTTGCTGAGTCCCGGATTGCTGCTGCGGGATGGGGCAATATAGGAACAGATGGCCAGTGGCATGATGGGAAGCAGATCCCGGCCGCAAAGGCACAGGTACAAAACAATGAGAACAAAACAGGTATATGTGAAAAGTTCAGCACCGAAAACATTGGCAAATACGGTCAATGCCCAGCACAGGAGCAGGTAAGTGGGTTTATACAGAAAATCATCAAAGGCACGCAGATAGGATGGTTTATCCAATACGTCCACTGCATCATCTCCTTTAATAAATTACAAAAATCAAAGATTTTGAGTTATTTTATCACATTCTGTCGGTTATGTCAACGAAACATCCTTTTGGCACAGGAAATTGAAAAGGCCGGTAGAGTTTGGAAAATCAGGATTCTACTATGGGTAGAGCAGGTTTTTTCAGAAATAGGTAGCGGGGCAAAGTACTTGTATGGTATTATACTGGAAAACCGTGAAAGGCAGGCATGGTATTCTATGAGAAATATAAGAATTGTGGCGGATTCATCCGCCAACTTATTGGAGCTGCAAAATATTCCGTTTGCAGCCGCCCCGTTGAAAATCATAACGGGCGACCGGGAGTTTGTGGATGATGGCACACTGGATGTGGATGCCATGGTCTCCTGGTTTGATTCCTACAAGGGAAAGAGCAAGACATCCTGCCCCAACCCCTCGGACTGGTTGAGGGTTTTCGGGGATGCGGACGAGGTCTACTGTGTGGCCATCACCAGCGGTCTGTCCGGCAGCTACAATGCTGCCTGTATCGCCAAGCAGATGTACAAATCGGAAAACGAGGGCAAGAAAGTCTGCGTCATCGACTCCCTTTCTGCCGGCCCGGAGCTGGTGCTGATTGTTGAGAAGCTGGCACAGTACATCACACAGGACCTTCCCTACGAGGAAATTTGTCAGAAAATCGAGGAATATAAGAAAAAGACCGGACTTGCATTTATGCTGGAGTCTCTCAAAAACTTTGCCGCCAACGGCCGGGTCTCCCCGGCGGTAGCAAAGATCGTAGGTGTTCTGGGAATCCGGGTCGTGGGAAAAGCCAGCGATCAGGGCACCTTGGAGCCTACCCATAAGTGCAGGGGAGAAGCGAAGTCCCTGTCCACGATCCTGTCCAACCTGAAAGCCTTTGGTCTGTCCAAAGGCAAAGTGCGGATCGCCCACTGCGTGAATGAGAATGCAGCCCAGTCGTTAAAGGACATGATCCTTGCCGAATTGCCACAGGTAGATATTCAGATCCACAGATGCAGAGGTCTGTGCAGCTATTATGCGGAAAAGGGCGGTCTGCTTGTGGGCTTTGAAAAAATTTAAACAGACAGAAGGTTAGAGATATGAAGGTTTTGATCACTACGGATCTGTATACCACCAACACCAACGGCGTGGTTACCTCGGTGCGAAATCTAATGGAAGAACTGGAAAAGAAAGGCCATGAGGTTCGGGTCTTGACGGTTTCGGAAAAGCTCAGAAGCCACAAAGAGGATAATATCTATTTTATCAAATCCGTATCCCTGGAGAAGGTTTACCCCAATGTACGGATGCCCATTTCCTACCGCCACCGCTATCTGCGGGAGCTGATCGCGTGGAAGCCGGATGTGATCCATAGCCAGTGCGAGTATTTCAGTTATCAGTTCGCAGGCTATATTTCCAAGAAAACGCAGGCCCCGATCGTCCATACTTACCACACATTGTATGAGCAATATGTGACTTACATTTTTCCCAGTCAGCGAATCGGTGCGTATTTTGTGGGCAAGCTGTCCAAGCTGCGTTTACGCAAAGCGGAAGCCATCGTTGCACCCACGCAAAAGGTGGAGAACGTGCTGAAAAACTACGGTGTCCGAAATCCAATCCATGTAGTACCCAGCGGCATCGCCCTGGAACAGCATAAGGAGCGTATCTCTGATGAAGAACGCACACATCGCCGCCAAGCACTGGGGATTCCGGACGATCATACGGTATTGCTGAACCTGGGCAGACTGGGCACGGAGAAAAACCTTCCGGAGTTGATTGAATTGTTTTCCGTTGCGGCGGCCCATAACCCCAAGCTCACCTTGCTGATCGTAGGGGATGGTCCGGCAAGAGCAGAATTGGAAGAACGGGCCGTGCAACTGGGTGTGGCAGAGCATGTGATCTTTACCGGTATGGTAGACCCTTCCGAAGTACATAAATACTATCAGCTGGGAGACATCTTTGTCAGTGCCTCCACCAGCGAGACGCAGGGACTTACTTATATTGAAGCTGCCGCCAACGGCTTGCCGCTGCTGTGCAGACGGGATCCTTGCCTGGACGAGGTTCTGGTGGAAGGCCGCAACGGTTACGAATACGAAGCGGAGGATGAGTTCTGCGAGCTGTTGGATACGATCCTGGAAAATCCGGATTGGTGCCATACGGCAGGAGAACAGAGTCAGCAGATTGCAGAGACCTTTGACAAAAAGCATTTTGCCGAAAAAATAGAAGATGTATACGAAGCCGTCCTTCAATAACCAGACAGCCTGTGCAACTGCACAGGCTGTTTTTAATATTTCTCAAACATTTCGGAAAACATTTAAAAAACTTGGCAGATTAGAATGTGGCCATCAACCAAAAGTAAGGGAGAATATTAAAATGAACAACGATCAGGAATTTTTGGTGCAGAAGATCCGCACCCAGTACACTGAAAAGCAGCATACCGAGCTGGATGAGCTGAAAGCATTGGATGCAAAAGTGAAAAGACCTGCCAATGTGTTTGCATACACCTTCGGCAGCGTCAGTGCCATCATCATGGGCTCAGGCATGAGCTTGGTCATGACCGAGATCGGCACGATGATCGGTCTGGCAAGCTCCATGGCACCCGGCATCGTCATCGGCGTGGTGGGCATGATCATGGCCCTGAGTACCTACCCCATCTACAAGAAGATTCTGGATGGCCGCAAGAAGAAATATGCGTCCCAGATTTTGAAGCTCAGCGAAAAGCTTATGGAAAAATAAAAAAACGGAGCGTCAGCTCCGTTTTTTATAACGCAAACAAAACTTTAACATTTGGCTGTTATGATGTATAATAGAATAAAACCATTTGCGGAGGTGTCACGATGTTTCAGATTTTGGTTGTGGAAGATGATAAGGACTTAAACCGCACGGTGTGTGCGTTCTTGAATGCCAGCGGCTATCAGGCTACCGGGTGCTTAAATGCCACAGATGCTTACGATGCCATGTATGCCAATGTGTTTGATCTCATTGTATCGGACATCATGATGCCGGATATCGACGGTTTTGAATTTGCCAAAACGGTTCGTAGCTTAAACGAAGACATTCCCATCCTGTTTATGACCGCGAGGGATGACTTTGCGTCCAAGCAGCGGGGCTACCGCATTGGCGTGGATGATTATATGGTCAAGCCCATTGATCTGGACGAGCTGTTTTTGCGGATCGGTGCGTTGCTTCGCCGGGCAAAGATCGCCGCTTCCCGAAAACTGGAAGTGGGCAGCTTTACGATGGATGTGGACGAGCATATTGCCCAGCTGAATGGAGAAGAAATCAGCCTCACCAATCGGGAGTTCAATATCCTCTATAAATTGCTGTCTTATCCCAAAAAGACCTTTACCCGTCAGCAGCTGATGGATGAATTCTGGGACGTGGACACGGAAACCGCACCGAGAGCCGTGGACGTATACATGACCAAACTGCGTAGCAAGCTCGCCGACTGCGAGGATTTTGAGATCAAGACCGTTCACGGTTTGGGATATAAGGCGGTGATCAAGTGAAGCGGCTCACATTTCGCCAAGTTCTGAAAACGGTCAACAATTATGTGATCTTTTTTCTGACAGTTGCCTTTGCAGTCAGCTGCTGCATGATGCTGTTTCTGAATGTTCTTGCGGCCTCTATGGGCCTTACCTTTGACGCAGATAACATCGCGGTGGCGGCAAAACTGACTTTTGGCAATGTGTTGCTGATTACATTCCTCTTCGGAACTGCCGACTATATTCGCCGCAAGATCACCGTTGACCGTCCGGTAAAACAAATCACAAAGGCTGCCGAAAAAATTATGCAGGGGGATTTTTCTACCCGGGTTCCGTCCATTCACGGAGCAGGCACCGACGGCTTTAACGAAATCGGTGCAGCCATCAACAAAATGGCAGAAGAACTCTCCGGCACAGAAACCCTGCGTACCGACTTTATTGCCAATGTGTCCCATGAATTGAAAACCCCGCTGGCTGTCATGGGTAACTATGCTACCATGCTCCAAAGGCCTGGTATCACCGAAGAAGAAAAGAATGAATACGCCAAAGCAATCTCCGAAGCGGCTCGCCGACTTGCTCAACTGATCACCAACATTCTGAAACTGAACAAGTTGGAGAATCAGCAGATATTTCCCCAAAAGTCAGAATTTGATTTGGGAGAGCAGCTGTGCGAAAGTCTGTTGCAATTTGAGGATGCGTGGGAAGCCAAGGGCCTGGAAATTGAAACGGACATTGAAGACGATGTTCGTATCGCATCCGATCCTGAGCTGCTGAGCCTTGTTTGGAACAATCTCATTTCCAATGCGGTAAAATTCACCCCGGATGGCGGCAGCGTTGGCATCAGATTGAAAACGGAAGAAGATCATGTGATCGTTTCTGTCAGCGACACCGGCTGTGGCATGAAGCCGGAAACCGGTATGCACATTTTTGAAAAATTCTATCAGGGCGATACCTCTCATGCCACTCAGGGCAACGGTCTTGGCCTTGCACTGGTGAAACGCGTGGTGGATATTCTGAACGGCGAGATCGCCGTACAAAGTGTCTACGGCGAAGGCAGCACCTTCACGGTGAAGTTTGGGAGGTAGCCTATGGATTGGAAAAGATTAGGAAAGAAACTGTTGTTTCCCCCGGTCTGGCTGATGGTGCTGCTGACGATTGCCAGTGTCGTGCTGCTGACCATGGTGTTTGTCCGTGGCTGGGAACAGCAGGTGATCGCATACTTTGTATATGTTTTGTCATTTTATACGTTGAGTGTCGTGACACTATACTGCGTTATGGTTCTGCCAAAGCAGTACGGCAAAATCAAGCAGAAGATCTACGAAAACCCTTTTGGCAACCGCTATATGACCGACCGGGCATTTCGCACTGAGGTATCCCTGTACTTGTCCTTGGCCATCAGTCTGCTGTATGTGGGAATCAATATCTGGTCCTGGCATTTCAGCCACAGCTGGTGGTTTGTTGTCCTGGCGGTGTATTATGTGATCATGGCTGTCATGCGTTTTCTGCTGGTACGATATGTCCGCACCAAGGAGATTGGAACCAGCATTTTGGAGGAGTGGAAGCGGTCACGTATTTGTGCCTACATTCTGCTGTTGGTAAATCTCAGTTTAAGCGGTGCGGTGCTGATGATCCTGTACCGGAACCGGGGCTACGATTATCCGGGTATGATGATCTATGTGATGGCCCTTTATACGTTCTATTCCACCACCCATGCCATTGTGGATATTGTGAAGTACCGGAAATTGGGAAGTCCCATTATGTCCACAGCAAAGATCGTATCATTATCCGCTGCGTTGGTGTCCATGCTGAACCTGGAAACGGCAATGTTTGCCCAGTTTGGTGCAGATATGGCCGTGGAGCATCAGCGTATTTTTATCATCCTCACCGGTGCGGGCGTGAGTGCCACTGTGGTAACATTGTCCGTGATTCTTATTGTAAAAGCAACGAAAGAAATCAGGAGAGAGAAGTATGGAAAATAAAGAAGAATTCAGTTTTACCTACTCCGCTGCCCAGCAGCAGGAGATCGAAAATATTCGCAGGAAGTATATTCCCAAGGAAGAAAATAAAATGGAGCGGCTTCGCAAGCTCCACAATTCCGCAAGCCAGAAAGCACAGGCCTGGGCCATTGCCATTGGCGTTATTGGAACCCTGATCATGGGTACTGGTATGAGTATGGCGATGACCGACATCGGTGCTGTTCTGGGTAGCCTTGCTATGGTTATTGGCATTGCTGTGGGGCTTGTGGGTATGATTCTGGTGGCATTGGCATATCCTGTCTACAACCGGGTTTTGACAAAGGAACGTCAGCGTATCGCTCCGGAGATTTTGCGGCTGACAGATGAATTGCTGAAATAGAATATGGTGATCCGCGGTTGATTCGTTTGCAGAAACGAGAAATGATTCGCCGGAGATTCGTTTGCATCTGCTTCGCAGATTAAGGTGTCATGCCCGTCTAGCTGGGCATGAGCGATACCCCACCGGGGTGTCGCATTTAATCTTTCGAATCTCCTCCGTACCACAATAAGAAAACCCATACCACATATGTGGTATGGGTTTTCTTGGTGATCCGCCGGAGAGTCGTTTGCGTTGCCGTCCGGGAATGGACGGCAACTAAGGTGTCGCCGGGGTGGAACCCGGCGAGCAACAGTCCACCGGACTGTTGCATTTAATCTTTCGAATCTCCTTCGTCTCAACGTAAAGAAGCAGATATCCCTGTTGGGATATCTGCTTCTTTGGTGATCCGCCGGAGATTCGAACTCCGGACCCACTGCTTAAAAGGCAGTTGCTCTGCCAACTGAGCTAGCGGATCATATGGCTGGGATGGCAGGATTTGAACCTACGAATGCCAGAGTCAAAGTCTGGTGCCTTACCGCTTGGCGACATCCCAATGTCTCGCGTCCAACACCGGACACGACAGACATTATAGCATAGTTTATTTAGATTTGCAACACCTTTTTTCTGCATTCGGTGATTATTTACAGAGGCGGGCGGATATACCGTTCGTGGCTTGGGGGAGCAGGTCGGGCATGGACGCCGGAAACCAGCCCAAGCATGGTATAGGTTGCGATGATGGAACTGCCGCCATAACTGATCAGCGGCAAAGTCAGACCGATAACGGGCATGGCACCGATACACATACCGATGTTGATCATCACTTGGAACATCATAGCAAAGGCCGCACCGAAGCACACCATGCGACGCATATAATCCTTGCTCTTGGAGCCTACCCAAATGCACCGGCCAGTGATGGCAAGCATCATGACCATAACCAAAATACAGCCAACATAGCCCAGTTCTTCGCCAATGGAGGAGAAAATATAGTCCGTGTGTTGCGCGAACAACTGGCCACCTTGGGTGCGGTTGCCGTTAAACAGGCCCTGACCCAACATGCCGCCGCCAGTGAGGGAATTGAGACTTTGAGTGGTGTGCCACCGCTCGTCCAGACCGGTGGGGTCGATCACTTCCGGCATAAACAGCACCAAAATACGGTTTTTCTGTTCTTCGGAGAAAAATTGCGTCCACAAGATGGGGAAAACTGCGGCAATACCTCCGATTCCACCCAAGGTCCACCAAATTTTCACTCCGCCGGCAATAAACATACCGGCAAAAATCGCCACAAAAATCAGCGTCACGCCCAAGTCGCTGGAAACCAGGAAATTGATGCCCGCCACCAGACCCAGGTGCAGAATCATATGGCCAACGGAAGTGACATGGGAGATTCGGTTTTGGTGGGATGCCATGACCGATGCCATGATGAGTATGTAAAAGATTTTACAAAATTCCGCAGGCTGGACATAGATATTGATAAAAGGAATGGGAATCCAACTCTTGTTACCGGTGTTATTATCCGTACCGAAGGGGATCAGAAGCAGAAGCAGAAAGATATTAAATATAGTAAAAAGGGTTCGGCGTTCTGAAAAAACACTCACATCAATGGAAGAAACGAGCATATACATCAGAAAGCCGATGCCGGTTGCCAGCAATTGCACAAATATATACCGGGTAGACCCGCCGAATTTTGCGGCATTGGTGGCACTGGCCACCACAAGGCAACCGAAAGCGGAGGTGGCAAGGCATAAAATCAGCAGGACCATATCGCCCTTGCGGAAAAAGCTTTTCAGTTCCTGCCAAAATTCGCGCATATATGCCGCCTCCTTTCTAACCTCGTTATTGTACCATCACATTGGAAAAAAGTAAATAGAGGAATTGTAAAGAAAGGCGGTCTGCCGGAGCAGACCGCCTGAAAATTATGCTAAATAAATTGCCTTGCAAGCCAGCATGGTCTCGTAGCAGTCCAGCTTGGAGACCAGCTCCAGGGGTGCGTGCATGCTCAAAACGGGCACGCCAGCATCCACGGTGGGGATGTTACGGTTGGCCATATAAGCGGCAACTGTACCGCCGCCGCCCTGGTCAACCTTGCCCAGTGTGGCGATCTGCCAGATCACATTGGCATTGTCAAAGGTGGTGCGGACATGACGCATAACCTCAGCAGAAGCATCGGATGCACCGCCCTTGCCACGGGAGCCGGTGTACTTGCAGATGGACACGCCGTAGTTCAGCTTGGAATTGTTCCGGCGGTCGCAGGTTTCTGCAAAGTTGGGATCAAAGGCGTTGGAAACGTCAGCGGACAGGCAGAAGGAGTTGGCAAAGCACTCTCTTAGCTTCACGTTCTGTGCATCGCACAGGGTTTCCATGAAGTACTCGAAAGCATGGCTCTGCATGCCGGAAATGCCCACGGAACCGATCTCTTCCTTGTCAGCCAAAATGCACACAGCGGTCTTGGTGGGAACATCCAGAGCAAACAGGGCGGCCAGTTCTGCGTAGGAGCAGACCCGGTCGTCGTGGCCATACGCGGCAATCAGACTCCGGTCCAAACCCACCTCACGGCAACGTCCGGCAGGAACCAGGTTCAGTTCTGCGGACAGGAAGTCGGACTCTACCATGCCGTATTTCTCGTTCAGCAGCTTCATGATGTGCAGTTTCACCAGATCGCTGCCTTCGCCCTCAATGGGCTCTGTGCCCAAAATGACATTGAGCTGCTCGCCCTCGATGACCTTGGCGGCAGTTTTCTGCATCTGGTCAGCGGCTAGGTGGATCAGCAGGTCGGAGACCATCAGCACGGGATCGTTATCGTCCTCGCCGATGGTAATGGTCACGCTGGTGCCGTCCTTCTTGCAGACCACGCCATGAAGTGCCAGAGGCACGGTGGGCCACTGATACTTCTTGATGCCACCGTAGTAGTGGGTCTTGAAGTAGGCAATTTCGGAATCTTCGTACAGGGGATTGGGTTTCAGATCCATCCGGGGGGAGTCCACGTGGGCGGCACAGATATTTGCACCGGCAGACAGGGGCTGGGAACCGATTACGGCCAGCATGATGGACTTGCCGCGATTGTTCAGGTAATACTTGTCACCGGGCTTGACCTGTGCATCTGCGGTCAAAGGCTTGAAGCCATGCTTTTCAGCCTCGGAAACGGCCCAGGCAGTCGCCTCACGCTCGGTCTTGCAGGCATCCATAAATGCCATATAGTCCTTGCAGTAGCTTTCCATTTCCGCACGCTGTGCGTTGTTAATACGGGTGTAGCCGTTTTTGGGCTCCATCAAAAGGGACTGGCGAAGTTCTTCGTTAGTCATAGTCATTCTCCTTTGGTTTTTCTTTTATTATACCTAAGTTGCCCAAAAAGGCAATACATTTTGCAGTAAATTCTTCTTGTGTGCCGCCATTTTCCAGAACCCGGTCACATCGGCTGATGAACCAGTCATCCGGGTGCTGGGCGGCAATACGGCTTTGGGCGTATTCTTTGGAAATGCCGTCCCGGGCCATAATGCGTTGGATACGGTCGTCTTCGGGTGCCACAACCGCCACGGTCACGTCGCAAAGGACATCCAACGCCCCCTCAAAAAGACCAATGGCATCAATGGCCGCTAAGGCGGGTTCGGCTTCTAATAGACGTACCACTTCTTTTTTTACGGCGGCATGGGTGATGGCGTTCAATTTTTGCAATGCGGCATCGTCTGCAAAAACGATAGCCCCCAGCTTTTTACGGTCCAGCACGCCGTCTGCGACTGTGCCGGGGAAAGTGTTTTCAATATGATTCAGGAGTGTGGCGTCGGTTTGAAGCAGGTGATGGTAAATGGCGTCGCAGTCCAAAACTATGCCACCTTTTTCCCTAATCAGTTGGAGCAGGGTGGATTTTCCGCTTCCGGTGCCGCCGGTGATTCCGATAATCATAGCTCGTCCTCCCCGTTGATGATCCGGAATGCTGCCGCCTTTTTCAGCCGGTTTTGCACCGCATAGGCCACACCGCCGCCCTCGGGACACCGAGCGTAGATCCGGCCAATGCCGGGCTCGTCCAGCTTTCGCAGGGCCGCAAACAAGCCGGCGGACAAGGTGGAGACGTCCGCTTCCTTGCCATAGGACAGGGCGGAGCAGTCGGCATACAGAGGCAGCTCCTCCTCAAAGCACAGCACCCGGTCGTTGGGCTGGAAGTGCCGGTGAATATAGGCCGCGGCTTTTTCCCGGGAGCCCGCCACGATCACCACTTCACTTTGGGGTGCATAGTGTCGATATTTCATGCCCGGGGCTTTTACTACGGCATCCTTGTCAATTTGTGCGGTTACCGCCTTGTCCACTACCAGATCACCCAGTACGGCAATCAACTGCTCCGGCGTGATGCCGCCGGGGCGGAGCAGGCGAGGGCGTTCTTCCGTCAAGTCCACAATGGTGGATTCCACACCCACCCGGCAGGGACCGCCGTCTACGATGGCGTCGATTTTGCCGTCGTGGTCGTGAAGCACATGCTGGGCAGTGGTGGTGGAGGGTTTGCCGGAAATGTTGGCAGATGGTGCGGCAATGGGTACACCAGCCAAACGGATGATCTGCCGGGTTATTTCACTGTCCGGACAGCGGACTGCCACTGTGGGAAGCCCTGCGGTGGTGCATTTGGGAACGGTATCACGGGCAGGAAGCACCATGGTCAGCGGTCCGGGCCAAAAGGCATGGGCAAGAGCATAGGCGGAAGGGGGGATGTCATGGCAGAATTTTTCAATTTCAGCCGCATCTGCCACGTGCAGAATCAGAGGATTGTCCTGAGGACGGCCTTTGGCGGCAAAAATCTTTGCGACGGCTGTTTCCCTTAATCCATCCGCACCCAGACCGTAGACCGTCTCCGTGGGGATGGCAACCAGACCGCCATCTTTTATTATTTGTGCCGCAGTGGCGGCAGTATCCACGTCATTGGCGGATAAAACAAGGGTTTTCATGGAAATTCCTCCTGAAAACTCAAAATCCCATGGTTTTGAGTTCCTGAATGATATGCAGATAGAACAGACCGACGCCTGTGAGGTTCTTTTTCGTTCCGTACATTCCCACCATTTTGAAATGGTCGATGCTTTCGCCCATGCTGCCCCGATAATTTCCCCATTGGCTGGAATGGACGGATACCATACCGTCGGTATCGTCCTGCTCGCAATAGCGGGAGATTCGATAAGGGATAAAACGCAGGAACGCTTTTTTGCCGGGTGCGGTGGAAGAAAAGCTCTGGTAATACACCGCCGGCATATTGGGGACAGCTTCATTAAAGTGTTCCATGGCATCGCCGGTCAGCTCCTGACCAAGGAGCAGAATATCCGGGTGCTTATCCCCCAGAATTCTGTAAGCAGTATCGGTGCAAAAGGCGACAGTTTTTGCAAAAAAGCGGGGCATTTTCAAAAGGCGGGCACTCAGACCGGAGCCGTGATGGGGTGTGGAAAGGGTGGTCAGAGATGCCACATGCTCCGCCATGCCAAGGCAGGATATCATGTATCTGCTGTCCACACCGCCCTTGGAATGTGCGATGATGTTCACCTTTTCACAGTTTTCCTTATGAAGAATCTGTAAAATTTCTTCTTTTAACTGTTGGGCGTTGGTTTCAATACTGCCCACGCCATCCTGATTGGTGACATATACCGTCACGCCTTGCTTTTGCAGAAAGCCGGAGATTCCGCGGAAAGCACGCCAAAAGGGAAAATCCTTGGCCATCATGCCGTGTACCAGGACAACGGGATATTTGGTTGATTCCATAACAAATACCTCCGTTTGCGTTTTTTTGCATCGCAGGTGTAAAACCCTCCCCCGGGGGAGGGTTAAAAAGAACATGGAGCAGCCGTAAAGCTGCTCCATGGATTGTCTTACACAGTGGGCTGGTTGGCAGCTTCGATGATCTGCACAAACTTTTCGGGTACCAGAGAAGCACCGCCGATGAGGCCGCCGTCGATATCGGGCTGAGCCAGCAGCTCGTATGCGTTCTTCTCGTTCATGGAGCCGCCGTACAGAATGGAGATGGCACGGGCGTTCTTGGAAGAGTACAGCTTACGCACCACAGCACGGATGCCCTCACAGACTTCCTCAGCCTGCTCGGGAGTAGCGGTGCGGCCGGTGCCGATGGCCCAAATGGGCTCGTAGGCGATGACAACCTTGCGGATCTGGTCTTCGGACACGCCCTGAAGACCCAGCTTGATCTGCATGGCGATCCACTCGTTGGTGATGTCGGCCTCTCTCTGCTGCAGAGATTCGCCGCAGCACATAATGGGGATCAGGCCTGCATCCAGAGCAGCCAGAACCTTAGCATTGACATCCGCATCGGTCTCGCCCATAGCGCGGCG
>JAZOBY010000086.1:0-1635 GCA_045596215.1 Faecousia sp.
CTAAAAGATGGACGGAGCGAACTGTGGCAGTGGGACACGGGGAGAAAGATTTCTGTTGACGCAGACTGTTCACAGGTGCATTTTAGCAATAAGGTTTTTGGCCGGTCTATTGATGTTGATGTTGTGGATGGGGTTGCTACCATCCCTGATGTGCTTTTGCAAACCGACAAGGATTTGATGGTTTGGGCATTTGTCGGTTTCGCAGAGGATGGATACACCAAGGTTAGCAAGGTTTTTAAGGTTAACAAAAGAAACAAGCCCGCCGACTATGTTTTCACCCCCACAGACCAAACCACCCTGCAAGAAATTCTTGACAGGTTGGAAGATGTGGAAAACAGGCCGGTTGGCGACATCACAAAAGAAGACATCCAAGAGGCCGTAAACGAATATCTCGACAACAACCCGATACAGATTGAGGAAACCGATCCGACCGTCCCCGATTGGGCGAAGGCCGAGGAAAAACCGACATACACAGCCGAAGAAGTGGGGGCTGTTGCAGAAGAAAATCTCGACAACGAAATTGCGGAATATCTTAAAGAAAACCCTATCACACCCACAGAAGTCACCAAGGAAGCCATTGAGGAAGCCCTGGGATATACGCCTGTGAATGGTGAAGGCGGCGTGGCTGGTCAATACGCCAAGTCGGACGGAGCGGGTGGCCTCCAATGGGGCGATCTTCCTGTATTTGAGGGCGATTTCGAGTGGACACCTTCGGAAGATGAGGAAGGCCCGGCGATCAATGCAGAAGATATTGTAGGTCTGCCGGAAGCGATCAACGCCGCACTGGAAGAAGCGAAGCCGGACATTGTACGGGAAGTGATTGATGCTCTTGGTACTCCAGTCTTCGGCACGATTGATGCAGAGAAGAATATCATTTTGACCGGCGATCTGGCTGACGGATCGTACACTGTAAAGTACGAAAATGCAGACGGCAGTCGAACTGAAGTCGGCAAGATCACCGTTGGCGATGCTCCCACCTATACCAACCAGATCCCCATTTCCATTGATACGGATGGAACGGTATTTAACGGTGTGGGTTACAAAGAAAACACCAGAGTGAGATCTTCCGGTGAGCTGCAAGAGTTCACTCCGGGAACCACGACCGTATTTTTGACCGGACTGATCTATGTGGAAACGGGTTCTACCATTCTGTTAAAGAATTGCTGGATCGACCCAGATGGAACAGCGGAGGAGTACGGTTTGGCGGCAGAGAATTTTGCGGTTCCTGTATACGATCCCTCCAGCAGAGAGTACACCGGCGGACAGTTGGCAAACTGGGGGAGCATTCTTTCTTCCACGCAGTTTGCTGATGTTAAAACGGATGATGCCGGAAACATCGTAGGGTTTACTATGGGCTCTACATATACACAGGAAAAGTATCTGCGGTTTGTGCTTGCCGGGAACCCGGAAGAAGCCATTCTGACTGTCAACGAAGAAATCGTTTAAGGTGGTGCGGTTATGTACACTGATTTCATTCCCGAAAACATAGCCCCCAAAACCGCCAGGAGAATTGGTATCTACAACGCCGACGGCAACCGGGTGGGGTTTATCCCACTCGGGAGCCTGGGTTTTCCGCAGGCCGGGAAAAAGTTGTATTCATTTGGTGCGTTGGCAGACGTTCACATCGTCTATGAC
>JAZOBY010000087.1:0-26141 GCA_045596215.1 Faecousia sp.
GACTATATCTACTTTTACAACCATGAGCGCATTCAGACAAAAACGGGAGTGGCGCCGCTGACGCTGCGCCACTCTGCTTGAATTAAATATTACCTACATAGGGGTGTTTTTGTACTGTCCGCACAAACTGGGGCAGTTCAATTGCATCGGGGGTAATTTTATTTCTTGTCTTCCTGAGGATTGGTTTCTTCTTCAGGTTTGGCTTGCGATTTCCGCTTTCGCGGTGTTTTTTGCCAATCGATGGCCACAGGATGATCCTGCAACTTGTCATTGGATATCTGCCTGTTTTCCAGACGTTTGTCCGTCAGTTCACGTAAAAGTGTGTAGCATACGGATACCAGCGGAATCATCAAAAGCATGCCGGCTACGCCCATCAGGTCGCCGCCAATGGCAACTGCCACCAGCACCCACATTCCGGGCAAGCCAACGGAACTGCCAACCACTCTGGGATAGATCAGGTTGCCCTCGATCTGTTGCAGTACCAGGAACAGGACCACAAACCAGAACGCCAGAACCGGATCAACCACAAGAATGAAGAACGCACCGAAGATACATCCTACAAATGCACCCACAATGGGCACCAATGCAGTCACAGAAATGATCACGCTGATCAGTGCCACATAAGGCATGTTGAAGATGGGCATGGTAACCGCAAACATGGCACCCAGGATCACGGCCTCCAAGGTCTGACCGGATATGAATTTTGTAAAGGTACTGTTGGTCATACGCAGGATGCGGATGATCTCATCGCCTACACGCTCAGGAACAAACGAGTACAGGATCCGACGGCCTTGACGGGCCAGAATTTCTTTGCGGATCAAGCAGTAAATTGCAAACACAAAACTGAGAATTGCGTTGAATATTCCTGTTCCCAGCGTGATAACCGCGGAAATCGTGGTGGTCATGATATTTCCGAGACCGTCTGTGACAAACGTTACTGCTTTTTGTACCAACGCACCCCAATCCATAGAGTGGAAATCCGTGTATTGGGACACCCATTCCAAAACCTGGGGGTTATCTTCCAGGTAACCGGTAATGAATTTCTGAACATTTCGGAAGAAAACAGGAAGTTGTTCGGCAATGGATTCAAAGGTATCTCCCAACTGGGGTATCAGCAATGCGAACGCACCGTAAAGCACCAAAATCACGGAAATCAACGTTAACAACAGGGACAATGCCCGCCGAAGACCCGGTTTCGGTATTTTCTTCAAAAGTCCTTCAAAGCCCCGCATGGGAACGTTCAAAACGAAAGCCAACGCCGCACCCACAAGAAACGGAGACATCACATTCGTAATTCCGCGAAGAATCTTCATCAGGCTTTCTGTTTCATGCAAAAGCCAATACAGCACGATACATCCGGCAACGCCGAGGAAAATCCTGCGTAGATTTTTCCCTTTCAGTTCCACATTCATCCCTCCTTTTTGCTTATTATAACGGCTTCTGCTTGAAATTTCCATAGATAAATCGTAAATTCTTCATTTTTTGTAAAATAAATTTTCACTTTTATCCCGTGTCAGCATAACAGCGTGAAAATCCGCATAGGTTTTCTTGGCAGCACACAGCATCGGAGGGGAAATATATGCCTGACACCATGGAAGAAAGGGCCTGCGAATTGGCTGTGTACATGATCGAGACCGGTGCCACCGTCCGTATGGCGGCACAACATTTTGGCATCTGCAAATCCACCGTCCATAAGGATCTTTCCCAACGCCTGCCCAGGTACAATAAGGTGCTCTATGAGCAGGTGCGAAAAGTGCTGGACGTGAACAAACAGGAGCGGCACATCCGTGGCGGGATGGCCACCCGGCGAAAGTACAAAAAGGCATAAAAAAGCCTGCTGTGGTAACCCACAGCAGGCTTTTACTTTGTTACAGGTCATCAGCATCCTGTACCGGTTCTTCCAATGGGTTCTCAGGTCGGCCGGTATAGCTGCCGAAAGTATCCGACAGGATCATTCCCAAAGGATCGGATTTATCATTGGTTAACGGTAAATACGGAATATGACTATTTTGATTCCCCTGCTTCATATCCAACACTCCTTGTTGCCATTTGGTATTTACCATGCTATAATACCCAAAAAGGAGGGAAATTATGTTTGATATCACCTTGATCACCATGGGAAAACTGAAAGAAAAATTTTACCTCAGTGCCGCGGAAGAATACTGCAAACGGCTGAAAGGTTACTGCAACTTTCAGATCATCGAACTGCCGGAACATCGACTGCCGGATGATCCCTCCCCTGCTGAAATTTCCGCAGGCCTTGAAAAGGAAGCGGAATTGATTCTCTCCAAAATACCGAAAAACTGCTGGTTCTGTACCTTTACGCCCGAAGGAGAAACCCTTTCCAGCGAAGCATTTGCGGACAAGCTCAAAGAAGTGAAGCTGTCCGGTAAAAGCAGTGCCTGCTTTTTGATCGGATCATCCTTCGGTATGGCACCACGCATAAAAGACCGGGCAAATTTTAAGCTCTCCATGGGCCCTATGACCTTCCCCCATCACCTTGCACGGATCATGGTGTTGGAGCAGATCTATCGGGCAGAAGCCATCCAAGCGGGAAGTAAATATCATAAATAGTCAAAAAAGCACCGCAAGCGGTGCTTTTTGTCTTATCGATAGAAGGTATTTCCGCCGATGAACTCCCGGACAAGGGACGTGGGCGGGATCTCGTCATCCACATCTGCTTCCTGAACAAAGTTCAGCACCTTAACGATGGAGCGAACCTCATCATAGGCAGGATCTTCCGGCTCAACTGCGGTGAGCAAGGGGAAAATGTGCTTTTTCAGCACCGCCAGCTCATAGAGAGTGGAGCTGTTGAAGATCACATCCGCATTTTCCTGGAACGGGAATATCCAACGGCGTTCACCGGCACGAACGCTGTCCCACATGCCGATGGTACGCTGTACGCTGGTGCCACGGCTTTCAAAGTCACGGACGATCCGCCGCAGGAGACGCAGGTAGCTGGTGGGAATCCGGTTGTGGTCATCCAGGTTCAGGGGAAGCAGTGGGCTCACGTACATACGGAATACCAACTGTTTATCCAACCCCTTGGGAAGCAGCACAGGATTCAAAGCATGCAGACCCTCGATGACGAAGACCGTATCCTTATCCATCTTCATCTTGTGGCCAACCCACTCACGCCTGCCTTTTTTGAAATTGAACGTGGGAATCTCCACTTCCTCACCTTCCAACAATGCAGCAAGGTGCTGGCCAAAGAGTTCTGTGTCGATGGTGTTGATGTGCTCCAGATCGATTTTTCCATCCGGTCCGGGGGCGATTTGATCCCGATCCAGATAATAATCATCCAGACTCATCAAAATTGGCTTTTTGCCATGGACCCGGAGCTGGGTAGAAAGACGGTTGGCAGAGGTGGTCTTACCGGACGAGCTGGGGCCAGCCAGCATTACAGCCTTGGCACCCCGCTGACAGACCATATCTGCGACCCGGGAATAATTCTTTTCATGCAGAGCCTCATTCACCCGGATCAGCTCACGGATGCGACCGGAATCCACCAGATCATTCAGATCGGCAACGGTCTGGCAGTCCATGAGGTAACCCCATTTTTCACCTTCGGAGAACATATCAAAGAAGTGGGGACTTTCCTTATAATCCGCAACCTGATCGGGGTCCTGATCATCGGGATAGATAAACATGAATCCGCCATCCTTCTGCTGAATATCCCAGACTTTCAGGTAGCCGGTCGAGGGTGCCAATTCCCCATAGAAATACTCGCCGTAATCTTCAAACATGTACTCATCGAAGTAAGGCTCTTTACGCCAGGAGAGCAGACGTGCCTTGTCCTCCTGTCCTGCGGCAGAATAGCGGTCAATGGCTTCCTGGGTTGTCAGACGCTGACGGATCAGCGGAATATCCATCTCAACCAGGCGGGCAATTTCCGCTTTCAGAGCACGAACGGAGAACTCCTTGCATCCGTATACCGCGATGAACAGGCCGGAACCAACCGTACAGTTCATCTTTGCCCGGGCATTGGGATACAGGCGGTGCAGAGCCAAAAATGTGACAAATTGTGCGGTACGGGTATAGACCTCCCGGCCGGTATCGTCGCCGTAGCGAAGCAGACGCACCTGGCCGTTGGACGCGGCCATGGCACGGCGGATAGAGGGCCTCTCAGAATCCGCGTCCTTCTGCCGGACAGGGATGTAATTCAAACTGAAAACCTCACCGGCGATCTTCGCAGCAAGGGGACGGGTGGAAAGTTTCTCCGTGTCCATTCCCAATTCGCGGATCAGGTCCAACAAGGATTGTTCGGGACGGGGCTCAATAATACGCCCATCAATATTCAATGTCATAGGATCAAACTCCTTTCTTTTCTTGCAAGTGCAGGCGGTACAACTGGACAATTTGGATGAGCAGAAGTCCAATGTTCAGCAAAGCCGTGGGCCAGGTATTGGTTAAAATACCGTAGATTGCACAGATCACCGCTCCGCTCATATTGAGAATTCTCAGCCATTTGAGGGATGTCATCATCATGGACACCAGCACCAGTGCCATACCCACATAGCCAAAAATTTCAAGATACACATTCATAAAACATACGCTCCTTTCGGGGTAAATAGTAGCTTGGCGGGCAAAAAATATGGCTGACCGCCAGTTTAAAAACCGGTAGTCAACCATTTACGGTGGTTCGTAGAAACGCCTACCCCTATCGTAAGCATATACCTATTATGTGTTTTTTGACCAAAATACTCGGTCAGTGCGTTTAGGATTATATCATACATGCCCAATATATGCAAGAACTTTTTTCAAAATTCTCCTGTTGCGTACATCACCGCAGAAAGAGCACAAAGAGGTGCGGTTTCACAACGCAAAATACGCTTACCCAAAGTGCAGACCTGCAAACCCTTTTCCCTTGCCTGGGCGACTTCTTTTTCTTCCAATCCACCCTCCGGGCCGGTAAGCAAACTGACAGTTTGGCAGTTCCCCTGCTCCATGGTCATTTTAAGGGTCAGTGCCTGCTCATTTTCGTAGAACAGGAGTGCTTTGTCAGCTTTGGACGCCCGTTCCAGAGCTTCCTTGTAGCTGCCTAGCACCAATACTTCCGGAATCCGACCCCGGCCGGACTGCTCTGCGGCGGATGCGGCGATCTTCTGCCAACGATCCAGTTTCTTTTTCAGGCTCTTATCATCAGGCTTGGAAACACAGCGGGCAGAGGGAAACGCCACAATTTCATATGCACCCAGCTCCGTCGCCTTTTGAATCACGTGTTCCAGTTTATCTCCCTTTGGGAATGCCATATAAACGCTGACCTGCACGTGAGCCTCGGACTCGGATGCTCTGCGGTCCTTGACCACAAGGCTGATCTGGTCGGGGCTTACATCGCTGACGGTGCAAAGGCACTCCTGCCCTGCTCCGTCGCAGACCAGTACTTCTTCCCCATTTTTCAGCCGCAAAACCTTAGCGTGTTGCGCATTCTCCCCGGTGAGTGCCAAAAAATTGGGTTGCATTTCTTCCGGTGTTACAAAAAATCTTGTCATAGCTTTCTCCTGCTTGTTTTTCTTCATATTACCATGATAAATGAACTGACGCAACTGTTTTCTTTCAAATGCTATGTCTTGACATTTTGCTTCTGTGATGGTATATTTTCTTGGTACGGAGAGATGTCCGAGCGGTTTAAGGAGCTAGTCTTGAAAACTAGTGATGGGGCAACCCACCGTGGGTTCGAATCCCACTCTCTCCGCCAAAATAATGCCCACCCCATCCGGGGTGGGCTTATTTTTATCGAGTAGGGTTCGAAAGGTCGATGCCTGATCAATAGGCAGCACTGTAAAAGAAAATTTTCCCCTTTATGCGCTGCGTATAATAAAGATTGTGATCGCTACCTAAGTATTCATATCCTAGGCCTTCAGGTATTAGGTCATCTGTGTCACACAATATATACCCCATACCGACCGCAACCGGTTGATTTTCTTCGGAGTAATAAAATCCGTACTCCTGAGATGATGGAGCAATACCGAAACCCATACAATAGACCAAAACATAGCCTTCTACAATTTCAACTTTTGTAATTCCATCAATATCAAGAAGAGCATCTGCATCTTTATTTTCGCAGGCTGTTACAATTGCATCGTAGTTTTTTTCAACCAGGTCAAAAATTCTTTTCTTGGCTCTTTCCTGTCTGTTACAACCTGTCATGGAACAAACAAATATCAACGCTATAACAAGAGATAAAATACGTTTCATGAATGCTGTCCCTCCATATTCTCACATTGACGGATGCGGACGATTCGCGAATCGCCCCTACGAAATCAAATCTCCTCTACGCGGTTGACCTTTTCCACATTGCCGCTCAGCAAGGAACGGTTGATGGCGTTCAGAACAAACACAGGTGCGAAGAAGTCTTCATAGCTCTGCTTCTGGGATTCGCCCTTCAAGAGACGATAGAAGTCCATGAATTCATTGGGGAAATAATCGCTGACGGTATAAGTATTGCCAACAACATTTTTCTTAGCACTGACGCTGGCATAATACACGCTGCCGGGGACATAGGAAAGGTCTACATCGTAATCGGCATAATGTACATCAACATGCACAGTCTCACCCTTCTGCCATGCACGGACGGTTTCGGGATAGTTACCGAAGATCTCCATCATGACCTGCACCAGGTGCTGAGTGTAGAAGAAGAAGCCGCCGTTGGGGTTGTCCATCTTAATGGGGCAGCGAAGGAAGCCGCCGTTCACTTCGCCGTAAGTTTTCTCGGCCACAATGGTTTTCAGTTCCTGCACAAACTCGTTGTACACACACACAGAACCGCCGCTGACACGGACATTGTTCTTTTTCAAATCCTCCATGAAGGCCTTGGCATCTTCCTCGCTGCAAGTGATGGGCTTGTCGATAAATACGGGGATGCCGCTCTCCAGGTAGGGCTTGGCATACTTGTAGTGGTTGTCGCCGTGACGGGCAGTAACGATGACGCCGTCCACCTTGCCCACAAACTGGTCGTAGGACTCAGCAACCGGAACACCGAACAGCTCATTGAGCTTGGCAGCAGCCTCCGGCTCATGGCTGTAAACGCCTACAAATTCGATGTCTGGCACTAGATTGTTATCGATGACCGCTTTCAGAAAGTGGTTTGCGTGGGAGTTTTCACAACCCAAAATTGCTACTTTATACATAGTTTTCGCTCATTTCTTCTGATTTTTTATAGAACATGACTGCGGTGCGGCTGGGAAGGTAGACACGGAAGCCCACCCGGCCGTCAACATGCTTTATAGACTTGTAGGTCTGATGGGCGACACGCCCGTGACCACCGTAACAGTAATCGTCCGTAGACATGACGACGGTATATTCCCCTTCTTCGGCCATGGGCACGAAATAGCCCTCATAGGAACGGCTTGGGTCGAAATTGAAAACATACGTTCCGCCGCCCTTTTGGTAAGCAAGCACATTGTCGTCATTGTGGACGAGCAATTGCTTATCCTGCCGGGCTATCACCCTGTGCTTTTTGGCCTTGGCGATCATGTCCCGGTCAAAGGTCTGCAAATACTGATATTTCAAATTGGGATCGTCTGCCAAATGCCATTGCCGGCGACAATAGTGGTAGCTCCATCCGTTGCCCTCTCTGGGAAAGTCGATCCACTCCGGATGGCCGAATTCGTTGCCCATAAAGGTCAGATAGCCTTCACCGCCCAGGGTCATGGTCAGCAAACGGAGCATCTTGTGAATGGCCATGCCACGGTCAATGATCGCATTGGTATTCCCTGCTTCCATAGACCAGTACATCTCCTGATCGCACAGCCGGAACATCAGCGTTTTATCCCCCACCAAGGCCTGGTCGTGGGATTCGCAGTAGCCGATGACTTTCTCCCCCGGCCAGCGGTTGCTCAGTTCGTAGTAGATCTGATTGAAATCCCAATCTTCATCCTTGCGTTCTTTTAAAAGACGAATCCACATATCAGGCACACCCATAGCCAGGCGGTAGTCAAAACCGATGCCGCCATCTTTGATGGGCAGGCACATGCCGGGCATAGCAGACATATCCTCAGCGATTAGAATGGCATGGGGGTTGACCTCCCGTACTAAAACCGATGCCAGTTGCAGATAGGTTACCGCCTCGGTATCCGTATTCATGGAAAAATACAGATCCGGGCCGGTGAAGGCTGTGCCAAGTCCGTGGTCGTGATAGAGCATGGATGTGACACCGTCAAAACGGAATCCGTCGAAGTGGTATTCTTCCAGCCAGAATTTCAGGTTGGACAACAGGAAGTGGAGCACCTCATGCTTGCCGTAATTGAAGCATTTGGTTCCCCAAGCGGTGTGATCCCCTCTCGGGCCGTTGTGGAAATACTGATATGCCGTACCGTCAAATTCGTTGATGCCCTCCCGGGTGTTGCTGGAAGCGTGAGAATGGACGATATCCAGCAGCACGGCAATGCCCATTTCATGGGCGGCATTGATCAGTGCTTTCAGCTCCTCCGGCATACCGAAACGGGAGGACGCGGCAAAGAAATTCGTTACCTGATAGCCAAAAGAAGCATAGTACGGATGCTCCATGATTGCCATGATCTGAATGGTATTATAGCCCAGGCTCTTAATGCGGGGCAGGACATTTTCACGGAATTCGTTGTAAGTGCCAACCTTTCCCTCTTCCTGAGCCATGCCGATATGACATTCGTAGATCAGAGGTTTTTTCTCAGGGCGAAATCCCGCATCCGTCCAGGGGAAGTCCTCCATTTTGTGAATAGCGGCATCCCAGGAATGAGACTGATGGTCCTGCACCACACGGGTGGCATACACAGGAATACGCTCCAATTCCCTACCCTCGTGAACTACAATGGTGCGAACAATCTGGCCCTCCTGTAAGGCATCCTTGCCGGGCAGAAAAAGCTCGTACACGCCGCCACCAATGTTATTCATGGGATGGGCATAACGATCCCAACCGCAGAAATCTCCGGTCAGATACATTCTCTCCGCCCCCGGTGCCCATTCCCGGTAATACCAGCCGTCTGCTGTGGCATGGAAACCGAAATAGTGATGGGCGTTGGCAAACTCACTGAGGGACTTTCCATCGGCCAACAGGGCAGATTTTGTCGCTTTATAGTTATCCATACGCATTTTCAGATCCCCTTCAAAGGGTTTCAGGCATGGATTCATTTTGATGATTTTCAGGGCCATAGAACCCTCCATTCGGTCATCCCAATTGCTGTTCGTTAATGATCAGTTTGAATTGCAAGCCAAGGGTTTCAGCCGCACTGCGGCACAGCAGCATCCGGTTGGTAAAGATAGCAAAGTAATCCAAAACCGGGCTGAAATGGGTATCAACCGTCAATTTCAGCTTCACAATGGTCTTGGCTTCGTTGATCTTCAATTCCGCCTTGGTTACGGAATAATTCACCCGGTCGTGAATGTCGAAATTGGCAATTTCCTTGGTGCGGACACGACTGCGGCGAACATCGGACTTGTCCGCAAGGATCAAAGCCGCCGCAAGGTCGTTCACAGGCACACCAGTACCCTCATCATGGTTACCGATAGCCGTCACGATCAGGGATATCTCCTCAGGCGGAAAACCCCAGCGATCCAAAAGACGAAAAGCCATGATCGCACCACTTTGGCTGTGATCCACACGGTTGACCAAATTGCCGATGTCGTGGAGATACCCGGCGATCTTGCCCAGCTCCACAGTTCTGGCATCCTTGCCCATGGTTTCCAGAATGTATCCGGTCATTTCCGCCACAGACCCAACATGGGCAAAGCTGTGCTCTGTGTAGCCAAGGGCACCCAAGGAAGCATCTGCTTGTTTGATGTATGTTCTTACAGCTTCGTTTTGTTTAATTTGTTCGTAGGTCATTCTATTCCTCCGCATGTAATGTGGGATTTTCTCCACACTATTATTATACACCTTTTTCAAAAAATAGAAAGCCTTAATTTTCAGGAAATGCTTGCAAAAAATTCAATTCTCATTGCAAAATATCTTTTAAGGGTGCGTTGCCAAAGCAACACACCCTTCCTTTCAAAAATCCAATTCCACTCCGTACTGCAACAGCCATTGGTTAATTTGAAGCAAATAGGCTATGGTCTGAGGACGACGCATCAGTTGTCCGTACCATGGCCACGCAGGTTCGTCTTGCATCATTTGTCTAACCGTATCCGCAGATACCAATTCAAACAACGGAGCATTTTTTTCTTGCAGAAGATCCTCCATTTTATCTGTTACGATTTGCAAATATTGGGGGTCCATGGTCTTGGGATAGGGGCTTTTCTTTCGCCACAGTACTTCCTCCGGCAAGATCCCATCCATAGCCGTTCGCAAAAGTCCTTTTTCCTTGTTCCGATGGTCTTTAAACTCCCATGGCACACCATAGAGATACTCTGCAATGCGGTGATCGCAAAAGGGCACGCGCACTTCCAGTCCTGAGTACATACTCATCCTGTCTTTTCGATCCAAAAGGGTCTGCATGAACCATCGGATATTCAGATTGGTCATTTGCTTCATGCGTGTCTCAACCGGAGATGCTCCCGGCAATATGTCACTTTCCCAGCAGGTTTTTTCATAATGCTCACGAATATATGACGCAGCATCAATTTTCTGTGCAAGGACCGGATGCATCAGCGATTGGCGGTAATGGGTATTTTGTGCCCACGGAAATCCGTCGAAATTCCGTATCTCCGGATCACGGAACCAAGGGTAACCACCAAAAATCTCGTCTGCACATTCCCCGGACAGGGCCACCGTAACATATGTTTTGATCTGCCGGCAGAAGGCAAGCAGAGAAAAGTCCACATCCGCCATGCCGGGCAGATCACGGGCATAGGTGGCGTTTTCCAATTCCGCCACCAGATCATCCGGCGACAGAACACACCAATGATGGTCGGTTCGAAACACTTTTTGCATCAGACGGATATATTCTCCATCCGAGTTCGGCTGAAATTTATTGGGTACAAAATGCTTTTCACTGTCCACATAATCCACAGAAAAGGTGGGCAATTGCCTACTCGTCAACTGCTTTGCACAGACTGCGGTGATCAGACTGGAATCCAGACCCCCGGATAAAAAAGTACCGATGGGTACGTCGGAAACGGTCTGCCGCAAGATGGCATCCAGCACAAGTTCACGCACGTGTGCCGCAGTATCTGCAAAATTCTCCCGGTGTTCACGGTCCGTCAGTTTCCAATACCGCTTGATTTTCAGTTTGCCGTTTTCGTACAGAGCACACTCCCCCGGCTCCAATTCCCGGATATTTTGAAACACCCCAGATCCCGGAACTCTGCCCGGGCCAAGCAACAGAATCTGTGCAGCTCCCTCCGCATCCAGCCGGGCTTTCATGGATGGATGGGTCAGAATTGTCTTTATCTCCGATGCGAAAATTAAACTGCCGTTAATATAGGAAAAGAACAAGGGCTTTACGCCCATTCGGTCCCGGGCAAGGAATAATTTTCGGTTGCCTTTTTGCCAAACTGCAAAGGCAAATATCCCATTTAGCTTGTCAAGGCACGCCTCCGCCCACTGGGCATAGCTATGAAGCAGAACTTCCGTGTCAGAATGCCCCCGGAAGCTATGTCCCAGACGGATCAGTTCTTTCCGGAGCTCGGGAGCGTTGTATATTTCGCCGTTGTATACAATGGTATACTCCTCACCACCATAGGACAAGGTCATGGGCTGACGGCCACCCTCCGGGTCAATCACCGCCAATCTTGCGTGTAGGAGATAGCCATCCTCCACCCGGCAAATTCCTGTGGCATCCGGACCACGACGGTGCATGGTGTCAAGCATTTTTTCAAGTATGTCATCCGGGGTATCCAAGTGGAAAACGCCTGCGATCGCACACATACTTCTGCCCCCTTTCATCGCATCATTCTATGCTATTTTTCAAAATAATGGCACGGATATTTTGCATCTCAAGAAAGAAACTATGCTTGGGTGATGTATATGAAAGACAGCAAAGACATTCTCAGTTCCCTCCTGAAAACCACCCAGATGGGTCAGGTAGGGATACGCAGTGTGGAAAAGGCCGCAAACGGCACACAGCTGAAAAGTGCGTTGAAATCCCAGCTGCAGGAATATAACGACATCGAAAAAGAAACCTACGCATTGGCAAAAGAGCGGGGCTGGGAGCTGAAGGAACTGAATCCCATGGCCCGCACCATGGCGGATATGGCCGCCCGAAGCAAGCTGATGTACAACAAAAACGACTCCAAGATCGCCGAAATGATGGTACAGGGCAATACCCGTGGTGTTATCAAGAGTTTGAAGAATCTGCACCGGTATCACCAAAACGACGGTCAGGTAACCGCCATGGCTCAGAAGCTTCTAGACTGTGAGAACAACAACATCAAGCAAATGGAAGGCTTCCTGTAAAGAGGCCTTCCATTTTATTTCGCACCGATTTTGCAGCCACCGCATATAATAACCTGAATCAACGAAAGGAGTGATCACTCTGCCATCAACCGGTTACATACAGGTACATGCTTTTACCAGTTACGCACAGATTCCGTTGCAGGATGTGTCTGTAACTGTCTCTGCCGCCGACGGTACTGCCATCGCAATACGGCTGACAGACCGCAACGGACGCATTGAACCCATTCCCATTCCGGTTCCGGACCGGGCGGAAAGTCTGACGCCCAATCCATCGGAACGGCCTTTTGCAACTGTAAATCTCTCTGCACGGCTTCGGGACTACGAGCAAATTTTTGTGGATGATATTCAGGTCTTCCCGGATGTGACCACAGACCAGGTTCTGGAGCTGATTCCTCTGTCCGAATTGCCGGAAAGCAGGAATAAATCAGAGACCTTCCAAACCTCCCGGCAAAACTTGTAAAGGAGGGAGTATATGCCACCAATTGTTCTTCCGGCGATCCCGCAACGGATCACCGTACACTTGGGTGCACCGTCTTCCTATGCGGCAAATGTGACGGTACCCTTTATTGACTACGTAAAAAACGTGGCCTCCAGCGAGATATATCCAACTTGGGACGACAGTGCCATACAGGCCAATATTTTGGCGATCGTCTCTTTTGCCCTGAACCGGGTCTATACGGAATTTTACCGAAGCCGGGGCTATGATTTTGATATCACCAACAACACTGCGTTTGACCAGGCCTTTGTCAACGGCCGCAGCTTTTTTGATACCATTGCCCGGCAGGTGGACACCTTTTTCAATGACTACCTCCGCCGTCCGGGTTTTGTAGAACCCTTAGCAGCCAAATTCTGCAACGGCACCACGGTAACCTGTGAAGGTCTGAGCCAATGGGGTAGTCAAAATCTGGCGGAGCAGGGGTTGAATTATGTGCAAATCCTGCGAAATTATTACGGAAATGTGGAGATCGTAAACAACGCCCCCATCCGGGGTATTACGTCTTCCTATCCGGGAACGCCCTTGCGTCGGGGCAGCTCCGGTCCGGCGGTGGTTGTAGTGCAGGTGGAATTGAACCGTATTGCACAAAATTATCCCGCCATTCCAAAGCTGGCAACTGTTGACGGCATTTTCGGCAGTCGAACAGAGGCTTCTGTCCGGCGATTCCAGGAGATCTTCAATCTGACCCCGGACGGCATCGTGGGAAAGGCCACATGGTATGCATTGGTACGGCTCTACACCGCAGTTACGTCGCTGTCGGAACTGCGTAGTCAAGGTCAGCAGTTTTATTCCATCAACTGGGAATATCCCGACCCCATTCAGGAGGGTGACACCGGCGACAAGGTCCGCCACCTGCAATATATGCTGTCTGTTTTGTCCGCGTACATTCAAAATATTCCTTCTGTCACCGTCGACGGAATATTTGGCCCGGCCACCCGGGATGCGGTAGTCGCCGCCCAGCGTTGGTTCGGCTTGCCGCAAACCGGTCAGGTGGATGACCGCACCTGGGACGAAATCTACGACCAGTTTGCAGGAATTGAAAACACCAGTCTGCGCGACGGCGAAGTGTTCCCCGTCATTCGGCCTACAAACGGCACGCGGCAAGGTGCCGTTCAGGCCATGGCAACCATGAACCGTACCCGTTATTCCCAAACCACAACGCTTACACAATTTCCGGGGGAAGACCTTCGATTGGGTAGACAAGATCCCTTTTCTCAGGAGGTGATTCGATGAGACCAAACGAATCCTTTGTAGGACAGCCGGTGCGTAGTCTGCAAACCATGCTCCGGGTAATTGCCGAAAGCGATGAACTGCAACCAAGTGTGATCCCGGACGGCATCTACGGCCAGCAGACAGCCACGGCTGTTTCCACTTTTCAGCGTCGGCACGGACTGCCCATCACCGGCATTGCGGATCAAAACACCTGGGATCAGATCGTTGCGGTATATGAACCGGCGTTGGTGGCCGTCGGGCCGGTGCAACCCCTGGAGATCATCCTGGATCCGTTGCAAGTGATCCGCCAGGGCGAATCCAACCCAAACATATATTTGGTTCAGGCTATCCTGATTGTTCTGTCGGAAACTTACAAAAGCATCACCGCCCCGGCTGTCACCGGCATTCTGGACATTCCCACTGCCAACGCCCTGTCACAATTTCAAGGTTTGGCACTGTTACCGGTCACCGGAGAATTGGACCGACTGACGTGGAAAAATCTTGCACTCCACTACCCTATGGCAACCATTCCAAAACCGGAAGAAAATTCATAAACTTTCTATGAATTTCCTTTTTTTACACTTGATTATCCCAACTAGATTGACTATAATATAGTGTAATGTACGGACTGCATGGCAGTCATCGGAGGAAATGGAATGTTTATTAAGGACTGGAAGAAAGATCTCTTTACAATTCCAAATATGCTCAGTCTGTTCCGACTGCTCCTGATCCCGGTCTACATCGTGATTTATCTGAACGCAGATGCCGATATAGATTACTACATTGCAGGCGGAATTTTGGCTGTTTCCTGTCTGACGGATATGATCGATGGGCAGATCGCCCGGCACTTTAATATGATCTCTACCATCGGCAAGATTCTGGATCCCTTTGCAGACAAGATTACCCAGTTTTCCCTGATTGTATGTCTGACAATTGAGTATCCCATTCTGTTCCCCCTGGTGGTGCTGTTCTTCATCAAGGAAGTATTCCAGCTGGTCGCCGGTCTGCTGACTCTGCGTAAGGGAAAAATGCTGTCCGGTGCACTGATTACCGGCAAAATTTCCACCGCAGTACTATTTGTCAGTCTCATCATTTTGGTGATGTTCCCGAAGATCGATCCTGTGGCTGTCAATGTGATTATGCTTGTGGATGCCATCCTGCTTTTGATTTCCTTCCTTCATTATGCCATCACCTATTTTACCCATGGAAAGATGATCCAGGAATTGGAACCGACAGATAAAAAAGAAAATACGTAAAAAACGGTGCAGATTCTGCACCGTTTTTCTTATTCTTCTTCGTTGCCGATGGTCATAATATCGTAGGGCGTTGTCTGATAGACAAAGTAATTAAGCCAGTTGGAAAACAGCAGATTGGCATGGCCTCGCCAACGAACGATGGGATCACGTGTATCATCATCATCCGGGAAGTAGTTTTCCGGGACGCTGATGGGCAAGCCCTGGGATTTGTCCCGCAGGTACTCCGTTTTCAGGGTCTCAGGGTCGTACTCGGAATGGCCCGTAACGAAAATCTGGCGACCGCCCTTGTTCATCACTGCATAGATGCCTGCTTCATCCGAAGAAGCCAATATTTTCAGCTCCGGAACGGCCTCAATATCTGCACGGGAAATGGTAGTGTGCCGGGAATGGGGTGCCCAAAACTGATCGTCAAAGCCCCGGAGCAAAATGGAACGCTTGTACTCTGCCACATGGGGGAATACACCGAAAAGCTTTTCCGGCAATTTCTGCTTATTGATTCCGTAATGGTAATAAAGTCCAGCCTGTGCACCCCAGCAAATATGGAACGTGGAATGCACATGGGTCTTGCTCCACTCCATAATCTGGCAAAGTTCGGGCCAGTAGTCTACATCTTCAAAGTCCATCAGCTCCACCGGTGCACCGGTGATCACCATGCCGTCAAACTTCCGGTCTTTCAATTCGTCAAAGCTCTTGTAGAACGAAAGCAGATGCTCCTGCGAGACGTTCTTGGAACGGTGGGTACTGGTGTGCATCAGCTCCAGATTGACCTGCAAAGGGGTATTGCCCAAAAGCCGGCTGAGCTGTGTCTCTGTGGCGATCTTGGTGGGCATTAGATTGAGCAAAACGATCTCCAACGGACGAATATCCTGCGTGATTGCCCGATCCTGGGACATCACAAAGATATTTTCCTGTTGCAAAGTCCCGGTGGCGGGAAGATCATTGGGGATACGAATGGGCACGCAAATCACTCCTTGGGGATTTTGGAAGTATTTTACCCCACATCTTCCATTTTGTCAATTCTTGTCCCCGGATAATAATGGGCGATGATTTGTTGCCAGGTGTTACCGGCAAGGGCCATGGCTTGTGCCCCAGTCTGGCTCATGCCAACCCGATGACCCTTTCCCAGGGTGTCTATCCGCAATCCGTCCTCTTGGGGGGTCATGGTAAAAACAGTAGAATTCAGTTCCAGCAGTTTGCGAAGTTCCACCCCGGTGTACTGAATCCCGGCAAACAGCATATGCTCCACGCCGCCACCGACCGTATAGGTCGTCCAGCCAAGCCAATTCTTCGGATCGCCCGGCAATTCTCTGCCGAGCATACTCTCCAACTCCCCTCTGGAATAGGAAACGAACTCCGCGTAACCATCCATATCTTCCTCTCCGGGACTCTCCACCACCTGCAAATAGGGGTAGTCCACACCCCAGACAGCCATCGCTTCTTCGGTGCGTCCGCCGGAGCAATGGTAATAGGTGGCTTCAATGAGATCCCCTTGATAGGTGACCACCATACCTTTTGTATCCTCCGTGGCTGTACGGGCTTTATTTACATCTTCCTCATAACCGTGTCCGTCCAGATAACGGGCCACATCGATATATGCCTGGCAGCAACTTGGGTCTGTGCAAACCGCTCCCATGGGATGACGGCTTCCCTGCTGCCGTTTTAAGGCATAGGTCCGTGCCACCGCCGCCTGAGCACACAGGGCATCGTGTTCATAAGAAGTAGGCATTTCCGCCAGAATCACGCCGATCAGATACTCTTCCAGGATCATCCACTGAGTATCTCCGTCCTCCGTCAGCACCCAAATCCCAGCCTGTGCGTTTTCCTGCGTAAAAGACGGCTGTTTGGGGTCCTCCGGGGAAGCCGGATCCGGATTGGTGGCCGTCAGTCTGATGATGGCCCCTGGTATCATCAAGCCAAGCAAAATCGCCGCAACAACCTGCAAGATGTTTTCCTTCATATGTATCCCCCCTGTCGCTATTTTAACAAAATGACAGGGCGATTTTTGACGCAAAGGGACGAAAATTTTTCCAAATATGCGGCAGTTCTTGACAGGCTCAACGGGAAGGTTTATAATTTATGACAGAATACCTCGAAACGGAGCAAAATATGAAAAGAACCCTGAAAAGACTTCTACCAATCTTTTTAAGTTTGGTTGTTATATGCAGCATTATTTGGTACCTGTTCGTATATGATCAGGGCATCATGCAGGACATGCTGCTGGGCAGTGCCCGGTATTTTGAGCAGCAAGGCAACCACGAAATTGCCACATGGCTGTACAATCAGGCCTATCTGCAATCCGGCAACGATGACGATGTGATCATCGAACTGGCTGAACGGTTCAAAAAAATCGGCAATTACACCCAGGCGGAAGTGGTGCTTACCAGTGCAATTTCCGAGGGTGGCTCTGCTGATCTTTACATCGCCCTTTCCAAAACATACGTAGAGCAGGACAAGCTTTCTGACGCTGTGGATATGCTGGATAATATCACAAATCCGGACATCAAGGCTCAGTTGGACGCACAGCGTCCCGCCGCACCGGTCACCACATTGCCTTCCGGTTACTATAACCAATACATGAACGTGGTCATTGAAGCCAACGCAGGTCAGGAGCTGTACATCTCCACAAACGATGAATTTCCTTCCATCAAGAATCCTTATCAGGAATCCTTCACCCTATCCGGCGGTGAAAACAAGATCTGTGCCATTGCGGTGGACGAAAACGGATTGGTAAGCACCCCGTCTCATTTCAGTTATATCGTGGGTGGTGTAATTGAAGAGGTTACCATCTCCGACCCGGTTTTGGACAGCCTTTTCCGGCAGGTTCTGAATATGACCGCTGATGAAAAACTGTTCTCCGATGATCTGTGGACCATCACTTCCCTGACTGTCCCCCAGGGCGTGGAAGATTACAGTGATCTGAGCCGCCTTTCATTTTTGGATACTTTGGTGATGGAGCAGCCGAATCTGGACGATTTGCAGATGCTTTCCTCCCTTACGCAGCTGAAAAATCTGTGCATTCGCGGCTGTCCCCTGTCGGCAACCGACCTGAGTATCATCGGTGCACTTCCCAATCTGGAATTTCTGATCCTCACCGACTGCAGTCTGACCAACATCTCCGGCCTGTCCAATGCCTCTCGTTTGGTCAACCTGGATCTGAGAAACAATGCCATCAAGGATCTGTCTCCCCTGTCCTTCCTGGAAAATCTCTCCGTTGTGAATTTGAGCAGCAATGCATTGACAAACCTCAGTCCTCTCAGTGCTCTGGAAAACCTCACCGCTTTGGATGTTTCCTACAATTCACTGACCACTTTGGTTCCTCTTGCAACCTGCCCGAAGCTTACCACTCTGGTTGCTTCCAATAACCAAATCGCAACAATACCGGTCTTCAACGATACAACCGTCCTGACTTCTCTGGAATTGTCCAATAATGATCTGACGGACGTATCCGCCCTGGGTCAGTATACTTCCCTGACCGGTTTGTCTCTTTCCTATAACCAAATCACCGATGTCAGTTCTCTTGCCGCATTGGCCAGATTGACCATCGTTGACATTTCCCACAACAAGATCACCACCTTGCCCGCTTGGAGCAATGACTGTGCCTTGGTGGAAATCGATGCTTCTTATAATAAGATCAACTCCGTGTATCCTCTGGGTGGTCTGATGCAGCTCAATTATGTCACACTGGACCACAACAAGATCAGCAATATCAACTCTCTGGCAGACTGCCGGATGTTGGTACGTGTCAGCGTATTTGGCAACTATGTTAAGGACGTTTCCAAACTCACCGACATGAGTGTGATCGTCAACTGGGACCCCACATAATGGAAACACCCGCTTTTCAGCGGGTGTTTTTTTGTGCATTTTCCAATATCAATTCCAGGGCCGCATCTACGGCCTGCATTCGGATGGTATCCCGATCACCGGAAAACAAATAGTGACGGGAAAGTGCAATTTCTTCATCCGCATAGCCAATGAACACTGTTCCCACGGGATTTCCGTATTCATCCCCGGATGGGCCGGCAAGTCCGGTCACCGATACGGCAATATCCGTATTCAGTGCTTTTCTTGCACCCTGGGCCATAGCCTGGGCAACCGGTGCGGACACTGCTCCGTACCTTTTCAAAAGTTCCTCAGAAACGTCCAGCAGCTTTGCCTTGATCTCATTGCAGTAACTGATGATGCCGCCTTTGTACACGTTGGATGCACCGGGCACAGCCGTAAGTGCATGACCAATGCCGCCGCCGGTGCAGCTTTCCGCCGTGGCCAGGGTCTTGCCCTGGAGCTTGGCGATCACATTAAATGCGGGGCTCGTCATGGTACGTTACCTTAATTCGCTCCACTGTTTCCACAGCCTTGTCGATCATGGCCTGGCGATCCAGTTTGGACTCGGCGTGGAGCAGCTGGCCAATGGTGGGCTTGGTCTTGGGATGCTTGGGTGTAAAGACGGTACAACAGTCCTCGTAGGGCAAAATGGATGTTTCCATGGTGCCGATCTTCCGGGCGATAGTAACGATCTCCTCCTTATCCATGCCAACCAGGGGCATGAAGATGGGGATATCCACTACCGCACCGGTCACAGTCATGGCTTCCATAGTCTGACTGGCAACCTGACCCAGGTTTTCGCCGGTGATCAATGCACCACAACCGTCATGTTTCGCCAGATTCTGGGCAATTTCCATCATGAACCGACGCATGATAAGGGTAAAATACTCCTCCGGGCAGTTATCACGGATGGCTTCCTGAATCTCTGTAAAGGAAACGATGTTCACTGTCATCCGGCCGGAATACCGGGTCACCAAACGGGCCAGCTCCAGCACCTTATCTTTGGCAAGTTGAGAGGTGTAGGGGTAGGAGAAGAAGTGGACGCACTCGATCTCCACACCACGCTTGGCGATCATATAGGCCGCCACGGGAGAATCGATACCGCCACTAAGCAGACACATGGCCCGCCCGCCCACACCGGTGGGCAGACCGCCGGCCCCCGGCTCTGCCGGGCCGTGGACATAGGCCGCCAAATCACGGACTTCCACGTAAACCGTATATTCCGGGTTATGGACATCAACCTCAACTGTGGGATGGGCTTCTGCCAAACGTCCGCCTATTTCCTGGGAAATGCCGATGGATGTCAGAGGGAAACGCTTGTCCGAACGCTTGGACTCCACCTTAAAGCTCTTGGCACAGTCCAGATCCTCGCCCAGGTATTCCTCAATGGCATTAAAGATAGAATCCAAATCCTTTTCACAGGGGCGGCAGCGGCACAGGCTGACCACGCCGAAAATGGAATGACAAGCATCCCATGCACCGTCCACATCAGCCTGATCGTCCTCGGGGACGACATAGACGGTGGACTGCATAATGTAAACATCAAAATTGCCGTAGGGCTTCATGCGGCGACGGACATTCTGCCGCAGTTTGTTTTCAAACTGACGTTTGTTCGCACCTTTCAGCACGATTTCGCCCAGTTTCAACAAGAAAATCTCGTTCATATTTTACCTCACACTATAATAATCACTGTCATCGCAATGACACGGGTTTTACCGATTTCCCAAATTCACAGCCCGGTACTGGATGGCCTCCGCAATATGCTCCGGCCGGATTTCGTCGCTTCCGTCCAGGTCAGCAACGGTACGGGCAACTTTCAGGATTCTGTCGTAGCTCCGGGCAGTCAGACCCATAGAATCAAATGCCTGTTTCATCAGCTTCTCCCCTGTCTCGTCCAGTTTGCAGAAGCTACGCATTTCATCCGGGCCCATACGGGCGTTGCACATAGTGGTGTTCTTGCCGAAACGCACATGCTGACGCTGACGGGCGGCATCCACTCTCTTTTTGACCTCGCAGGACGGTTCCGCTTCGGCTCTTTTACGCAGATCCTCGAATTGTACGGAAGGAACTTCTACCACAATGTCGATTCTATCCAACAACGGACCGGAGATCCGCCCCCGATAATTCTGCACAGACATTTCGGAGCAGGTACATCGGCCGGATGCATCTCCATACCAGCCACATTTACAGGGGTTCATGGCACATACCAGCATAAATTCCGCAGGATAGGACACCGCACCGGCCACCCGGGAAATGGTCACCTGGCCATCTTCCAAGGGCTGACGCATCATGTCCAGAGTGTCCTTACGGAACTCCGGTAATTCATCCAGGAACAGCACCCCCTTGTGGGCCATGGATATTTCACCGGGCTTGGGGTTCGTGCCGCCACCGGCAAGGCCGGCATTGGAAATGGTGTGGTGGGGCGAACGGAATGGCCTGCGGGATACCAAAGGTTCTTTTGCCGTCAGCATACCCATCACAGAGTATATCTGACTGACTTCCAACGCTTCATCCCAGGTCATATCCGGCAAAATGGACGGCAGTCTCTTGGACAGCATGCTTTTGCCCGAGCCGGGCGGGCCGATGAGCAGCACATTATGGGAGCCTGCGGCGGCTACTTCCAGTGCCCGCTTTACGTTCTCCTGTCCCAGAACATCCTTGAAATCCAGGCCGCCCACGGCGGATTGCTGGAGTTCCCACAGAGGTTCCGGCTGTAAGACCGTTTCACCGTTCAGTCCGGCGGCAAGCTCACGCAGATTGTGGATGCCATACACTTCCGGGCCACGGGCCAAGGTTGCTTCCGCCGCATTCTCCGCCGGAACAAACAGGGCTTTAATTCCCTCTTTCTTGGCAGCCAACGCCATAGGCAGCACACCGGAAATGGGCCGCAACTGACCGTCCAAACTCACCTCACCCAAAAAAGCACTGGTAAAACGGGGACGTCGGATTGCTCCAGCTGCACATAGGATACTCAGAAGAATGGGCAGATCGTAATGGGTACCCGCCTTCTTCAGATTGGCCGGTGCCAGATTCACGGTAATCCGACTGGCCGGAAAGGTCATACCGGAATTCTTCGCCGCGGCACGGACACGCTCTCTTGCTTCTTTTACCGCCGCATCCGGCAAACCAACAATATCAAATCCGGGCAGACCATTGGAAATATAACACTCTGCCGTGACACCGGTACCCCGAATTCCGGTAATACCCAATGTGCGGATACTGCAGATCATCCCAAAACCCTCTTTCTCTGTTTTTCCATATTGTAACGCATTTTGCTTGAAAAGACAAGAAAAATTCCTGTTGCAAATCACCCGTTATTTGCTGCTTCTATCTTTGACAAAAAATCAAATACATGGTATAGTTGGAATAGCAGGTTATCAACTATACCAAATTAATGCAATCCGTCAAGATTATCCAGATATTGGTGATTATTGAAAGGAAAGATGAAAATGCGAACGAAAACAAGCAAACGAATATACACCGTCGTCTTTCTCATCCTATCCATGGCCGCATGGGTTTTCTTTGCATGGAGCGTTGCTCGTTCTTATGCAAAGCCAACGAAAGACGATATTTTCGGACATAGTATGGATTGGATATTCCATGCCTTTATTGCGATAGAATTACTCGCAGGACAGTTGGGGCTATATTACAGCGCAACCCATTTGTTGTTTGAATCTGACGACGGAATGGAGCCAGGCTTTGGGAAGGTAATCATACTGATTGGCTCAGTTTTGCTTTTACTATTTTGGATTTTGAATGTACTCCAATACTAACACAAATCAATGAACATGGGGAGTGTTAAAAATGAGCAAACCTCTGAAAGTATTACTATGCGGCATAGTGGTCATTGCTCTGCTGGGTGCATTGACTTTTGCGATCTACAAAAGAATACGGCCTTATAATCCCAAGGATTTTATTGGGCTGACTTCCGTGGAAATCATTGAAAAATATGGAGGGTTTAACCCTGACTATGTGTATTCTGGGGAAAATGCAATTTTTCGTAATACCACGTGTGCATATACTGTAAGAGAGTCTTATGTTGGGTTCTTCGGTACAGAACCACCGGTGTATTTTATGATATATTTCGATGAAAATGGCATTGCCTACAAATGTGCCTATGAAACAGGCGGCAAGGGCGGATAGAATGTAACATGTCAGCGATCCCACACCCGATTTTCCGGGTGCGGGATTTTTTGTCAATTTTTCCGCAAAAGTCCGGCTAATTTGACTTTACAAATCGAAACAAAAGTGCTATCATATATGCGGTAAAAATTTGAATACTTTTAGGAGGTACTTCATTTTGGCAAGAAAATTCAAAACAATGGACGGCAATACTGCTGCTGCCCACGTTAGCTACGCCTTTACAGAAGTAGCTGGCATCTATCCCATTACCCCTTCCAGCCCCATGGCTGACAACGTGGACCAGTGGTCCGCTGCCGGCCGCAAGAACATCTTTGGCGATACTGTTAAGGTCGTTGAGATGCAGTCCGAAGCCGGTGCTGCCGGTACCGTTCACGGCTCTCTGGCCGCCGGTGCTCTGACCACCACCTACACCGCATCCCAGGGTCTGCTGCTGATGATCCCCAATATGTACAAGATCGCCGGCGAACTGTTGCCCTCCGTGTTCCATGTTTCCGCTCGTACCGTTGCTGCTCAGGCTCTGAACATCTTCGGTGACCATTCCGACGTTTACGCCTGCCGTCAGACCGGCTTTGCTATGCTGGCTGAGACCAACGTGCAGGAAGTTATGGACCTGGGTGCTGTTGCACACCTGGCTTCTATCGAAGGCCGTGTTCCTTTCATCAACTTCTTCGACGGTTTCCGGACTTCCCACGAGATCCAGAAGATCGCTATCTGGGATTACGAGGACCTGAAGGAAATGTGCAACATGGATGCTGTTGAAGCATTCCGTAAGCATTCTCTGAACCCCGAGCGTCCTGCAATGCGTGGTTCTCACGAAAATGACGATATCTTCTTCCAGCACCGCGAGGCCTGCAACAAGTACTACAACGCTCTGCCCGCAGTCGTGGAGAAGTACATGGCTAAGGTCAACGAAAAGCTGGGCACCAACTACCAGCTGTTCAACTACTACGGTGCTGCAGATGCTGACCGCATCATCGTATGTATGGGTTCCTTCTGCGACGTTGCTGAGGAGGTTATCGACTATCTGAACGCTCACGGCGAGAAGGTCGGTCTGGTTAAGGTACGCCTGTTCCGTCCCTGGAGCAGCAAGCACCTGCTGGCCGCTATCCCCGCTTCGGTTAAGAAGATCGCTGTTCTGGACCGTACCAAGGAGCCCGGTTCTCAGGGCGAGCCTCTGTACCAGGATGTTGTCATGGCTCTGGCCAAGGCCGGCAAGAACGATATCACTGTCGTTGGCGGCCGTTACGGTCTGGGTTCCAAGGACACCCACCCCGCTTCCGTCTTTGCCGTGTTCGAAGAGCTGGCTAAGAGTGATCCCAAGAACGAGTTCACTCTGGGCATCGTGGACGATGTGACCAACCTGTCCCTTGAAGAGAAGGTCTCCCCCAATACCGCAGCAGCCGGCACCATCGAGTGCAAGTTCTGGGGTCTGGGCGGCGACGGCACCGTCGGTGCAAACAAGAACTCCATCAAGATCATCGGCGACCACACCGACAAGTACGTACAGGCTTACTTCCAGTACGACTCCAAGAAGACCGGTGGTGTCACCGTTTCTCACCTGCGTTTCGGCGACAATGCAATCAAGTCCCCCTACTACATCAACAAGGCTGACTTCGTGGCTTGCCACAATCCCTCCTACATCACCAAGGGCTTTAAGATCGTTCAGGACGTGAAGCCCGGCGGCGTGTTCCTGATCAACTGTCAGTGGACTCTGGAGGAGCTGGAGCATCACCTAGATGCCGCTTCCAAGCGTTACATCGCTGAGAACAACATTCAGCTGTACACCATCAACGCTATCGACCTGGCCATTAAGGTCGGCATGGGCAAGCGTACCAACACCATTCTGCAGTCCGCATTCTTCTCCCTGGCCAAGGTTATGAGTGCTGAGGATGCTGTCAAGTACATGAAGGATGCTGCTGAGAAGTCCTACGCCAAGAAGGGTATGGACGTTGTTGAGAAGAACTGGAACGCTATTGATGCCGGTGCTACCGCATACGTGAAGATCGACGTTCCCGCTGCCTGGGCAAATGCTGAGGCTGCTGCCGTTGAACTGGAACTGGAAGGCCCCGCTGACACCGTTAAGGTTGTTAAGACCATCCTGAATCCTGTTGGCAAGATGGACGGCTACTCTCTGCCCGTTTCCGCATTCGACGGCCTGGCCGACGGCCAGTTCCCCCTGGGTGCTGCTGCTTACGAGAAGCGTGGCGTTGCCGTTACCGTTCCCGAGTGGGATGCAACCAAGTGTATCCAGTGTAACAACTGTGCATACGTCTGCCCCCACGCTACCATCCGTCCCTATGCTCTGACTGAGGCTGAGGCCGCTGCTGCTCCCGCTGCAGCAAAGATCGTGCCCGTCAAGGCCGGCAAGGGCAAGGGTGTCTACTCCTACACCATGGCCGTTTCTCCCCTGGACTGCATGGGCTGCGGCGTCTGTGTGGGCGTATGTCCCACCAACGCAATCACCATGGTTCCCCAGGAGACTCAGCTGGCTCAGCAGGAAGTCTTTGGTTACATGGTCTCCAAGGTCGCTCCCAAGGCAGACATGCAGGACAACACTGTCAAGGGCAGCCAGTTCAAGAAGCCTCTGCTGGAGTTCTCCGGCTCCTGCGCCGGCTGTGCCGAAACCTCTTATGCCCGTCTGGTGACCCAGCTGTTCGGCGATCGGATGTATATTTCCAACGCCACTGGCTGTTCCTCCATCTGGGGCGGCCCCGCTGCTACCTCTCCCTACTGTGTCAATGAGAACGGCCACGGCCCCGCCTGGTCCAACTCCCTGTTCGAGGACAACGCCGAGCACGGTTTGGGTATGTATACCGCGCAGGCTGTCACCCGTGAGTCCCTGGCAAACAAGGTTCGCTTCGTTATGGAAAACTTCGTTTCCGAGGAGCGCAAGGCTGCTTGC
>JAZOBY010000088.1:0-20748 GCA_045596215.1 Faecousia sp.
TACATTTCTTTCAGCTTGGGGCTGACTTCCAGGGCTTCTTTCAGCGTAATATGCAAAGTGGTGGGAACCAGCTTGGCAACCACGTCCGTCTCCGCATAGGTAAAGTTCAGTGCACGGCCCACATCGCGAATCGCACCCCGGGCAGCCATTGTACCAAAGGTAGCGATCTGTGCCACGTGGTCAGCACCGTATTTACGCGTAACATATTCAATAACTTCCGGACGACGCTCCTGGCAGAAGTCCGTATCAAAGTCGGGCATACTGACCCGCTCCGGGTTCAGGAATCGCTCGAAAATCAGTGCATACTGCATGGGATCCACTTCTGTGATATGCAAACAGTAGGCGACGATAGAAGCCGCACCGGAGCCACGTCCCGGGCCAACCGGGATCCCCTGCTCCTTGGCATAGCGGATGAAGTCCCAGACAATGAGATAATAGTTGACGTATCCCATCTTGCTGATAACGCCAATCTCATATTCCAGGCGCTCAACATACTCCGCAGGGGGATTCTCATATCGCTCCGCAAAACCGTCATAACAAAGCTTGCGGAAATATTCCTCGTTGGTCATGCCATCCGGCACAGGGAAGGACGGCAGATGATACTCGTGGAATGTAAATTCCAAATTGCACATGTCGGCAATTTTCACGGTATTTTCAAAGGCTTCCTCGCAGTTGGGAAACAACTGACGCAGTTCTTCCTCACTTTTCAGATAAAACTCCTCAGTCTGGAATTTCATGCGGTTGGTATCGTCCACGGTTTTGCCCGTCTGGATGCATAAGAGCACATCCTGCATGGATGCATCTTCTTTACGCAGGTAATGGGCATCGTTGGTGATCACTGTGGGCAGACCGGTCTCCCGGGCAAGACGCTGAACACCTTGGTTCACAGCAATCTGCTCCTCGATACCATGGTCCTGCATTTCCAGATAAAAATGCTCCGGTCCGAAAATGTCCGCCATTTTCAAGGCATATTCCTTGGCGGATTGATAGTCCTCTTCCAGCAGGAATTGTGCCACGCCGCCGGCAAGACATGCAGAAGTGGCAATAAGGCCCTCGTGATACTGGGCCAACAGTTCCAAATCAACTCTCGGCTTGCCGTAGAAGCCGTGGGTGAAGGCTTCAGAAACCAGTTTGCACAGGTTTTCGTAACCCTTGCGATTTTCGCACAAAAGGACCAAATGGTACGGATCATTGTCAATGCCGTGTACCCGGTCTTCCATCCGGCGGCGAGTTACATAGACCTCGCAACCGATGATGGGCTTGATTCCGGCGGCCTTGGCGGCTTTATAGAAGTCAATACAGCCGTACATTACACCATGGTCTGTGATGGCGATGGCAGTCTGGCCAAGTTCCTTCACCCGATCCATCATGCGGTCGATCCGGCAAGCACCGTCCAGGAGGCTGTATTCTGTATGGACATGTAAATGTACAAAACTCATATGGTTGCCTCCTTTGCCAGTTCTACGATTTTTTTCAGTCTGTGGTTCATGGCCGGCTTGGTAATGGCCGGGGTCATCATAGCAGCCAATTCGGTCAAAGATGCTTCGGGGTTTTGCTCCCGGGCCTCGATGGCCTGTTGCAGCTTCATGGGCAACTTGGAAACAACACCACGATCCCGCAAAACGCGGATAGCACTCAGTTGTTCCTGGGCGGCTTCCACCACTTTTGAGGTGTTTGCGTCATCGCAGTTGCAACGGCGGTTTACCTTGTTGTTCAGTTCCTTTTCCAGCCGTGCTTCCATAATGCCCATAGCGGCCACAGGTGCACCCAAATAGGTCAAAAAATCGGAAATAAGTTCACTTTGCTTTATGTAAAGAACTTGTCCACCGCCTCGCTGAGCGGTTTTCGGAAGAAATCCCATGGTCTCACGGATCAATGCCTCTGTCTCCCCTGCCACACTTTTGTGGGTGGTGGTGATCTCCATGTGGTAGCCTTTGACAGGGTCGGTCACACTGCCGCCGGCAAGGAATGCACCCTTCAGGAAAGCGTTTTTGCAACAATCCTCCTCCACGACAGGAAGATTGACATGAAGTGCAAGTGTATCCCGGGTGTCAAAGCCATAGGCGTGCATGATCGCGGATAATTTTTCCTCATTGGTGATCAAAAATACCAATTTACCCGGTGCATCCAGCTCCGGCAGTACGTCGAAAGAAATTCCAAATGCCTTTTTGAATAATTTCGGCAGATTCTGAGCAAAGTCACGGCTTTCCGTAATGATACGGATACCGTTTGCCCCAAAGCTGTTGCAAAACAGCAAGATTCCGAAGCACTGTGCCAAGGAACAGCATTTTTTCTGAGGGAGTGCCCGGCAGATCTCAGCCTTCGCGGCACTGGAAAATGAGATAGCCATGGCTACCCTCCTTTCTTACCAAATACGAACTTCCGGCTCCAGACGGATTCCGGATTTTTCAAATACGATATCCGAAACGTTTTGTAAAAGCGTTTTCACATCATCAGCCGTTGCATTGCCCATATTGACCGCAAAACCGGCATGCTTTGTGGAAATAGCCGCACCGCCAACCTGATACCCTTTCAATCCCGCCTGATCGATGAGTGCTGCGGCAAAACCGCCAACGGGACGCTTGAAGGCAGAACCGGCAGACGGCAGCTCCAAGGGCTGGGACGCGGAACGTCTGCTCATCAATTCCTTCATTTGTGCACGAATTTCTGCCTCATCTTTCGGGCAAAGAGCAAAAACTGCACTGATCACGATGCCGCCATTGTCCTCCAGAACGCTGTGGCGATAGGAAAACTTCATCTGCTGAGCAGTAAATGTGGTCACATCGCCGTTCCTATCCATTACATCCACGCTGAGGCATACCTGGCTGATTTCGCCTCCGTAGGCACCCGCGTTCATGTAGACACCGCCGCCCACCGTACCGGGAATTCCATGGGCAAATTCCAGCCCGGAGAGACCCAAACCCGCGGCAAACACCGCCGCACGGGTCATGGTAACACCGGCCGCAACACGAATATGGGTACTGTCCAACTGCTCCATGCCGCCAAGGCAATCTTTCAGACAGATCACCAATCCGGCAATGCCACTATCCGGTGCAAGCACGTTGGTGCCCGCACCTAAAACAACGGGAACAGTATTGAAAGCCTTGCAGGCTCTGAGAATCCGGGCCAGTTCCTCCGGATTTTTGGGGAAGGCCATCACCTCTGCCCCTCCGCCGATGCGAAAAGAGGTGTGTTTAGACAAGGGCTCATGAAATCTCAATTCGATTTCCGGCAAAAAAGTACGGATATTTTCCTGAAAAAGGGTTAAATCAGTCATAAACGCCTCCGGGTGTATGATTGATAACAGTATACCATAGCACCGCCGTTTTTGCAATCGGTTCACCCGAAAATTTGTAACCTTTTTTCGCATATTCGAACATCTGTTCCTATTCTAACATATTCGCAAAAAACTGTCAATAAAAAGAAAAAACGGACGGCAGGGCCGTCCGTTCCATTCAATTACTTTTCTACGATTTCCAGGATCTCCATGGGACATGCCTTGACGCAGATACCGCAGGCGATGCACTTGCTGGCGGGATTCCCTTCCTTCAAAACCATGACCTTCATGGGGCAAACTTCCACGCACTTGCCGCAGGAAACGCAAAGCTTCTTATTGATCATGTACACGCCGGTCTTGGGATTCTGGGTGATGGCACCATGCTCACATGCCTTTTCGCACTTGCCGCACTGGATGCAGGTCATGGGCTTTGCACCGGAACCTTTGGCTACGATCTGGATGCAGGAATAATCCGGATGGAATTCCTTGTAAAAAGCATTGGAGCAAGCCTGAACACATTCCAGACAAGCCATACATTCTGTGCCTTTTTTAACGGTGAGTTTCTTCATAACTGAGGATTCTCCTTTATGTAATCTTTATCTCCTTTATTATATCGCGATTTTGAAAAATAGCAATGGTAATTTCAAAATTTCATGAAAAATGGTTATTTTTTCCTGTCTAAATTCAATTACGAGGGCAATACTAAGCCTGTAATCTGAATAACAGGAGGTAAATCCATGAAAAAATTCGCAATCATTATGATGTGTTTTGTGCTCTGCCTGGGCTTGATGACTGCCTGTCGCGGAAACAGTTCTGATGAAACTGCACCCAGCACGGATGCTTCCACACAATCTACTGCCGCATCCACGGTAGCCACTACCAGACCCAGCACCGCACCTACAACACAGTCCACTTCCTCTGCCAGCGACGGCATGATCGACGGCAACGGGGATGCCGCCGGCGACAGCGGCAAGGTTGGCAGACGTCCCTAACGGTCAGGCAATCGCCTGGCCTACATAATTAGAGGATGGTTATGTATCTTTGCAGATTCTTTTTGATCCGCTCCGCTGCTAGAAGTGCATGTTCGATGTACGTGTCACTTGCGGCATCTTCCGCGTCTTTCCATGCGGCGGTAACCGTAGGACCGGCAGAAATGGCTGCACCGTATCCAAAACGGTCGAATGCGAAACTTGCGTTTTTCATGTTTCCGCTGGGGTAATCCAGGCCGTCAACCAGCAGGAACATATGCTTATACTGTGCCCGGAGATTACGCAGGCTATCCGGTGCACCGGCACTGGAAACGGCACAGATTCGGGAATAATTGCATTTCGTGAAAATGGATTCGCCAAAACGGTTCACCAGTTCTGCGGCAGCACCCTGGACCAAGCGTTTGCCCGTCAGCAGATCCTGCAATTCGGAAGCGGATTTATTGGCAGAACGAACCACGATAAACAGATCCTTATCCCCTTTCGCACAAGCGGGAACGAAGGGTTTGATGGCATCACTGCCGATGTAGGGACTGATGAGCATGCCCTGACAGGGATAGTCCTCCCCTGTCAGCAATGCCGCAGCACGATCTGATGCCCAGGGCGACAGTATCTGAGGGCCGTCCAACAGCGTATAGAAGCCCAACTCCCCTGCTCTGGCAAGAAGGGATTTCAACTTGGAAAGGCCCTGCTCACCAAGCAATGCGAACGCATCAAAGGAAAACCGCACGCCGGACACAACACCTACCAGTGCTTCCAACAGCTCCCGGCAAAAACAGGGATACGCATTGGAAAAATCACCTTCCCGCTCCAAAAGATGGGGCGGCATTAGCTCCTGCGTGGTGCTCATATCCACGATCAGCGGATTTTTGGTTTTGCGAATCTTATCATGCAGAAAATCAATTGACATGGCATTGACCTCCTATTTCATTTTTTTCCATTATAGCACATTCCGTTTTCGTCTACAAGACTGAATTTTACATCCTCTGTTTCGACAAAACCGGGCATACTATTATCGGAAGGAGGGAGAATGTATGCAGATGAAAGGATGGGCGTTGACCATGGGCATCGGTGCAGCTGTCGGTGCGGTTGCGGTGATGATGTTGCCCCGGCAGAGTACAGCCAGAAAGCTTGTCAATAAGGCTGCGGACAGCGTGGAAAATGCCGCACAGCAGGTAACAAACAAACTGACCCAGAAAATGGATATGTAATAATAGCCGGGAAGTTTTGCTTCCCGGCTAAAACTTACTTTGCATCCACCACGATGGTATCATCCGATACGGAGACAGCAATGGAAGAGATGGGATTTTCAAAAGATGCAATAATCTTTTCAGAAATGGGGTCTTCCAAATCCCGTTGAATCGTTCTGCGAAGATTCCGTGCACCGTAAACGGTAGAGAACGCATTCTTCACAAGATATTCTACCACATCCGGTGTAAATGTGACAGTCAAGCCGCGGTCACTGAGGCAATCAGACAGCTCTTTCAGCATGATCTTCGCAATGCCCCGGAAATTATCCTCGGACAGGTGGTTAAAGGCGATGATCTCATCCACACGGTTGATAAATTCCGGCCGCAGGAATTCACGCAAGGCACCCATGGTCTTTTCCTTGACCTGCTCATTCTGTGTCCGGCCAAATCCCAGACCGGCCACACGCCCCTCTGAGCCTGCGTTGGAGGTCATGACAATGATGGTGTATTCAAAATTCACCACACGGCCCTGGGCGTCGGTGATTCGTCCGTCATCCAGAACCTGTAACAGAATGTTCAAAACATCCGGATGGGCTTTCTCGATCTCATCGAACAGCACCACAGAATAGGGTTTACGGCGGATCTTCTCCGTTAACTGCCCTGCTTCATCATAGCCGATGTAGCCAGGGGGCGAACCGATCAGCTTGGAAACGGTATGCTTTTCCATAAACTCAGACATATCCAAGCGGATCAGACTGTCCACCGAGTCAAACATATCATTTGCCAGGCATTTGACCAGTTCTGTCTTACCCACACCGGTAGGTCCGACGAAAATAAAGGAAACAGGACGTTTCTTGGGAGAAATGCCCACACGGTGGCGTCGAATGGCCTTGGCAACCGCATCCACTGCTTCATCCTGGCCCACGATATGCTCTTTCAAACGGTCTGCAAGACCGCTGATCTGCTGATACTCCTGAGCTTTGATCTTGGAAGCCGGGATCTTTGTCCACAATTCGATAATTCTCGCCAAATTTTCAATGGTCACCGCAGGAGGCGGCACTTGCTCCAGCTTTTCAATCTCCGCGGCGATCTGGCACAAGCGGCTGCGAACATGGGCAAGCCGCTCAAAATGCTCATTTTCCGTATCTTCGGTGAGCATTTGCAGCTCCAGTTCATAATCATCCCGCTCTTTGCGAAGTTCAGCAAGACGGGAAATCTCCTTACAACGCAGGTTTACATCGGAACAGGCTTCGTCCAGCAGATCGATGGCCTTATCCGGCAGAAAACGGTCTGTAATATATCTTTCAGACAGCACTACGCATTGCCGTGCGATCTCAGGAGAAATGGAAACACCGTGGAATTCGGCGTATTTTGGGGCGATTCCCTGCATGATCTGGCTGGCTTCCTCAATGGTGGGTTCTGCCACCGTCACAGGCTGAAAACGCCGTTCCAGTGCCGCATCCTTTTCAATATGCTTGCGATATTCATTGAATGTGGTAGCACCGATCACCTGAATTTCACCACGGGACAGAGCCGGTTTCAGGATGTTGGCGGCATTCATGGAGCCCTCCGCGTCACCGGCACCCACAAGATTGTGGACTTCGTCAATCACAAGAATGATATTACCGCACTCTTTGATCTCGCCGATCAACGCTTTCATGCGACTCTCAAACTGGCCGCGGAACTGGGTTCCGGCTACAAGTGCGGTCAGGTCCAGCAGAAAGACTTCCTTATCTCTGAGCTTGAAGGGCACATTTCCCGCAACGATTCGCTGGGCAAGACCTTCTGCGATGGCTGTCTTACCAACGCCCGGCTCACCGATCAAACAGGGATTATTCTTCTGCCGGCGGTTCAGAATCTGAACCACCCGCTCTGTTTCCATGTCACGACCAATGACTGTGTCCAGTTTTCCCTCACGGGCACGACCGGTAAGATTCATGCAGTAGCTATCCAGGAATTTATGCTTTTTCGTCTTCTTTTTTCCGGGCTCATCGCTTTTTTCTTCCTGGGGTTCCTTACGCTTGGCGGGAAGACTATTTTCTCCCTTTCCGGGCAAATTGGCCGCACCAAACAACTGGTTCAGCATGGGAAATGTGGCGGTACGGCTGTCCATATCATCATCTTCCCCATCAGCCTGGTCGATTTGACCGAACATGCTGCTCATCTCGTCGCTGAGGCTATCCAGATCCTCGTCAGAAAAACCCATATTTTTTACAGCCTGCTCGATCTGGGGAATTCCCAGACTGCGGGCACATTTCAAACAATAGCCTTCATTCAAAGTGTTGCCGTTTTCAATCTTCGTGATGAAAACAACGGCCATATGCTTCTTGCACTTGGTGCACAATTTCGGTTGCATGGTCACTCACTCCTTTCCAGGCAGTATAGCACATCCTGCCGGAGAAATATAAAACAATTTTTGAACAATTCACTCAGATGAACACTCAAATTCTTCCACACCGTCATCATACCACAGGTGGGTCATGTAAAGGCCGCCGGGGGGCACAGTTGGGCCTGCTGCGGTGCGATTCCCGGAATCCAGAATCTGTCCGATTTCCTCCGGTTTGAACTTACCCTCAGCGGCGTAGACCACCGTTCCGGCCATGGCTCGGGCCATATTGTAGAGGAATCCGTTGGCACAGACCCGGAGGCGGATCAGATCCCCCTCCCGTTCCACCTTGTAATAATACACGGTGCGGACGGTGGATTTCACATCCGTGCCCACACTTCTGACTGCGGCAAAATCATGGGTGCCCACAAATTGATCTGCTGCCGCCTGCAAGATATTTTCATCCAAATGCTTGGGATAAAACCAGGCACGATCCACATAAAAGGGGTCTTTTACCCGGGAATTGTAGATCAGATAGGTATACTCCTTGCGGGCACAGGAGCCGATGGCGTTGAAATTCTCGTGAACTTCAAAGGCTTTTGTCACCACGATATCCGGCGGCAAATGGGTGTTCAGTGCATAGGGCAAGCGGTCCACCGGAATGGTGGATTCCGTACGGAAATTTGCAACGTAGCATTTAGCATGCACACCGGCATCCGTACGGCCGCATCCGGTAACGTGTACCTTCTCCCCTGTCAGCATCCCAATAGCCTTTTCCATGGTCTCCTGGACGGTAGGCAGATCCTTCTGCATCTGCCAGCCGTGGTATGCTGTGCCGAGATATTTCAAAAATACTGCAATATTCCGCATGGCACCCTCACAGTCCAAACTGGGTCAGCACAATAACGGCTGACAGGATCACTGCACCCAAAGCATATGCACCGAAGTCCCGGCGTTTGTAGCGAAGCAGTTTCATTTTTGTTCTGCCGTCACCGCCGTGATAGCAGCGACATTCCATGGCCGTAGCCAATTCATCCGCACGGCGAAACGCACTGATAAACAGGGGCACAAGGATGGGTACAAGGGCCTTGACCCGTTCCATCAGTTTTCCGGTTTCAAAGTCCGCACCACGGGCTTTTTGTGCAGACATGATCTTATCCGTTTCCTCGATCAATGTGGGAATGAAACGCAAGGCAATGCACATCATCATGGACAGTTCGTGTACCGGTACTTTGATCTTCTTCAAGGGATTGAGCAGAGATTCCAATCCGTCCGTCAAGGCAATGGGCGACGTGGTATAGGTCAGCAAAAATGTGCCAGCAATCAGCATCAAGATCCGGGCAACCATATAGATGGAGCGGATTACACCTTCCCAGTATATGGTAATGCTCCAGACTGATACCAGTTCCTTTTCACCTTGTGTAAAGAACAGATTGAGTAGTCCTGTGAACACTAAAATGAACACCAGCGGTTTCATGCCACGAACAAAGGACTTGCCGGGAATCTTGGAAATACCGATGCTTGTCAGCAAAAAGATCAGCATCAGGCAGTAAGACACCGGGCCGGAGGCCACAAACAGTGCCACGATATAAACCACCAGCATAACCAGTTTGGTTCGGGGATCCATGCGGTGTATGATGGAATTTCCCGGGAAATATTGACCCAAAGTAATGTCTTTAAGCACCGATGATCCCCCCTTTCAGGGCATCGATTGCCTGATCCATGGTATATACAGGGGGCAGATTCAGCCCCATTTTTTGCAATTGCAGAAATACTTGTGTCACTTCCGGGATATCCAGGCCCATATCCAGCAGATCCCATGCGTGAGAAAATACTTCGCTGGGTGCACCGTCCATGGCAACATGAGCTCCGTTCATTACGATCAGGCGATCCGTCAAAAGTGCCACATCGTTCATGGAATGGCTCACCATCATGATGGTGGCGTTTTTGGCCTGACGGTAGGCTTCAATATTGCGAAGAATTTCCGCCCGTCCTGCCGGGTCGAGACCTGCGGTAGGCTCGTCCAAAATCAGCACTTCCGGTTCCATAGCGATCACACCGGCGATGGCCACGCGACGCTTTTGACCGCCGGAAAGGTCGAAGGGCGATGCTTCCAACTGTTCCTCGGTCAAACCCACAAAACCGGCCGCTTCCCGCACACGGCGGTCGATTTCTTCCTTGGAAAGACCCATGTTTTTCGGGCCAAAGGCGATATCTTTGTATACCGTTTCCTCAAACAACTGATATTCCGGATACTGGAATACCAATCCCACCCGGAAACGTGCCTGCCGGGTCGTTTTCTTATCCGACCAGATGTCAACGCCATTCAAAAGCACCTGTCCGGATGTGGGTTTCAGCAATCCATTCAGATGCTGCATCAAGGTGGACTTACCGGAACCGGTATGCCCAATGATGCCGATAAATTCACCACGTTCCACAGAAAACGACACATTTTCCAGTGCCGTGTGCTCAAAAGGAGTACCGGCACTGTAAATATGGGTCAAATTCTGTATCTGTAAAATCGGTGACAATGTTCTCTACCTCCTGCGGGTCAGACCTTCCAATTCTCAAAAAGTATCTGCGCGCATTTTTCCGGGCTTAGTCTGTCCAGTGGCAGATCCGCACCCATTTTGTTCAATTTCCAACACAATTCCACGGTTTCCGGAGCGGCAAGGCCGATGCTATGCAGCAATTCCACCTGGGAAAACACTGCTTCCGGTGTTCCGTCTACTGCTATTTTTCCCTTATCCAGCACGATGACACGCTGTGCTCTCGCCGCCTCATCCATGTGATGGGTAATGAGAATCACGGTAATTCCCTTTTCCCGGTTCAGCATTTCGATGGTCTCCATGACCTCTTTGCGGCCTCTAGGGTCCAGCATGGCCGTCGGTTCGTCCAAAACGATGCACTTAGGTTCCATGGCAATGATTCCGGCAATGGCAATACGCTGTTTCTGACCGCCGGAGAGCAGGTGCGGTGCGTGTTCGCGGTACTCATACATACCCACCTGTTTCAACGCAAGATCCACCCGCCGGCGGATTTCCGCACTGGAAATACCCAGATTTTCCGGGCCAAAGGCCACATCTTCCTCCACCACATTGGCAACGATCTGGTTGTCCGGGTTCTGGAAGACCATGCCCGTTGTTTTGCGGATGGTCAGGAGCTTTTCTTCATCCATGGTGTCCATGCCAAATACGTACACTTTGCCACCGCTGGGCAGCAATATGGAGTTAAAATGCTTGGCCAACGTGGATTTTCCGCAGCCGTTACCGCCTAAAACCGCGACGAAAGAGCCGTCTTCAATGGTCAGTGACAGGTCTTCAAAGACGGTGACACCGGGCGTGTCATCCACGCCCGGATACGTATATGCCAAATTCTCTACTTTGATTGCAATGTCCAAATGACATTCCTCCTGATCAGGGTGTCCAGCGTCCCGTAGATCCACAGGGCAGCATGATGCCCGTGGATTTCACAGGCAGTCCCAATTCGCCAACGGCAGTCTTTCCCCCGTGCTCTGCTCCGAAAACCACATCGGATGCATAACCCACAGCAGAAGGTGCAAGTCCGGTGGTATAGGAATTGATGATAACAAATAAGGGATTATCCGTCAAGAGCTTTGCTGTCTCCAGAAGGAACGGATAGAAGCTTGTCTCCATCTTCCAGATTTCACCGCTGGGGCCCCGCCCGTAACTGGGGGGGTCCATGATGATGCCATCATAGCGGCGGCCGCGGCGGATTTCCCGCTGAATGAATTTGCCGCAATCATCCACGATCCAATGGATGGGCTTATCCGCAAGGCCGGAAGCCTGGGCATTTTCCTTTGCCCAGGCTACCATACCCTTGGACGCGTCCACATGGTAGACTTCTGCCCCACCGGCCGCAGCCGCTAAGGTAGCACCGCCAGAATAGGCAAACAGATTCAGTACACGCACCGGCCGACCGGCATTGGCACATTTTTCCCGGATAAAATCCCAGTTTGCTGCCTGCTCCGGAAATACACCAGTGTGCTTGAAATTCATAGGTTTGACATTAAAGGTCAGATAGTCCTTGTAATGGATCTGCCAACGCTCCGGCAGCCTATGCTCGGACCAATGACCGCCGCCGGTATTGGAACGCAAGTATCTTGCATCATACTTTTTCCAGCCGGGGTGGCTTTTCGGCGTATTCCAGATCACCTGAGGATCCGGGCGGACCAGCAGGTATTTGCCCCACCGTTCCAGCCGTTCCCCGTCAGAGGTATCCAGAACCTCATATTCTTTCCATTCATCGGATAACCAAATCATGGCGATCTCCTTAATCTAAATGTCTATTCGAATACCTTTGGCAGACCTCCATGGATGTGACAGGTCACATAAGGCATATCCAAACCGATATTCTTATCATTGTTGAACCCGTGGAAAGGCACAGGATTCCCCTGCTTATCCACCAAATAGATATAGTTTTCATCTCTGCAGGATTTCCATAAGCCGACCTCGGATGCATCGATGATTGCGTCCACTTTAGCTTGAGTCATCTTCACCAGAGAACGCTGCACCACATGGGTACAGCCGGTATTGGCAACCGCTTTGCAGGCGGTGCAGAAATCCACCATAATGTGGCAGTCGCAGGACTCCGTTGGTACATCCTCGGGGTATACCAACGCCTTCTCAACGCGGCTCAGCCCGTACTGGTGGGTACGCACATCCTGATGGCAGGCAGCTGTCGCCAATTTTCCGCAATCGGCACATACCTGAACGGAAACGAAGTTCTCCATGTTATACAGAACCTCAGATTCCAGGCCCCGATGCAACGGTTCCATGACCTTACGCCACAACTGGCAGGCCACATTACCACCGGACACGCCGGTAATTGCCTCGGGATGGTCATAGCCGGTCCAAACGGAAGCGGTGTACTGATTGGTATATCCACAGAACCAACGGTCTTTGGCACCGGTTGTCGTACCGGTCTTACCGCAGATGTCGTATTCATAACCCTTGAAATCCGCATAACGGCCGGTACCGTAGTCCACCGCCTGATCCAGACAGTAGTTGATATAATCCACAGTCTTCGCACTGAGAATATTGGTAGATTTCTGCTCATTATTATAGATCAGATTGCCGTCGTTATCATAGATCAGCGTATAGGTCCGGGCATCCCGGTAAGTGCCGTTATTAGCAAAGGTAGCATAAGCAGTTGCCATATCCCGCACGGTCACACCAACCGTAGGTGCACCCAGGCCAAGGGGTGCCCAGGCCACATCGGAAAAGATTTTGCCGGAAGAATTGGTGTATTCTTTCACCAATGTGGAAAGTTGGAACCTATCTTTGGCGAAGTTAAAGCTGTATTCCAGACCCATATCGTCCAGGCCGTTGATCGCAACCGCATTGACAGAATCCGCAACAGCACTCAAAATCGTTCTGCTCAGCGAATACTCACGGTCAGAGTTTCTTGGGAACGGACTGCCATTCACATAATACAGGGGTAGGTCTTCCACCACGCTGGCGGGAGAATAGATTCCCAACTCAAACGCCGGAGCATAAACGCTCAGGGGCTTAATGGAAGAACCGGGTTGGAGCTTGGAGTCGGTTGCCTTGCTGTAAGCGTCGTGCACATCTTTTTCCCCAACGCCGCCGGCGATAGCAACAATATCGCCGGTTTCGTTATCGATGACAACCATACCGGATTGCAACTGCTGAATACTGTCCGTATCCGGGATCTCGTCCAGATTGGTGTAAATCTTGTCCACCTGTTTCTGAACGGTCATATCCAGCGTGGTGTAGATATGCAAGCCACTTTGACAGACCAAACGCTTAAAGTCGTTTTTCGCGTCGGTGTCTGCGGTGGCCCAATCCACGCCGCCCCGTTCGCAGTAATACTGTGCTACATCTTCCAGTACCACGTCAACAAACCAGGAGTAAACCTCCCGGGAAGCGTCACTGCCCACGGTTGTTGCTTTTCCGCATTGCGGGCAATAGGTCTTGCCGTTATCTTTTGTGATAAACGTTCCCATTTTGCCGTGATAGCCGCAGCCTTCATTGATACAGTCGCTGTAACGGTCTGCCTCATCCAGCCCCCGTTTCAGGGTGAGATTCTCGCTGTCAACAAGTGCCTGCTGGTATTCCTCTTCCGTCAGCCATCCGTATTCCTTCATCATATATATGGTGTCTTCCCGGCGTCGTTTGTTACGTTCCATGCCGGTCAGCTGTTCACCCTTATAGTTATCCAGACCGGTGCGGTAAGGGTTGAACAAGGACGGATTGTTGGTAATGCTGATCAAAGCGGCACACTCGGCAGTATTCAGATCTTCCAGTTCTTTTCCGAAATACTCCGCCGCTGCAGGCTTAATGCCCTTACAGCGTTCGCCCAGATAAATCTTGTTCAGATACCACTCAATAATAAATTTCTTGTCATACCGTTTTTCAAACTCCGTAGCACGGAAAATCTCCAGAACTTTCCGCTGCACCGTCACATCGTCCGCAGACTCGTCGTATTCCAGATATAAATTCTTGATCAGCTGCTGGGTAATGGATGAACCGCCAAACTCCCGACCGCCAACGAACATGCTGACACAGGCCTTAATGGTGGGAATCCAGTCCACACCCTGGTGCTCAAAGAAGCGGTGGTCCTCAATCGCCACAGCAGCATAGATCAGATCCTGGGGAATCTCATCGTAGGTTGCCCAGTCCTCATCCGTATCCGCATGAAGTCTTTGCAGCACCTGAATATCGCCGTTGGCATCCGTGTAATACATCACACTGTTGCCGCTTTGGTCAAAATCGCCCATGACCACCTCAGCATTTCCCAAAACGGAATCGCTGTTGAGATAATCCGCCAAAAGCCATACAAATGCAAACAGGCAAATAGCCGTAATGACCAGGACTGTCGCCAATGCTCCCAGCATAATCTTTATAAAGGAATAGACGCCTTTCCAAAAACCGTGCAGCTTACTCCACGGCTCCGGCAGTGACCAGGATTGTCTGGTTACCCGACGCACTTCCTCATTAAATTCATTTTCCATATTGTTACCTCCATATGACAGCAAAAGAAGCTTGAAAATGCCACTGTCAGCATAATCGCATAGGACTAGCCGTATAATTATAGCATACCCCAACCAAAAACGAAAGACCCAATTTATTAATAAACTCAAAATTTCCTGCCATACTATCCTCAAAAGGAGGATGGATATGAAATTTAAACAAATGTTGCTAACCAATCTGCTGTTATTTGGCTTCATTCTCGGTATCCACGAGGGTAAGGTCGCCCTCTGGAAGGATGGACAAAAGAAACCTGTCAAAATTTTCCCCTATCAGGCATCTATGTTTCCGGATGCCGATCGAAAGAGATTAGAGGAAGGTATCCATGTGGACAGTCTAAACGAGCTGTATGAAATGATCCAGGATTATTTTTCCTGATAAGGCACAATTTCACCTGGTATGGCATATGGTAGAATACGCGAATGATAAATCATGCAATGTGACCAGTTGATTTTCTTTCGGATATGCTGTAAAATATAGAAAACAGCACAGGAGGAATAACCATGTCTGATCAATACGGCTCTGATTTCATTACAATTACAGACGAAGATGGCACAGAGTATGAATTGGAAGTACTTTTGACACTGGAATACAACGGCAGAAATTATATGGCTGCGATCCCGGTGGCAGACGAACTGAATCCTGAGGTGTTGGTTTTCCGATCCGAAGAGGAAGGCGGCGATCCAATACTCTGCGTGATCGAGGATGAAGACGAACTGGAAGCTGTCAACAACCTGATCATGGACTGCCTGTATCAGGACTCTGAAGAATAAAAAATCTCCTGCTTGGTGCGTGATGTGTCCTTTTGGACCCACATTTATTGATAGGGATGCCAGTTTCCCGGTCGGATTGCAGACCTCCCGCCTGCGCTATGACGTACGGTGGACGTTGGGAGCAGCTAAAATCGGGAGCAGCAACCCACCTGCCTTTTCGTGCAGGTCATAATCGGATGCACACGGCCAAAGTGGGATTGGGCATGGAGAACTTCGGTTCTCCATGCCTTTTTATAAAGATTTTGTAATATTTCAAACAAGAATAAAGAAAACACTTGCAACTGACGAAAAAATCGGTTATAATACCGGAGTCTATGCGCAAAGCAGCGCAACGTACCATAAGTACAATGAGAGGAATTGATTACATGAGCGCATCCAACAAAAAGAAACTCCGTAAAGAGCAGAATGCTGCCGCTATGACCGAGAAGCAGAAGAAAGAGCAGCAGGAAGCCAGAAAGCTGAAAGCCTACACCTGGACCTTTGCCATCGTTATGATCCTTGTGGTCGCAATCGTGGTGGGTGTTGTGGTCACTCCCCTGGTGGACGGTCTGATCCGCCGTGGCAGTCACGCTGTCACTGTTGGCGATCACAAGTTGTCCGCAGCTGATTTGACCTACTTCTACATTGATGCCATTTCTGATCATCAGCAGCAGGTGTACACTCAGTATTATAACACTTTGGGTAACTACTGGTCCATGATGCTTGGCTTTGATACCACCAAACCTCTGAATGAGCAGAAGTACAACGAGGATAAGTCCTGGGCTGACCATTTCGTTGATTCGGCTATCGAAGATGCACAGGGCGTTTACGCTTTGTACGATGATGCTATGGCCAACAACTACAAGCTGAGCGACGATGATCAGAAGAATCTGGATTCTTACGCAGAGAACCTGGAACTCTACGCAACGTACTACGGTTTCAGCAGCGTGAAATCCTATCTGCGCAACACCTATGGTAATGGTGCTACTGAAGACAGTTACCTTGAATACTACAAGGTTTGTGCCATCGCATCTGCTTACCTGAGTGACTACTCTGACAAGCTGGAATATGATGCAGAGGATTACCGTGCATACGAAAAGGATAAGTTTGATGACTATTCTACCGTTTCCTATGTCCACTACACCCTGAACTACACCGCTTATCTGGGCGAAGGTACTAAGGGCGAGGACGGCAAGACTACCTGGACTGATGAGCAGCGTGAAGAAGCCCGCAAGGCTTTGAAGGCAGACATTGAAGTTTTGAAGGCTGCCGGAATCAAGGATAAGGATTCCTTCGACAACGCAATCCAGGCTCTTGAAGTAAACAAGATTGAGGAAGGCTCCACCAAGAAGGCTCCCACAGCTACCGAAGTGAAGCATGCGTTCTTTAAGAACATCTCCCTCAACGAAAAAGTTGTGGAATGGCTGAAAGCTGATGACCGCAAGGCCGGTGATCTGGATGCCTTTGAGAGCTACACCTATGCTGATCATGAGGATGACGAGCATGAGCATGGCGACGACTGCGGCTGTGAAAGAACCGTAGATGCCTACACCATCGTACTGTTCAACGAGCTGTGTGATCATACCGCAAAGATGGCCAATGTGCGTCACATTCTGGTGAAGTTTGAGGGCGGCACCACCGACAAGGACAAGAACACCATCTACTCCGATGAAGAGAAGGCTGCTGCCAAGGCTGAGGCTGAGAAGATCCTGCAGGAATGGCTGGACGGCAAGGCAACCGAGGAAAGCTTTGGTGAACTGGCCAACGCCAAGAGCGACGACCAGAACGGCAAGGTAACCAACGGCGGTCTGTATGAAGACATTTATCAGGGCCAGATGGTCGAATCTTTTGAGAATTGGTGCTTCGCAGAGGGCCGTAAGGCTGGTGATACCGGTATTGTGGAGACAGAATATGGCTACCACGTCATGTACTACTCCTCCACCGATGAGATGTCCTACCGCGACACCATGATCGAATCGGATTTGCGTTCTGAGGATACTGAAAAGTGGCACGATGCTTTGGTTGAGAAGACTCCCTACAAGGTTGTTAGCCTCAGCCAGATGGATCTGGATTATATCGTAGAAGGCTAATATTTGATCCCGGGTCGGACGACCCGGGATCTTTTTGTATATTTCATGCATCGTCGGCAAAGAATGAATCAAGGGGGAATCTGAATGAAAGAAAAAATCGGTTACATTCTTGCTGGCACAATCGCAGGAGCAATAAACGGACTGTTGGGTGCAGGCGGTGGCATGCTCCTCGTACCCCTACTCACATTGTTTAGCCGTATTGATAACCAAAAAGTTTTTTCCACTTCCGTTGCTATCATATTTCCGGTGTGTTTCGTATCCCTGTGCATCTCCCCCGGTCTTGCAAGTCTGCCATGGCAGGACGCATGGTCCTATTTGCTTGGTGCTGTGCCCGGTGGAATCCTTGCCGGAATTTTTGCAAAAAAGATCCCGGTGAAGTGGCTTCACCGGGGATTAGGATTTTTGATCATCTACGGAGGTATCCGATATTTATGCTAAATCCCCTGTTTTCTATCCCAGTGGGGCTGGTTTTAGGATTTCTGGCTGGCTTGGGTGTGGGTGGCGGATCTCTGCTGATCCTGTGGCTCACCCTGACTACCGGCATGGATCACAACATTGCCCGGGCCATCAACCTGATGTTTTTTCTTGCAGCCGCAGGAAGCGTGAGTTTATTTCGTTGGCGTAAAGGTGACTTGGAGTTGAAAACGATCCTGCCAGCAGTGGTGGGCGGATGCATTGCAGCCGGATTGTGTTCCTGGCTGGGAACACAGATAGATCACAGTATTCTGCAAAAAATATTCGGCGGACTTTTGCTCATAACCGGCATCCGGGAATTGTTTTACCGTCCACGAAAGGCCAAATAGCCTTCCAATATCAAAGCTGCGGCCACCGCATCCACCGTATTTTTCCGCTTTTGCCCGTGGTAATTGTGCTGTGACAGAATATTATGGGCCTCAACCGTCGTGCGGCGTTCATCCCACATTTCCACCGGCAGCCCCGTTGCAGCTTTCACTTCTTCGGCAAATTCCCGGCATAGCTGTGCCCGGACGCCCTCAGAGCCATCCATATTCCGCGGCAGTCCGACCACGATCTGCCCTACCTCATTTTCTTTTGCTATGCGTACAATATCTGCAATGGCTTTCTCCCTGTTTCTGCTAGGCACTACGGCAGTGGAGCCGACGATACTGCACAGCAAGTCAGAGATGGCAACACCGGTACGTGCATCGCCGTAATCGATACCCATAATTCGTTTCATATAGGATCCTCGTTTCCTTTTTTCTTCATTATAACGTATAAAAAGCAAAAAAGAAAGGCAAAATTGCCTTTCTTTTTCAATTTAATATCCAAACGCCCAAATTCAGATATGCGGCAAATGTCAGCCAGATCAAATACGGGATCTGCAACAATGCTGCCCTTTTGTCAACTTTGTAAAACTGCAAGATCATCAGCAATACCAGCACCCACAATAGCAACAGCCAAATAAATGCAAATCCAAATGCTTGCGCATTAAAGAAGATCAAACTCCAAAAGAAGTTGACAATCAGCTGTGCCACATAAAGATTCAGCCCCTGGCCTTTTGCTACGCTTTCGCTGCAGAGCCAGATTTTGGCCGCACTGATTCCCATAAGTGCGTACAAAATGGTCCATACAACGCCGAAAACCCACCCCGGCGGAGTCAGCGGCGGTTTAACGACCGAAGTACTGTAAGCTTCCATGCCATCCATAGACAACAATGCAGACAGCCCTCCCACAGCTATTGCGATCAGGGCACTAATAATATAAGGTCTCCACGTTTTCAGTTTCATTCTTTATCCCTCCCGATAGAGAATATGCCTGTACGCACATGGGTTATGCCCCATCCTACAAAAAGGGAAAACTACTGTAAAAATATACGAAAATTTGGCAAAAAAGTTGTTGACTATACGCGTTCTCTGTGGTAGAATGTATTTACCTGTGAAAAAACGGGCTTTGTTTTTGTGCCCATTTTCAGCTCCGGGGCGGAAAGGTAGTTGTCCGCTTTCTAAATCTATTCTAGCCGGAGTGATACAGGGAGGCAATTATTTAAGGAGGTGCCGTAATGCGCGTAAAAGTCACTTTGAGATGTTCCGAGTGCAAGCAAAGAAACTACAACACCATGAAAAACAAGAAAAACGACCCTGACCGTCTCGAAATGAGCAAGTATTGCAGATTCTGCAAAAAACACACCACTCACAACGAGACCAAGTAAGGAGAGGCAAAAGATGGCTGAAAACAAAAAGCAAAACTGGTTCAAAAGAGCCTGGGGTGCAGTTTGCAGATACTTCCGCGAACTGAAGAGCGAACTGAAAAAGGTCGTCTGGTCCACCCCCAAGCAGGTGTTGAAGAACACCTTGATCGTCATCGCATGTGTTCTCGTGGTCGGCGTGTTCGTTTGGCTGTTCGACTTTGTGGCTCAGATCAGCGTTAACGCTCTGATTGAAGGTGTCACCAGCCTGACCCACGGTCACGCTCACTAAGGAGCGACCATGGCGGAGACTGCAAAGTGGTATGTGGTCCATACCTATTCCGGATATGAGAACACAGTAAAAGCCACCATCGAAAAGACCGTTGAGAGCCGTCAGCTGCAGGACGTAATTCAGGCGATCTCCATTCCTATGGAAACCGTCACCGAGATTACGGAATCCGGCGTCAGCAAGACGTATGACCGTAAGATATATCCCGGTTATGTTCTTGTTAAGATGGTTTACAGCGATGACACATGGCATGTTGTCCGGGGTGTCCGCGGAGTCACAGGCTTTGTAGGTACATCCAGCAACGAACCCACTGCCCTGACAGACGATGAAGTTTACGCAATGGGCGTTGAGAAGAAGGAAATCATCGTTAACTACGAAGTTGGCGATACTGTCCGCATCCTCGACGGTCCTCTGAGTTCCTTCACCGGCGTTGTCGAGAGCATTGAGGTTGAAAAATGCGGTCAGCGTGATTGTTTCCATGTTTGGCCGTGAGACCCCGGTCGAGTTTGAGCTTGACCAGATTGAGGTCGTATCCCAGTAAACGCATCGAACCGATTTTCGGTTGGAACGTGGGAGGGGCTAATGCCCCGAAAGAAATGCGCAACGCGCATCATTACCACATTTTATTCAGGAGGTGCTTATTATGGCACAGAAAGTTACAGGTATTATTAAACTGCAAATC
>JAZOBY010000089.1:0-2022 GCA_045596215.1 Faecousia sp.
CCTTCCAGTAGGCAAACCACTCTAAGTCGGTGCCGGGCTTGCAGAAGAATTCGCACTCCATCTGCTCGAATTCCCGGGTGCGGAAGGTGAAGTTACCGGGGGTGATCTCGTTACGGAAGGCCTTGCCCACCTGGCAGACACCGAAGGGTAGCTTCTTGCGGGTGGTACGCTGGATGTTGGAGAAATTGACAAAGATGCCCTGGGCAGTTTCGGGCCGCAGGTAACACGTGGAGAAGGAGTCCTCGGTAACGCCGATCTTGGTCTGGAACATCAGGTTGAAGTTACGGATGGAGGTAAAGTGATGCTTGCCGCAGACAGGGCAGACCACATCCTCGTGTTCTTCAATAAAGGCGTTCATTTCCTTGGCGTCCATAGCGTCCACGTTCACCAGCTTGCCGGATTCGGAAGCGGCGATCAGCTGGTCAGCCCGCTGACGGGAGCCGCAGCCCTTGCAGTCCACCAGGGGGTCAGAGAAGGAACCCACATGGCCGGTGGTGATCCAGGTCTGGGGATTCATCAGAATGGCGGCATCCAGGCCCACATTGTAGGGAGATTCCTGGACAAATTTCTTCAACCATGCCTTCTTGACGTTATTCTTAAATTCCACGCCCAGGGGGCCGTAGTCCCAGGAGTTGGCAAGGCCGCCGTAGATCTCGGAGCCGGCGTAGACGAAGCCTCTGTTCTTGCACAGGTTTACGATCATATCCAGTGTCTTTTCGCTGTTCTTCATTTCTATACTCTCCTTAAAAAGGGTTTTTCTTCATTGACAATATATTATAGCGGGAAAGTCCTTATAAATCAAGGGGTATCCGGATTTTCCATAGGCATTACCAAATCCGGGCCCAGGTCGTCGGCCATCATTTTATATGCCCGGTGGCCGATTTCCGTAGCGGTGACGCCCTTCAGCTCCTCGGCAGGGATCACACCCACCAGGTGCAGATGGACATCCGTAGGCTTCAGACGCAGGGCATTTTTCATAATGTACTGGGTATTCCGCAGAGTACAGACCACCACCGGCACATTGGCCCGCTGGGCGATCTTGAATACGACGCTGCGGAAGGGGTAGAGCTTTCGCTCCGGATGAATATAGCCCTCGGGGAACACGGCGATGGATGCTTTGTCATCCTTGATGATCTGCACGCAGTTCAGGATGGTCTTTAAAGCCTCCCGGTCATTTTCCCGGTTGATGGACTGGCCCAGCATTTTATGGAGGAATTGTCCCACAATGAACTTCCGGTCATTTTCCCGCTTGGAGATAAAGGCCAGCCGCTTTTCCCGGAAAGCCAGCATCAGAAAAACGGGGTCCAGCTCAAACAGGTGGTTGCACACCACCAGGCAGCGGTCCTCCTTCGGGGTCTTTTCCAGACCCTCCGTATGCAGCCGGACCCGCAAAACAGGCATGGCCACACTGATCAGACCATGGGTCACCGCCCGGTAGAAGGGGTTATCCTTTTCCTGTACCTTGTTCATATCCACCAATGCTGTCATAATGAGGAGCAGCACGCCAAAGCCTATGAGCAGTGCCAGGTAGGTACCAACAAAGCCCACCGGCAGGATCCACAGCCAGGCCAGTGACCCAAAGGCACCGGATACCAGGCTGATTCCCACAGCCGACAGTGCCGACAGGATGACAAAGACGATGTTTAACATATTTTTCCATTCCTCCGCATTTTACATTGTTTTTATTATATCGGAGAATCATCCCGGAAACAAGCACCAATTTGCAAATTCATTATTTTTGAAAAATGCTGGAAATCCGGACGTAATACTGGTATAATTATATATGCTTATCGGCTTGAGTCAGCAAGCATACAAAACGCACAAGCTCCTAAGCTTGTCATTCTGAGCGAAGCGTAAGCGAAGTCGAAGAATCTGCGCACTGACGGGAGATTGATATGTAAATTGGTGCGAAGATCCTTCGACTCCCTCCGAAAATCTGCGATTTTCTTCGGTCGCTCAGGATGACAGGGAGGAGAGAAGTGTTCAGACCGATAATCATGCTGCGTTATGTCGATAAGCATT
>JAZOBY010000090.1:0-14377 GCA_045596215.1 Faecousia sp.
GTTGCATTTATATCGGTTCGAGTCCCTTACCACAAAGATTAAACGGGTTATCCCATTAGGGATAACCCGTTTAATGGTGCGGATAGCAGGACTCGAACCTGTACGATCGCTCATTGGAACCTAAATCCAACGTGTCTACCAATTCCACCATATCCGCATTTATCAAATTGTTTGCATTATCGTCCTGTTGCGGTGCCCGATAAAATCTTCGGGCTTACGCTTTTCCTCGATTTTATCGACCGCTGCCACTCGCTCAGGTCGCTTCATCCGCCACCGGCGGCGCTCCCCTCGCTCCCCAATTCCACCATATCCGCATATTGTTGCCCGGTTATTTTACCATGCAGAAAAATTTTTGTCAATGTTCTTTGGTCGCAGGTGAAAAGTGCTTGACAATCGTTCTTTTCACAAGTACAATAGTACTCGGTATAGTGTACGCTGGTCAAGTCCGGCGTTTCATTCATAACCGGCATGAGCCGGGTTAAAGCGTTTTGCGCCTCATGGCGTTGTTTGTTAGAGTTTACAGGCCCTAAGCAGTACTGTCATTCCGAGGCCCAACGGGCCGTGGGAATCTCCCGGTACAATGTGGCAATTCAGTAGGTGTTACCAGGAGATTGCCACGTCGGACTACGTCCTCCTCGCAATGACATTCGTGGATGAAAAGGGTCGCTGCACAATTACAAATTGCACATGGGACCATTGCGCCCACCCCCTCGCTTATGCCAATTCAGTGAAGGAGGTGCGCTAAGAAGTATGGATCTGACTATCGCAATTATTCTGATCGTCGTTGGTACCGTTGTGGGACTTGCCGCCGGTTTTGGTTTCGGCATCGTGTACCGCAAAAAGGTCGCTGAGCGGGAGATCGGTTCTGCTGAGACAGAAGCCACCCGTCTGATCAATGAAGCCATCCGAAGCGGTGAGAGCCGCAAGAAGGAAATGCTTCTGGAAGCCAAGGACGAAATCCATAAATCTCGCACAGAGTACGAAAAAGAAGTAAAAGAGCGCCGTGCGGAGCTGAGCAAAACTGAGCGCCGTTTGGAGCAAAAGGAAGTCGCTCTGGACAAAAAGAGCGAAGCCTTTGAAAAGAAGGAAGAAGAACTGGCCGCCAAGCTGCAAAAGGTTGCAGAGGCACAGGCAGAAGTGGATGCTATCAAGGCTTCTCAGGTCAAGACCTTGGAGATTATCTCCGGTCTGACGCAGGAGCAGGCAAAGCAGCACTTACTGCAAAGCGTGGAGGAGGAAGTCCGCCACGAAACCGCCCTCAAGATCAAGGAAATCGAGCAGCAGATGAAGGACGAGGCCGACGAAAAGGCCCGGGAGATCCTCTCCGTCGCCATTCAGCGTTGTGCTGCCGACCATGCCGCTGAGGCTACCGTTTCCGTTGTGGCTCTGCCCAACGACGAAATGAAGGGCCGCATCATCGGCCGTGAGGGCCGGAACATCCGCACCTTGGAGACCATCACCGGTGTGGATCTGATCATTGACGACACCCCTGAGGCCATCACCGTCAGCTCTTTCGATCCCGTCCGCCGGGAGATTGCCCGTCTGGCACTGGAAAAGCTGATTGCCGACGGCCGTATCCACCCCACCCGCATCGAGGACATGGTTGAAAAGAGCCGCAAGGAAGTGGACCGCACCATCCGGGAGGAAGGCGAGCGTGCCTGCTACGAAACCGGTGTACACAACCTGAACCCCGAACTGGTGAAGATTCTGGGCCGTCAGAAGTACCGTACTTCCTACGGTCAGAATGTGCTGAATCACTCCATGGAAGTTGCTCATATTGCCGGTCTGATGGCCGCAGAGCTGGGCGTAGATGTGGCTCTGGCCAAGCGTGCGGGTCTGCTGCATGACTTGGGCAAGTCCATTGACCATGAGGTAGAGGGCAGCCACGTGCAACTGGGTGCGGACATCGCCAAGAAGTACAAGGAAAATCCCGTTGTGGTCAACGCCATCGAGGCTCACCATGGTGATGTGGAGCCCAAGACCGTGATCGCCGTGCTGGTTCAGGCCGCCGATGCTGTGTCTGCTGCCCGTCCCGGTGCCCGCCGCGAGAACGTGGAGAACTACATCCGCCGCTTGCAGAAGCTGGAAGAACTCACCGGTTCTTACCCCGGCGTGGACAAGGCTTACGCCATCCAGGCAGGTCGCGAGGTGCGGATCATGGACAAGCCCGAGGTGGTATCCGAGGACAATATGGTACTGCTTGCCCGGGATGTGGCCAAGAAGATCGAGTCCGAGCTGGAATACCCCGGCCAGATCAAGATCAACGTCATCCGGGAAACCAAGGCTGTGGAATACGCAAAGTAATCGAAATGCCCCAACCTCCCGGTTGGGGCATTTTACTTAGTGGATAGTGAATAGTTAACAGTTGTGGTGTCCACAATATCGACACTTCCAGTAATGTCATTCCGAGGCCCAACGGGCCGTGGGAATCTCCTGGCACAATGTGGCAATTCAGTAGGCACTACCGGGAGATTGCCACATGTATTTAACCGTCAACTACCCACTGTCAACTGTCAACTTTACGGAGGAAACCTATGTACAATACAACTTTATGTTACGTGCTCCGGGGGGATGAGGTACTCATGCTCCACCGGATCAAAAAGAAGAACGACATGAATCAGGACAAATGGATCGGCATCGGCGGCAAGTTCGAGGGCGAGGAAAGTCCGGACGAGTGCCTGCTCCGGGAAGCCAAAGAAGAAACCGGCCTGACACTGACCTCCTGGAAATGCCGGGGCGTGATCACGTTCCTTACCGAGGGCAAGTGGGAAGGCGAGCATATGTACCTGTTCACCGCCGACGGCTTTGAGGGAGAACTCATCGACTGCGACGAAGGGGAGCTTCGTTGGGTCAGCCGGGAGTTTCTCAACGACCTGCCCAAATGGGAGGGCGACCAGATTTTTCTCGACCTTTTGTGGCAGGATGCCCCCTTTTTCCTGCTGAAACTCCGTTACGACGGAGAAAAACTGGTGGAAGCGGTGCTGAACGGCAAGAAGATCAAATAAGCAACGGGCGGCCGATGGCCGCCCGGTTTTTATCTTCCCAACAAAAGCGGTTGTATCTGCTTTCCCTGCAAGGCCATTTCCAGCGTTGCGGGAATCTGCTCGAAATCCGCCACCAGACTGGTGGGTTTATTCATGGCATCGTCCTGTCCAAATGGCACGAAATAGTAGTTTTTCCGCACCAAAAGTCTGCCGATATTCTCCGCCGCACCGGCCAAAGCGTCATTGGTGGAGATGGCCACGATCACCGGCCGTCCGTTCCGCAGATGGCTCTTTGCCGCCATGGTCACCGCCGTGTCCGCTGCCGAATGGGCCAGCTTCGACAGCGTATTGCCGGTACAGGGAGCGATGATCAGTGCATCCAGCAGTTTTTTCGGCCCGATGGGCTCCACCTGTGCGATGGTATACAGCGGCGGCGTGCCGCAAATGTCCGTCGCCCGCTGAATGTGGCTTTCCGCCGTGCCAAACCGGGAATCCACGGTACAGGCGACGGGGGAAAAGATGGGAATTACCTGATATTCCGCCGCAAGACGCTCCATCACCGGAAACACCTGGGAAAATGTACAAAACGAGCCGCACATAGCAAAGCCTATGGTCATGCCGATCCTCCTCTCAAATGCCGCAAAACCCCCCGGGCGATCAATGCCCCGGAGCTTTCCGGAAGCATTTTCCCCGGCAATCCCCGGGCCCAGATCACCGTCTCCCCAGCCAAGCCCCGTTGGGAAGCCAGGTCAATCTGAATGTAGTCCCCGTCCCGTTCCATCACCGGTGCAGGTGCGGTGTTGATGATGGCCCGGTATTGCTCCGGTTCGATTTCGGATACCGCTACCGCCTTGTAACCCAAAGCTGTCAGCATTCCCAGATCCGACGGCTTTCGTGCCGCTACGGTCACATCTGCATCCAGAGCTTTCAGTATGGTGGCCAGACATTTGCCAATGCGTCCCCAGCCTACGACCAACAGGGTACACCCCCGAAAGGCTACACCCAACCGATCTCCCAGCAAACGCAGGGCACAATCTGCGGTCAAATAGGCGTTTTCCGCCAAATATTGCTCTTCCTGGAGCAGATCCACCTTGGAAAATGTGTCCGGCAGGAAATCCAGATTACCCCCGATGACCGTCACGCTCTCCGGGATGTTTTGTACATTTACCTCCTTCGTGGGTACGGGAAACAGCACATGGGTAGCTTGAGAAAGTGCGTATCCGATCTGCACGCCCGCTTTTTCCAACGCCCGGACGGCAAAGGAAATTGCCGGGCTGTCCCCTAAGGGATAAATCACCGTTGTGTCCATAAAATCACCCTTTCTTTCCACAATATGTGCCTGGATTGTCAATGGTGCTTGATTTGTGGCACGGTTTGGGGTATAATGGTTGCATGAGGTGATGCAAAGAATGCAACGACTTGGATTTATACATGATATGCTGGATGTGAAGGTGCTGGTGCTGTTTGTCACCGCCCGGGCCAATTACCCTTTGACCAGCCAGGAAATTTATGAATTATGCTATCAGGATGACTGTTTGAGTTATTTCGACGTTTGCACCGCCATTCCGGAAATGGTAGCTTCCGGCCACTTGAAAGAAGTGGATGGGGAGCATTATGAAATCACGGACAAGGGCCGGGAGACCGCCGCACTAACGGAGGATTCCATCGCTTATACGGTTAAGCTGTTGGCTGAAAATGCGGTGGCCCGGTTCAATCGGCAGATCCGCCGGAGCAGTTTCGTAAAAACCCAGATCATCCCCCGGGAGGGCGGGGATTTTTCCGTACTCCTGTCCCTGGATGACGAGACCAGCAATCTGATGACTCTGGAACTGATGGCCCCGGATCAGCGGCAGGCCGTTCGGCTGAGCCGGCTGTTTGAGAAAAAAGCGGAAGATGTTTATAACCTGACCATGTCCGTCTTGCTGGATGGGGAAGATGAATTGGAAGACTAAAAGAACCGGGCGTAACCGCCCGGTTCTCTTACTAAAAAAGTATTGCATTTTCGCGGAAACTGCAATATAATGATACCATCCCGTAGAGGATAAATTTTAGAAGGGAGAAGATATAGCTTTGCTATATCGACAGTAAAATGGAATTGAAGAAGTTACTTAGAACCATTCTGTCCGTGGTCATGGTGGCCACATTGATTTTGGGCAGCGTCTCCATGCTGGCAGGTTGCCAGAGTACTGACAACACCCAAAACCCCGACAATGACAACAACCATGCTCTGGACTACGTGGGCCTGGAAAAAGAAGAATACCTGCAGAAGCTGGGTGAAAACAACCTGGGTGATGCAATTGACTCCGTAGGCGAAGTTTACGGCGAGATCCTGGCCGCTCTGGGCGACAGCTCCGCAGCCACTCAGACCGGCGGTGCCAAGGTGAACATGACCCTGACCATGGGCGACACCGCACTGGATCTGTTTGAGCAGGCAATTTTCGGCGGCGAATCACCTGTTGATATCTCCTTCCTGAAAGAGATCAACCTGGATCTGGATATGGGCATGGATGGCCAGAAGCAGGCAATTCAGCTGGCTCTGGGCCTGAAAGGTCAGCATATCATCACCGCAAACCTGCTGATGAACATGGCGGATTCCGTTATGCATATCGGTCTGCCCGAGCTGAACGACCAGTGGTTGAAGATCGAATCCGGTGAGAATGTTCCCAATGTGATCACCGGCGGCATGTCTTCTACCGCAATGCTGGCTGAGCTGGCAGACGCTCTGCCCGATGCAGAGACCCTGACCAAGGTGCTGGATCGTTATATTGCTCTGATTCTGGCCGGACTGAAAAACGTGGATCAGACTACTACCACTCTGGAAGTGGGCGGCGTGAAGCAGGAATGCACCGTTCTGACCTTGAAGCTCTACGAAGAAGACGCTTTGAACATCGTCAAGTCCGTGCTGAATACGGCCAAGGACGATCCCGATTTGAAGAAGATCATTGAAGATGCCGCTAAGGGCATCGAAGAAATGGTTGGTGAGTATATCGGTGCAGAGGAAGCTTATAACGACTTCAAGGACGGCGTCGAGGGCCTGCTGGCTGATCTGGAAGAAGAGACCGAGTTCGATACCGAGAGTCCCCTTGTCATCGAAACTTATGTTGATAAGAGCCACAATGTCATCGGTATGAAGGTGAATGAGCCGTCCAACCAGGGCAGCAAGCGTGGCATGGTCTATTTCTACTCCCTGACCGAGGGCAACAAGACCGCATTTGAGTTTGTTGTCCCCAGCGATGTGGACGACACCGACGACTTCAAGATCTCCGGCACCGGCACCAAGACCAGCGGCAAGACCAGCGGTACATACACCGTTACCATGCAGGGCATGGATATGGTGACCGTTAAGATCGCGGATCTGACCGAGGAAACCGGCACCATCACTCTGGCTCCCAACATGGATATGTTCCCCGGTGAGGTTGAAGACATGCTGGGCGATCTGGCTTTGGAGATCAAGCTGTCTGCCGACGGCATTGCTCTGAACATTCTGGGCGACAACGAACAGCTTCTGGGCATCGTTTTGAAGGCTGTTGACTCCGACGGTCCTTCTTTGGATGCACCTTCCAACGCTGTGGATGTTACCGACAGCAGTGCTTTGGAGAAGTGGACAGAAAAGCTGGTCATGGATAAGGTTATGGAAAATCTGGAAAAGGCCGGTGCATACGAGTTCTTCGAGCTGCTTCTTACGTCAACGCCGGCTGAAAAACAGGAAGCAATTGTCCAACCCAACTACGGCTATACTGACGACGGCTGGGGTTAATTAAAAAAATATGTATATGGCGCTGGCAACAGCGCCATATACTTTATGCGGAGAAATTATATGCAGATAGAAATTAAGCATATTGAAAAGAAATATAAGAAAAAGCAGGTTTTGCAGGATATCAATCTGGTAGCCGAAGCAGGTCATTGCATTGGCATTTTGGGTGCCAACGAATGCGGAAAATCCACCTTGCTGTCCATTTTGGCCCGGGTGCAGTCCTGTGACCGGGGCAGCTTCCTCTGCGACGGTGTGGACCTGCTGAAAAATGCCAAAGAGCACGCCCAATTGGTGGGCTATGTCCCCCAGGGAACGCCGCTGATCGAGGAATTGTCCGCCAGGGATAATCTCCTGCTGTGGTATGACCGGAAAAAAATGGAGCAGGAACTGGAAGACGGCGTGCTGTCTTTGCTGGGAATTCACGAATTTCTGAACGTACCGGTGTCCAAAATGTCCGGTGGCATGAAAAAGCGGCTGTCCATCGGCTGTGCCATGTCGTCCGATCCCCCGGTCTTGCTGCTGGATGAGCCCACAGCTGCTCTGGATCTGGCCTGCAAGCAGAGCATTGCGGTCTATTTGCGTCATTACAAGGAAAAGGGCGGCATTTTGCTGCTGACCACCCATGATGTGATGGAGCTGGACCTGTGCGATGCCTGGTATATTATCCGGGATGGCGTGCTGGTTCCCTTTGATTACGACGGGGACGTTCAGAAACTGGTAGAGAGCTTGTAATATGAAAAAGTATTTGCTTTTACAACTCAAACGGCTGGCACGGATTTTGCCGCCGGTACTCTTGGTGGCAGCTGTCCTGTTCGGCTGCATGTCCCTGGCCTACGATGCCATCGGAGCTATGACCAGCGAAGAGGGCGAGCAGACCAAATTCCAGGTGGGCCTGGTTGGCACAGCCGGGGATACCTATATGCAAATGGGTCTTGCGGCAGTCCAGTCCTTTGATTCCACCCGTTTTTCCGTGGAATTTAACCAAATGGATGAAAAAGAGGCGGAAACGGCCATGCGACGGGGCGACATCGCCGCGTATATCCAGTTCCCGGAGGGCTTTATGGATGCGGCCATGTATGGCAACATCATGCCCATGAAATTCGTCACCAGCGTGGGTGCGGACAGTGTGGTATCCATGATCAAGGAAGAGCTGACCGGTATCGTGGAGATCATGATCGCTCACACCCAAAAAGGCATCTACGGTGCCGGTGCGGCGGCGGGTGCCCACGGGGGCAGCAGCGGTGCTGCCATTGGGGGAATCAGTCTGCAATATGTGGATTTTATCATCTCCCGGTCCAAAAGCTATCGCGTCACCGAATCCGGCGTGTTTGACGGCCTGGGTATGGACGGATATCTGATCAGCGGTCTGGGTATCGTGCTGTTTATGCTGATCTGTCTGATCTTCGCCCCGGTGATGATCCGCCGGGATCAGGCCATGGCCAGAATGTTGAAATCCCGGTCCCGGCCGGTGGTTTGGCAGGTTTTGTGCGATTTTGCCGTGTATATGGTGGGCCTTTTGGGCATTGCCTGCATCGTGTTGTTGCTGCTGCTCATCCGGCCTGAGGCCGAGATCTCGGCTGCTATGATTTTGCAATGTCTGCCGGTGGTATTTTCCCTGGGTGCCATGAGCTTTTTGATGTACGAAGCGGCATCGGATCTGGTCAGCGGTGTGCTGATGCAGTTCTTCGTCACGCTGGCTTTGTGCTTTGTTTCCGGTTGTTTGTATCCCATTACCTTTTTCCCGGATGCGGTACAGAAAGTCGCCCAATTTTTGCCCACGGGCATGGCCCGGACACAGATCGGCAACTGCATTTTAGGCTGTGTTTCCTGGGAAAACATCGCCGTACTTTTGGGATTTGGATGCTTGTTCCTGGCCGGATCAGTGCTGATCCGCAGGATCAAAGTGGCCGGAGTCAGGGGGTGACGGGATGAAAAATATTGGAAAATGGTTCCTCCTGCTGAATAAACGGCTGTATAAAAAGGTGACTTTCCTGCTGATTTTGGTGCTCATTCCCTTGTTGGTGATGGGTTACGGTGCAGTGGCCCGGGACGAAAGCGGTATGCTTACCGTTGCCCTGGCCTGTGAGGGGGAAGATGCCGCAGCTACGCAGATCATGCAGGAATTGAAAGACGACAGCAATCTGATCCGTTTCGTGATCTGTGACGACCCCAAAACGGCGGAAGCCATGGTCAACGGCCAGCGGGCGGATGCGGCCTGGATTTTTGAAGACGAGCTGGAAGAAGCAGTTTATCGTTTTGCCGCGGATCCGGCCCGTAAAAATGCCTTCGTGCAGATCATTGAGGGCGAAAGCACCATCCCGCTGAAACTGGTGCGGGAAAAACTGAGCGGCGTGATTTTCGCCAGAAGCTCCAGAGCCTATTATCTGGACTATCTGCGAAACAACGTCCCGGAAGTAAAAGATGTGCCGGATGAGGAATTGTTGCAGTATTATGACAATTTTGCGGCGGATGCCACATTTTTCGAGTTTGCCTATCTGGACGGCGGCAGCAAGGACGAAAATGCCCCAAGTGCCAACTATCTGCTGTCCCCGGTACGGGGATTACTGGCGGTGGTGATCGTCTTGGGCGGTCTGGCAGCGGCCATGTATTATATCCAGGACGAAAAACTGGGAACCTTCTCCCTTGTGGCCCAAAATCGGAAAGCCCCGGTGGAATTCGGTTGTCAGATGATCGCCGTGCTGAATGTGTCCGTGGTGGCGTTGATCGCCCTGATTTTCTCCGGACTGACGGTAAGCTTGGGACGGGAACTGCTGTTGCTGCTTCTTTATGCCCTGTCCACCGCCCTGTTCTGTATGACGTTGCGTCGGATTTTTGGCAGCATTGCCGCTTTGGGCACGCTGCTGCCCTTGTTGGTGGTGGGTATGCTGGTGGTATGCCCGGTATTTTTCGATCTGGGTGCGTTACGCCAGGTGCAGTATCTGTTCCCGCCTACCTACTATATCAACGCGGTGAATTCCGATTATTTCCTGGGCCTGCAAGTGATCTATATTGCTGCATTGCTGGGCGTAAATTTACTTAAAATACCGTACAGCTTTTTAAGGAGGAAATTTTATGCATATTAGCGTGAATACCGGGGTTGTGTCCAAAATGGAGATGACGATAGATGCGCAATACGCCCTCATTGCAAAAGCTGGCTTTACCGCAATTGATATGGCTATGGGTGGTGGTATCAGCACAAGAAACCCGGATGACGAATGCAAATGCATTTTTGAAAAGTCTATTGAAGAAGTTAAGGAATACTACAAGGAGCATATTGCCGCCCTCCGTAAGTACGGTCTGTTTGTCACCCAGGGACACGCACGGCAGCCTGCTTATGTAGCAGGAAATCCGGAGGTGATAGAATACTACATCCGCATTTACAAGCGGACCATTGAATTTTGCGGTTACATCGGCTGTCCCCGTTTGGTGATCCACGGCGTGGATTATAAAATTGACAATACCGTTGATTCCCCAGAGCAAATCGAACAGCAGAACAGACATCTGTTTGAATCCCTGATCCCTGAGCTTTTGCAGAACAATGTAACGGCTTGTATGGAAAACCTTTATATTCCTAAGTACAAGAAAGGTAATAATGATCTCTTCATGGAGGGAGCTGCTTCCGATCCTACCGCAACTGCACGTCTCATCGACGAACTGAATGAACAAGCGGGCAGAGAAGTTTTTGGTATTTGTTTGGACACCGGACATATGCACCTCGTTCGTAAGGATGCCCGCACCTACATCCCCATTCTGGGGAAGCGGATCAAAGCACTCCATCTAAGCGATAATAACTGCACTTGTGACGCCCATCTTGTACCCCTTGCCGGAAATGCAGAATGGGATAGTATCTGCAAAGCCCTGAAGTCTGCGGGCTATTGCGGTGATATCAATTTTGAACTTGACGTACACTTTAATACGATCCGTGCATTTGATCCGGATCTCGTTCTTCCATGGCTGGAGCTTACTCACAAAACCGGAGTGGTTTTCCAAAAGAGGATTCAAAATTAACCGCCTCTCTGCCTGTAAAACCAAGGCGGAGAAATACATCCAATGGCTGAAGCCGGAAGAAAACCAAAAGCATAAAAATCCCTCCTGAATGAGCATACGCGTTCAATCAGGAGGGATTTTCCCTTAATGAAATCCTTGTGGTGTGTTTATTTACGGCATCATTATCGTAAATCTCTGCTTCGTCCCAATTTACCTGTATCATAGCGGCTTTTCACAGAAAGCACGCCTTTATCAATGCAAAAGCCCTTGCAATTTACTCCCCCGGGTGATATAATAAAAGGAAAAAATTAGAAAGAAGGAAAATGTTTTGGATGTTGTGTCCTTAATTGTGCTGATTGCGGTGATTGCCGCTGCTTTTATTTTTAAAGTCAATACCGGTCTTGCCGCTATTATGGCGTCGCTTGTGCTGGTGTATGCCACGGGCATGCCGGAGAAATTTATCATTTCTGCTTTTGACAGCAAGATGTTTTTGATGCTTTTCGGCGTGATGTATCTGTTCTGCATCGCCCAGGAGAACAAGACTCTGGATGTTCTGGCAAGAAAGGTACTTACCCTTTGCAAGGGAAATGCAAAGGTGTTCCCGATTATTCTGTTCCTGCTGGCTGCAGTGCTTTCTGCTGTGGGTCCCGGACTGATTTCCGTCACCGCTTTGATGGCAGCGATCATTGTCGCTCTGGCAAAGCAGACCGGCTGCAGTCCTATCAGCTTGCTGCCCTTTGGCACACTGGGTGCGTTTGCCGGTGGGCTCTCTCCCATCACCCCCTCAGGTATTGTGGCAATGAACAAGGCAAGTGAAGCAGGTATTGAGGGTCTGGCAGGTCCGCTGAATCTGAAGATGGCACTGGTGAATATTTTGTTTGCCGCAGTGCTGTACTTCTTTGTGTTTAAGTGGCATAAGTTCACCGTCGTCACCGCTGCAGGCACAGAAAACGAGAAAGTTCCTCCCTTCACCGGCAAGCAATGGGCGACTTTAGCCGGCATTGCCGTAGTTGCTGTGCTGGCTTTCTTAGGTATCAATGTAGGTCTGGCAGCTGTCTGTGTTGCCGTTCTCCTCACTATATTCCGCTGTGCAGACGAAGGCGCGGCCCTTAAAAAAGTATCCTGGGGTACTCTGCTGATGATTACCGGCGTTGGTATTCTGATCTCTCTGGTTACAGAACTGGGCGGCATTGACCTGCTGTGTGGTGCCCTGCAGAAATTGGTCGGAAACAACACCGCTTCTGCAATTATGTGCTTCCTTGCCGGTGTGATGAGCTGGTTCTCCTCCGCATCCGGTGTGGTTATGCCCACCCTGATTCCCACCGTTCCGGCACTGGCAGCATCCCTGACCGGCGGCAGTGCATTGGTCATCACCGTAGGTCTGTGTATAGGCGCACATTTGGCAGCACTGAGCCCCCTGTCCAGCTGCGGCGGACTGATGCTGGCGGCATACTCCTCCTCTGGCGAAGTCACCGCCAAGGAGCGCAACCGCACCTTCCTTCAGCTGTTTGCCATGTCCTCTGGCGGCTTGGTATTCGCCACTGTCCTGGCTCTGGTCGAAGGCCTGATCCGCGGTCTGCTCTAATTAAAATACATAATCCCCTCTCCATCTGAACGAAGAAAAAAACGAAACATAATGTAATGAAAAAAATGATGCACAGGATTGGCAACAAACCAGTCCTGTGCATTTCTTAGCACAGCTTCTTATGAAAAACAAAGATATGAATTGCCAGGAAGAATACCAAAGCGATGGAGATACAGCGATGGAGGATCAGGATGATGGGGAGCTGATCCAGGATCATGCCAAACAGACCTGTTGCGAAAGAAATGACGATCAACCCTAGTAACAGCCAACGCTTTACACCCAGCTTCTTACGGAAGACGATTGTGTGGACAATGCTGAGCAGTAGGAACAAAACAGATGCCAGCTTGTGGATATGGATACCGGTCAGAGGTACCATGATGGTGACAAGGAAGCTGATTAGCAAAGCGATATTCAAGAATTTCTTCATGCTTTCACAGACTCCTCTTTCGCGGGAATGGTCTTCACACCCCAAATGAAATAGATGATGTGGAAGGCCCAAACGCATCCCAAAACAATACATCCGACAACGATGCCCTTCAGTCCCATCATAATGAAGCCGATGCTCATGAGCAGTGTCACTGTGATCATAATGCGGACCTTGGTTTTGGCGGTCATGCCCTTGCCGGCAACATAGTCCTCCAGATTATCCTTGTAGAGTTTGGTATTAATGAACCAGGTGTGCAGCTTTTCGGAAGATCGGGCAAAGCTAAAGGCTGCCAGCAGCAGGAAAGGAAAGGCCGGGAGCATGGGGACGACCGCACCTACGGCACCAAGTCCCACACCGATGCAGCCAAGACAGATCCAAAGTATTTTCTTAATCTTCATTGTTTTTCTCCATTCGTCTTTTTTCTTTCTTAGATTCTATGACATGACGGATTGCCATAACAGGATGATGGAAGATCATCCTGGGGCCGGAGAAACGCATGACTTCCCGAATTTTTTCACGCATGTCTTTCTTGTAGCAATGTACTTTACAGTTGGAGCAAAAGGTCTTTGTCTCCATGAAGGGGCATTTATCACTGCGCTGCCTTGCGTAGGCATCCAGCGCAGCACAGTCAGGGCAAAGTGTCTTGCCGCCGTGCTTTTTGCGGCAGTAGATGGCGATCATTAAGGAAACGGTTTCCTTTTCCCGCTGCCGTTTGGTTTTTACATCCATCAGCTCATTCTCCCATGTTCTACGCAGTAGATAGTGTCTGCGATGCCCATGGTGGACTTCCGGTGGGAAACCAGCACTACGGTTTTGTCGGCACACTCCTCGTGGAGGGATTTGAGGATGACAGCTTCATTGAGGCTGTCCAGATTGGAGGTGGGTTCATCCAGCAGCAGAAAGGGTGCATCGTGGAGGAAGGCTCTTGCTAACCCTAACCGCTGCCGCTCGCCACCGGATAGGGTATCGCCCAGCTCGCCCACCTCCGTATCGTAGCCTTTTGGTAAAGATATGATAAAGTCGTGGACGGAGGCTTTCTTACATGCGGCAATGATTTCGTCATCTGTCGCATCCAGCTTGGCGATCCGCAGGTTATTGCGGATAGAATCGTGGAACAGGTGGGTCTCCTGTGTCACAAAGCTTTCCATATCGCGTAGGTTGGATGTATTGATAGCATCCACATTTCTATTAGATATTTTGACTTCACCTTGTGCCACAGCCCAGAAGCGCATAAAGAGCTTCAGCAGGGTGGATTTACCGGAACCGGAGCGGCCGTTGATGCCGACGATCTGATTCTCAGGAATTGTCACAGAGAAGTTGTCCAGAATGGTTTCTTCTCCGTAAGCGAAGGTTACATTCTCAGCGGCAGCCCCGCGGAATTGCACCGCTTCCTTGCCGGTGATTTCTTCCACAACAGGCGCTTCATCCAGAATATCCAGCACCCGATTACCTGCGGCAAAGGTGTTCTGGAGTGTGCTGCCTAGAGCAGCCAGGGCAACCACAGGGCCGAAGGAGCTCATAAGGGCCAGCGTTGCGATCAGACATCCTTCAAATCCCACAAGGGATGCAGACAGGAACAGCATAGCAAGGTCAAACACGAGAATCACCGTGTTGGTCACGGCAGTGTTCCGGCCTGCGGT
>JAZOBY010000091.1:0-29569 GCA_045596215.1 Faecousia sp.
GGTTCTGAACGGCACCACCGCCATGGCTACCACCACTGGTGACCCCATTGCCCCCGCTCGTATCGTATGCGAGTTCGCCAAGAAGAACAAGAACACTCTGTCCATCAAGGGTGGCGTTGTTGAAGGCAGCGTCCTGTCCGCAGACCAGCTCAATGGTTTCGGCGAACTGCCCAGCAAGAATGCTCTGGTGGCATCCGTTCTCGGTACTTTCCTGGCACCTATCTCCAGCCTGGCTTTCGTCCTGGATCAGGTTCGTATCCAGAAGGAAGGCGGCACCGCTCCTGCTGCAGAAGCAGAAGCTTAATTTCGTAAACACACACATATTTTAACACAAACTTTTATGAGGAAATTTATCATGGCTAGTGAAAAAGTCACTGCTCTCGTTGAGGAAGTTAAGGGTCTGACCGTTCTGGAACTGTCCGAGCTGGTTCACACTCTGGAAGGAGTTTTCGGCGTTTCTGCCGCTGCTGCTGCTGTTGCTGCTCCCGCTGCTGGCGGTGCTGCTGAGGCTGCTGAGGAGAAGACCGAGTTCGACGTCATCCTGAAGGATGCCGGTGCTTCCAAGCTGAACGTCATCAAGGTCGTCCGTGCCGCTACCGGCCTGGGCCTGAAGGACGCTAAGGATCTGGTTGACAACTGCCCCAAGACCCTGAAGGAAGCTATGCCCAAGGAAGATGCAGAGAAGCTGGTTGCCGAGCTGAAGGAAGCTGGCGCTACCGCAGAGCTGAAGTAATTTCAGTTTTCAACATTGCAGCCGCCAGAGAATTCTGGCGTCTGTTTTTTCCTAACTGCGAAAAAGGAGGTTTTTATGGAAGCCTTATTGAATCAAGTCAAATCCCTGGTGCAAAACGAGGAGCAAATGCGTTCCTTCCTGATTTTGGCCTTGGTGATGACAGTCGGCTCTCTGATCTTTGGCTTTATCGGCCGGTTTGCATTCGGTAAAAAGTCCGTACTGAGTCAGAGTGTATCGTCCGCCATCGGTATTTTGTTTATTTACGCCGTTACCGTGGTGATCCACAGCTACGGTCTGAATTTGAAATTTCTGGTGTCTCCCCTGCCCTTTGTAACCATTTCGGATGAGTGGATGGGTATTTTCCCCATAGTCAAATCCGACTATGTTGCGATCTGCGGCGAACTGTTAAATATGATTATTCTGGCATTTCTGGTCAACATCGTCAACCAGTGGATGCCCCAGGGCAAGAAAACGCTTGCCTGGCTGTTTTTCCGCATCCTGTCGGTTGCATTGGGTATGGTCTTGTTTGCCGTTGCCAATTACTTGCTGACATCCTTCCTGCCCGAAGGCCTGCTCACCTGGGCACCCGTCATTTTGTTGGGTCTTCTGGTAATTATGTTACTGGTGGGTGCTTTGAAGGGTCTTGTGGGTGCTGTTCTGGTATCAGTCAATCCCCTGGTTGCGTTCCTTTATACTTTCTTCTTTGCCAATTTGGTGGGCAAAATGCTCACCCGGGCAATGCTCACTACGCTGCTTCTGTCCGCTTTGGTGTATGCATTGAATTACCTTGGCATTGCAGGTATCGCAATCGGCACCTCTGTACTGGTTGCCTATATACCGATGCTGCTGCTTTTGCTCGTTCTTTGGTATATCGTTGACAAACTGCTTTAATATAGCAAATCCCTCCGCTTCAGGCGGAGGGATTTTTCTCATTCCATATTCTCAATGGCTGCAATCACAGGATCTACGCTCTCAGTCAGAACTGTTTCCATCAGGCCGTTGTCAAAAGCCTCGGCCACTGCCGGATCAATGGGGAGTCTTGCCAAAACGGGCAATTCCAATTCTGCCGCCACCTCATCCAAATGGCTCTTGCCGAAGACCTGAATCTTTTTGCCGCAATCCGGGCAACTCAAGTAAGCATAGTTCTCTACAAAGCCTAAAACGGGAACATGCATCATATTCGCCATCTTCACAGCCTTGGTTACGATCATGCTCACCAGATCCTGAGGGCTGGTAACAATGACGATACCGTCAACAGGCAGGCTCTGGAACACCGTCAGCGGCACATCGCCGGTCCCGGGAGGCATATCCACAAACAGATAGTCCACATCTTCCCAGATCACATCCGTCCAGAACTGCTTGACCGCACCGGCAATAACGGGGCCACGCCAAACAACAGGGTCGGCAGGATTGTCCAGCAACAGATTGATGGACATAACCTGCATACCGGTTCTTGTCAGTGCAGGATACAATCCATCCTCTGACGCACCCTGGCATTCATTTACGCCGAACGCTGTGGGAACAGAAGGACCGGTGATGTCCGCATCCAAAACGCCCACACGCTTGCCGCGACGGGCCATAGCAACAGCCAGCAAAGAGGTTACGGTGGACTTACCAACACCGCCCTTACCGGAAACAACTGCAATCACTTTTTTAACACTGGACTTGGGATTCAGAGCTGCCAGCAGGCTCTCCTTCTTGCGGTCGCCGCAGTCAGAGCTGCTGCAAGACGCGCAATTTCCGTTACAAGAACTCATTATTCTCGCTCCTTATGATTTTATCTTTCCGTATTATAGACCTTTCTATTCCCGATGTCAACTTTATTCCTGGGCTTGTTCCCATTCTTCCATCAGTTCCATCAGGACTTCCTCCGCCTGCTCTTTTTCAGCAAGCAACCGAGTCAATTCCTGATAATCCGCCGCCGCGGCCTCGATCTTTTCATCCAGGCCTGCGATCAACTGCTCCTGCTTCTCAATTTCCCGTTCCAATCTGCGAACAAGTTTATCCTGCTCCTTTGTACCGCCCTTGGGCTTTTCCTTTTTTGGTTTTGCGACGGACGGAACAGTCTGTTTCGCAGCCTGTTCATGCTCGATAATAGAGCGATATTTTGCATATCCGCAGTTAAAATCCCGAATTGTGCCGTCTTCCAGCAGCCAGATCCGTTCCGCGAATTTGTCGATAAAGTACCGGTCGTGGCTGACGAACAGCAACACGCCCTCAAATTCCTCGATGGCCGCTTCTATCCACTCCCTGGATGCGATATCCAAATGGTTGGTAGGCTCGTCCAGGATCAGCAGATTGATCTTCTCATCCATGAGCATACACAGCCGCAGGCGGCTCTGCTCGCCACCGGAGAGGGTACCAACAGTTTTGAACACATCTTCCCCCTGGAACAGAAATGCACCCAGGCGGTCGCGTGCCGTCTGCGGTGTGCAGTTCTTTTCATAGAGCATTGTATCGTACAAGCTCCGCTCTGGATGGCTGAAATGGATGATCTGAGGCAGATACCCCCACTTCACCGTAGGACCAAACTGAATCTTACCCTGGCAATCTTCATCTCCCAAAAGGCATTTGATAAATGTGGTCTTACCTGTACCGTTATCGCCCAAAATGGCAATACGTTCGCCACCCTCCACATTCAGATTCACATCCGAAAAAAGCGTGCGATCACCAAAGGACTTAGCCACATTTTTCATTTTGAACACTACATCTCCGGAGAAATCCTTTTCCCCGAAGCTGGCCTTCATGGTCTTTTCTGTTTTAGGCTTTTCCGTCTTTTTAATCCGTTCCATCCGGTGCTGGATGGACATAGCACGGCGGTATAATGTGCGGTTGTTGATGCCCCAGCCTTTCATCCGTTCCACGGTATATCCCAATTGCTTCAGCTTGGCCTGTTCCTGCTCATATTGCTTCATTTGCAGGTCAAAACGGGCCTGTTTTTCATCCATGTAAAAGGAGTAGTTACCGGAATAGAACTCCGCGTGGCCGTCCGTGATCTCGATGACCCGGTGGGCAATGCGGTCAATAAAAAATCGGTCATGGGAAATGGCAAGGACTGTGCCTTTGAAGTTGTTGATATAATTCTCCAGCCACTCCACGCTACGCAAATCCAAGTGGTTTGTAGGCTCGTCCAACAGCAAAATATCCGTCTTTTCCAAGAGTAGCCGTCCCAGATTCACCCGGGTCTTTTCTCCGCCGGACAAACTTGCAAATTCCTGGCTTCGCTGTTGAGGGGTAATACCCAGTCCATTGCAGATCTTATCTACTTCAACGTCCATCTCATATCCGCCGCCGGACTGAAAACGGTTGGTCAGGTCATCGTATTGCCGCAGTTGTTCCGGCGTAGCACCGGAAAGCATCTGTTGCTCCAAAGCCTGCATTTTCTTTTGTACATTCAGTATCTGTGCAAATGCAGAGCGAAGCACATCTTCCACAGTATAGCCCTGGGGAAAATGGGGAATCTGGGAGATCAGGCCCAGTCGCTTGTTGGGATTGACGTAGACCTCACCATCATCATAATCCATTTGCCCGGTGAGAATGTTAAACAGCGTGGTTTTTCCGCAGCCGTTGCGGCCTAAAATTGCCACGCACTCTCCTTCCTGGATCTCGAAACTCAGACCCTCCAAAAGGTTCTCACCGATCACGAAGAACTTTGTTAAATTGTTAACTGCTATATCAACCATTCTTGTGCTCCAATGATTTTACAATCTCGGTCAATTCTTCCAATGTATACAATAAATTCAGTGCCTGCACCAAGGCATTTGCACTCATGTGGGTCGGAAAATCCAGTTTCTTCGCCAATTCTCCACGCAAACTGCTGCTGTTTGCCCCACCGGACAGCCCCAGAGCTGCCATGTCCTGTTTTGTGATCCCGCCGGTTATCCGGTCTCCGTTTTCCGCAAACGTGGCTCCTGCACGCCGCAGAGACTCCAAAATGATCTCCGGACTCATGCCTTCCACGCCCAGTTTACCCTCTTTCCCAGGAGCGGATTTTCTCCGTTCCTTTCCGGGAATATCGGGAATATAGGCGTGTTTGAGAAATTCCGGAGCAATGGCACTTTTAATGCGGTTGCGGATGACAAATCCCGCACCGTCGGAATCGGTGAATACGATCAACCCACGGCTCTGTGCAAGCCGCCGCAACAGTGCCATTTGTTCCTTGTTATTAAAAATTCCAAAACCGGCTGTCTCGAAAATAGGGGCGTCCACGATCTGGCTAAGGGTATTTTTGTCATACCGCCCCTCTACCACAATGGCCTCCTGAATCCGTACCATATCACGCCTCCCGGGCCAGTTGGATCAGCAGCATTTCCAATAGCCGCTCCTGCTCATCAAAGGACGTTTTCATGCGGTAGTCGGTTTCCAGAATCAGCTCCGCCGCTTTTTTGCAGAATTCCGGCGTGAAACGTCGTGCCGACTCCATGGTCTTCCGTGCCGGGTAATCGCCGATCTTGCAAATACTTGCCAGTTCAGAGGCCGGACGACCATTGTCGATCAGCGTTCTTGCTGTACTGATACGCCGGAAATGTCCACCGATGGCACCCAAAATCGCAATGGGTTCCTCCTGCATTTTCAGCAGCTGCTGCAATTTCAGCAAGGCCTGGTCGTATTTCTTCTCGCCCAGCAGATTGGTCATCTGGTAGACCAAGGCATCCATCACCGGCTCCACAACCGCATCAATGTCCGTGCGGTGGATCTGCTCTGCACCGGAATAGGCACAGATCTTTTTGATCTCGCCGGAAAGGGCCGTCATGGTACCGCCGGTGATCTCAATGAGATAGGCACACAAATCGCCGCTGATTCTCTTTTTATTGGCCAAAAAATGCCGTGTGACCCACGGGATCAAATCCTGCTGGTCCTGCTTTGCGAATTCTACCACGGATGCGTTCTCTTCAACGGCATCCCACAGCTTTTTCAGCCGCTTATCCGGCTTCCAGGCTACGGTCTCATAGGTGAATATGACTGTGCAATATTCCGGAATATCCGAAAGGATTTCCGTCATCTTATTACGGTCCGATTCATTCATCTTGAACAGATCGATGTCATCCACCTGAACCATGGTGTTTTCCGCCATCATAGGCAAATTTTCCACCGCATCGGCAAAGGACTGAATGTCAAAAGACTCGTTATTGAGCCTATGGAAATTAAAGGATTCGGTCAAGTCATCGATCAGCAGCTTTTTCAGTTGCTGCAAGTAGTGATTCAACAGAAAGACTTCTTCACCATGGAAAACATACAGCCGCCCGGGCGTTTTTTCCTTGATCGCAGTTTTCAGTTCCTGTAACGTGTTTCCCTGGCTCTGCTGATATGCCATGATGTCACCTCCTGAATATGATAGTTCCGTGAATATCCGTGCGATAGATCTTACACCCTGTATCCATCAGCCGTTGTAGAACTGCTCCGGCTGGGTGACCGTAGCGGTTATCCTCTCCCACAGAGATCAACGCAATTTGGGGCGATGTTGCCGCCAGTAACGCTTCGCCGGTAGAGCCGGATGAACCGTGATGCCCCGCAACCAGAATATCCACCTGCGGAAGCGTGTGGGTCTGCAAGAATGCCATTTCTCCGGATACGCCTCTGTCACCGGTTATCAGTATACCACAATTTTCCCGCTGGAACAAGATGCAGATACTGCTTTCATTGTCGGATTCTGAAGAAATTGGGGCAAAAACCGTCATTTTTGCCTTTCCAAAGGTGTACAGCGTATCCTCGCAGATGTACACAACGGCTGCATCCGTTGCCGACGCCAGTGTTTTCCCAACCTGATGCTCATCCTCCACATCCGGTAAAATCAGCCGATCTGTTTGGATTCGGGACAGCAAATGCACCACGCCGCCAATATGGTCTTTATCGAAATGGGTGACAACAATACCGTCCAAACGGCAAATGCCTTGACTGAGCAACGCTTCCGCTGTGGTATCCGCCGCATCTTCGCCGTCATCGCCACCGCAGTCCACCAGAAATGTCTTCCCATCACTTTGAAGCAAAATGCTCTGCCCCTGCCCCACATCCAGCATGGTAACCCGGAAATCATCGTTCAGCGGTTCGAACCAGGAAAACGTTTGTGCCAGCAAGAACGTGAAGACGATACTCACCAGCAAAAGCTTCGGTTCCTTTTTCCGTTGAAGCAGAAAAACCGCCAGCATGACGTAGATTCCCAACAGCCAAGCAACTGCGTAGGGATTGGAAGTATACATGGCGGACATAGGCAGTTTGGATATTACCTCGGCAGTTTTCAGGACAAATACAATGGGTACATACACCATCGCCGCGAGGAATTGTGCCAATGCCATGCTCGCTACGCTCACCGCCAAACAGGCCATCAAGGCATAGAAAATGAAGCTGATGACCCAGAGGGTAAGCAGATTGGTCAATACGCTAAACGCACTGATGCAGCCAAAATAGTAAGCAACAAGCGGTGTGGTCATGATTGTTGCACCCAAGGAAACGGAGACTGATGCCGCGATTCCCTGCCATAACCTGTTCATCAGTTTTTGCTCTTTATAAATGTGCCGTTTTGCGATTTGGAGCAAATACTGCCGTATTTTCTCTGAAAACAGGAAAATACCCATCATACAACACACAGAAAGTTGAAAACTCACCGAAAGAATGGTCAAGGGATTGACAACAAGCATCGCCAAAACCGCAAATGCCAGAGCGGTTGGTCCGTCGTACTCACGCTCAAATAGCATCGCCAGAAGCATCAGCGATTGCATGATGCACGCCCGGGTGATAGACGGCGTAAACCCAACAATGGCAGCAAACAGAAACAATGCGGGAATTGCAATCAAACAGGAAAGCCATCTTTTTCTGCCCAACAAGGTATATATCAGGCCAAAGACAATGGAAACATGCAATCCGGAAACAGCAATAATATGGCTGATTCCGCTTATTTTGAAAGAAGTATCCATCTCATAGGTGATCCCGCTCCGGTCTCCCAAAAGAAGTGCCGCTGCAAATCCGCCGGCATCTCCCGGCAGAAGCTCTTTGATGCGTGTCAGCAGACTCTGCCGCCAAATAGCCGGATAGTGCCGCCAAGATACGTCATCATTATGCTGAATTTGGGACGAACCAATGGGATATGCCAAAAGAAAGATTCCCTCTGTGCGGTGTGAGGTAGGATTTTCTATGCCGCCGTTGGTTGTCAGCCGAAAGCGGAACATTCCGCTGACTGTATCACCAGGTGAAACCTTCTCCTTGGTGCGCAGATACGCCTTCACAGCATAGGTTTTGTCGTTGAATACGACTGTTCCCTCAACCGCACTGCCGTAATCCGTTTCGTAGCTGTACTCCGTAGCCTCAATACACACATTGAACTGCTTGCCGTCTGCAGCACGTGGAAGCGTAACGAACAGGTAGTCGTATGCACCGAACCAACACAGCCCTATCCCAATACCCAGGACGATCAAAAGGGGCAATAAACAATTTCCGTACTTTTTGTGGACCACGGCCAGGATGCACGCAATCATCAACGCGATGACCGCTATAAGTACAAGCCAGTGTTCGTACAGAAGTGCACCTAACAAGCATGCTGCCGCAAAACCGATACTAAACCACATCAATCGGCGCATACGCTCACCTCTCTTTCCGAAAAGAGCGTCGCCCTGGGGCGACGCTCTTTGAAATTAGTTGATCTTGGACAAGACGAAATCGTCCACAAGTGCAAGGGCGTTATCCACTTGGCTTGCGTCCTTACCGCCACCCATGGCGGAATCCGGCTTACCCCCGCCGCTGCCGCCGCAGGCAGGGCAGACCAGGCGAACCAAATCACCGGCCTTGACACCCTTCGCAATGGCATCCTTGCCGCAGACAGCCAGGAATGTGATCTTGTCGCCATTGACGGAAGACAGTACAGCCACAACGCTCTGGGACTTATCCCGCAACGTGTCACCCATCTGCCGCAGTTTTCCTGCATCCGCATTGGGCACAGTAGCGGTCAGCACTTTCAGGCCGCCCACTTCATGGGCACCGAACAGGAAGCGATCTACTTCACCGGCAGTTTCCTTGGCCTGGAAGCTCTCGATGGTACGCTTCAAATTGCGGATCTCTTCCATCTGGCTCTGAATCTTGTCGTTCAGGTCAGCGGGCTTTGCCTTCATGGCAGATGCCGCAGCATAGAGCATCTCCCGGTTCTTCTGCATATCTTCCATGCAAGCCTTGCCGGTAATGGCTTCAATCCGGCGGACGCCGGAAGCAACGCTTCCCTCACCTTGGATAAAGAACGGGCCTACCTTTGCGGTGTTGTCCAAATGCGTACCGCCGCACAGTTCGATAGAATAGCCGCCCATATTGACAACGCGGACGGTATCGCCGTACTTCTCACTGAACAGTGCGGTTGCACCCATAGCCTTGGCATCGTCAATGGACATCTCCGCAACATCCACCTTGTAACCGTCCAGCACAGCGGACTGTACCATGGCATCCACCTTGGCCAGTTCCTCAGCTGTCAATGCGGAATAGTGGGTAAAGTCAAAACGCAGATGGTCGGGCTCTACCAAAGAACCTGCCTGGTGCACATGGTCACCCAGCACGGAGATCAAAGCCTTTTGCAGCAGGTGTGTAGCGGAGTGAGCACGCATGATGGCCTTGCGACGCTCCACGTCAATACTGGCACAGACGATATCGTCAACCTTGATGGTACCAGAATGCATCTTGCCGTGATGCAGATACTTGCCGGACTTATCCTTCTGAACATTGATAACCTCAAAACGGCTGTCGCCAACGAGAATCACGCCGTGGTCAGCCACCTGGCCGCCCATTTCAGCATAGAAAGGTGTCTGATCCAGCACCAAAATACCGGTTTCGCCACCGGCAATAGAACCGGAGACTTCTTCACCGACGCAGACAGCCAAAACCTTGGCGCTGCAAGTGTTTTCCGTATAACCAACAAACGTGGTAGGGGTGTTATCCAGGCCCAGGTCGATGCCGGCCCAAGCAAGGTCACCCAGGGCCTTACGAGCCTCACGGGCACGGATCTTATCCTCCTCACGCTGGCGGTTGTATTCATCCATGTCAATGGTCATGCCCTCGTCTTCCACCATTTCCATGGTCAGGTCAATGGGGAAGCCGTAAGTTGCGGACAACAGGAACGCATCCGCACCGGAGAACACAGTCTTGCCGGCAGCCTTATGCTCTGCCATCTTGGCAGTGAAGATCTGCATGCCGGTGTCAATGGTTTTGGCAAAGTTCTCTTCCTCGATCTTGACGATCTTGATGATATAGTCTGCACGCTCCCGCAGGTAAGTGTAGTGGGTTTCATTTTCCTGCACCACCGTCTCCACGACCTCGTACAGGAAGGGACGATTCACGCCCAGGAGCTTGCCGTGACGGGCAGCACGGCGAAGCAGTCGACGCAGAACGTAGCCGCGGCCCTCATTAGAGGGCAGCACACCGTCAGCGATCATGAAGGTAGATGCACGGATGTGGTCGGTGATAACACGCAAGCTCACATCGGTCTTGGCACTTTGGCCGTAAGAGGCACCGGTGATGGCAGTCACCTTGTTGGTGATGTTCATAACCGTATCCACATCAAACAGGCTGTTTACATCCTGACAGACAACCGCCAAACGTTCCAGACCCATACCGGTGTCGATGTTCTTCTGAGCCAGCTCCGTGTAGTTGCCCTGGCCATCGTTGTCAAACTGGGAGAACACATTGTTCCAAACTTCCATGTAGCGGTCGCACTCACAGCCAACTGTGCAACCGGGCTCGCCGCAGCCATACTTCTCGCCCCGGTCATAGTAGACCTCACTGCAAGGACCGCAGGGGCCGGAGCCATGCTCCCAGAAGTTGTCCTTCTTGCCAAAACGGAAGATGTGATCAGCAGGCACACAGATCTCCTTATTCCAGATCTCAAAGGCCTCGTCATCATTCTCGTAGATGGAGGGATAGAGTCTGCTCTCTTCCAGGCCAACCACCTTGGTCAAAAACTCCCAAGTCCAGGCAATGGCTTCCCGCTTGAAGTAGTCGCCAAAGGAGAAGTTGCCCAGCATTTCAAAGTAAGTGCCGTGACGGGCAGTCTTACCGATGTTCTCAATGTCCAGTACGGATGCACTTCTGGCAAGTGCAGACCCGGCGTCGGGGGGGCTCTACTTCACCGGTGAAGTAGGGCTTCATGGGTGCCATACCGGAGTTGATCAGCAGCAGGGATGCATCGTTCTGAGGGATCAGGGAAAAGCTGGGCAAACGCAGATGGCCCTTGCTTTCGAAGAAACTCAGGAACATTTCACGCAGTTCGTTTACGCCATAAGGTTTATTGCTCATTGGTATTACCTCCAAATAAATTACAAAAAATAAACCTCGCCCCTGATTTAGGGGCGAGGAAAGTCGCGGTACCACCCTAATTCATCCCACAAGGGATATCTTAGTGGCTCTGTAACGGGAGCGCCCGTCCCGGTCATCCCGGGCGACACGAAAGTGGCATACAGGGTAACCTCCAAGGGGCTTCCACCGCTCCCCTCTCGCTTTGGTCAGTCAAACCTGCTTTGTTTTCGTATGGTCTTTGCATTTCTACGATATTCTACCACAAAATGCGAAAATGTCAATAGCAATCCTATGAACTCCTCGGAAAATCAGACAACCCTGGGGGTTCTCACCAAGCGAGTCGTGACCGTCCCGTCATCATGAAGCAAAATCTCAACCTTGCATTCCTTCACAGATCCATCGCTAAACTCAACAGAAAACACAACGACATCAGAAAAATCAGAAAAAGGTCTTGTCGGATTCTCATCCAATGCTTCCAGTACTGCATTGCTGTACTTCCAGTTGATACGCAGTCCATTCTCCCAATCCTGTTCCGGGATATCCTCTGGCATTAATATTACCTCAGACCCATGTGGATAGGTATTGTTTGACAGAGATACCTCAATTTTTCCATAATTCGTAGTGCTATAAATACGAATACTTTTCACCGAAGAATGTTCTTTGATCCACAGCAGGCGAAAGCATCCCGTCCGAATAAACGATATCATATAGTTTTCTCTGTTAGTGCAATTACCCAGTTTCATACTTGCACCACCGAGTCCTTCTTCCATCATTGCTTTATAAAGCATTCTCTCTTCAAGTTCTGCTTTGAATCTTTCCAATTCAGACTGCCCCCGAAAATCTCGGACACGTAGGGAATAATTCAGCGGCAACTCCAAATTGTCTTCAAGCGGCACGCCCATCGCTGTCATGGTTTTTGCAGCCAACAAAACTACTCCGGAGTCACCAAACTGATCTTCCCCCGGAATTATACTTGGTAGCTGTTCCTGCGGCTTTGTTGCCTCTGTCGGTTTCGAGTCTTTTGGGGGATAATTGTCCATTTGGATGGACGGCTGTTCAATGAACGGGATATTTCCCTTCGTACCCCCGCTTATCTTAATAATATTAACCGCAATCAGCAGACTCAAACAGGCAAATACTGCCGCAGTTGCTACAATCCGCTGATTTCTTTTCCGGCGAACGGCGTATTCTTCTGCACGGTGCAGCACATCTGCTGCCATTTGCTCATAATTCTTCATAAATAAAGTCCTCCTCGTCCAGTCGTGCTCTTAATGCCCGTTTTGCACGGTACACCATGGTCTCTACACTATGTACGGATCGTTTCATGATAGCCGCCGCTTCCCGGTTGGTGAAACCCTCAAAGTAAATCAGCCAAAGGATTTGCCTGTACTCCGGTTTTAATTCCTGAATTGCTCTGCGAAGAAGAATGGAACGCTCTTCCTGTATGTAGGCCTGTTCCAAGTTCGCCTCTTCATTGGCAATTTCCGGGCAGTCGTCATAGGTGATCTCAACATGCCTACTTTGACGCCTTACGTGATCCACGGCAATGTTCCGCCCAATGGTATACAGCCAAGTCTTAAACTTACTTTTTTGGTTAAAACGAGGCCGCTTTGTTACCAGCTTTACAAATGTGTCCTCTGCCAGCTCCTCTGCTTGCAGAATGTCATCCGTAAATCCCCGAAGATAGAAAATCAGTCCGTCTTTATATTCCCGGATGATTTCCACAAGACCGCTGTTGTCACCGCTGAGAAAGCGGCGGTAGTTTTCTGCTCCGCTATCCATAGTGCCCTCCTTTCTGTTTTTTGAATGGCCATTCACTACTTAGACGAGTAAATACTCAAAAACTCACAATAAATCTACGAAAACGCAGAACCGCACGAACGGTTCTGCGTTTTGCATCAGATATTTGCTTCCAGCCACTTTTGCATGTCAGCTCTGCCCTCTTCGGACATAGGGAACACTTCCTTGCCTTCCATTTTGCTCTTTTCATAGCAGAATGGTCCATGCCAGAACTCCGCAATGATGGTACTTTGGGAAAAGTCCACCTCTTTGGAGCCCTCCTGTTTCACCACTTCCGGCTTTATACGAAAACGAAACGCACCGCAGGAGCCTGTGAAGATATTATTCATGGCAAAGGTGTGGAGTGTGGGGATAAACAGTTCGTTCATACTTACAGATCCTTTGTCAGCTCTTCCATCTCGTCAAGCAGTTCGTCAAACAGCTGCAATGCCTGCTCCACAGGCTCGGACGTAGTCATATCCACACCCGCACCTTTCAGCAGATCGATGGGGCACTTGGAGCATCCGCCGGACAGGAAGCCCAGGTAATCCTTCACAGCACTTTCGCCCTCTTTCAGGATCTTCCGGGACAGGGCGATGGCTGCAGAGTAGCCGGTAGCATACTGGAACACGTAATAATTGTAGTAGAAATGGGGAATTCTCGCCCACTCCATGGCGATCCGGTCATCCACCACCATATCTTCACCGAAGTACTGCTCATTCAGCCGCTTGTACTCTGCACACAGCACGTCGGCAGTCAGGGTCTTGCCCTCGGCTACCATGCGGCCGATGATCAGTTCAAACTCCGCAAACATGGTCTGGCGATACAGCGTTCCCTTGAACTGATCCAGGAAGTGGTTGATGAGATATGCCCGTTCCTTTTTATCCGTGGTCTTGGCCAACAGATGCTCCATGAGCAAAGCTTCATTACAAGTAGAAGCCACTTCCGCCACGAAAATCACATAGCCTGCATCCACAGGATTCTGGTGCTTGTTGGACAGGTAGGAATGGAGTGCGTGACCCATTTCGTGTGCCAAAGTAAACTGGCTGTCCAATGTGCCGGTGTAGTTCAGCAGAACGTAAGGATGCACCCGGGCACCGGCAGAGTATGCTCCGCTACGCTTGCCCTCGTTGGTGTAAACGTCGATCCAGCGGTTTTCAAAGCCTTCCTTCAAGATGGCGCGGTAATCCTCACCCAAAGGTGCAAGGGCATCATAAACCGTCTGCTTGGCCTCTGCAAAGGGAATGTGCTTATCCACATCCGCAATCAGAGGTGCGTAAACATCGTAAAAATGCAGCTCATCCACGCCCAGCAGCTTCTTACGCAGACGCACATACCGATGCATTTTGTCCATATTCTTGTGCACCGCCTCGATGAGGTTCAGATACACAGACGTGGGCACGTTGGTACGGTCAAGAGATTTTTCAAATGCGTTGGGATATTTACGGGCCTCGGCATAGAATTTCAGCTGCTTGTTTTGGGCGTTCAGCAAACCCGCAGCAGTATTCTTGTAATTCGTGAAGCTGTCGTACAGGCTTTCGTATGCACTCTTACGCAGCTGACGATCCGGGCTTTCCTCGTAGGACACAAAGTTACCCTGCCGCAGGGGATACTTGTTGCCCTGGGAGTCTACCGCATCGGCAAAGGTAATGTCTGCATTGGCAAAGCTTCCGTAGATATCCTGAGGTGCACCGCCCATTTCACCGGATGCCGCCAGCAGCTTCTCCTCTGCCGGAGAAAGGGTATGCTCTTTCATGCGACGCTCATTGGTCAGTGCACGGCGATAGCGTTCCAGTGCAGGGCAGTCCTTGTAGAACTGCTCCAACGTTTCGTCGGGAATTGCCATGATCTCCGGGGTTTCAAAGCTACGAACCGCACCAAGTGCCACCGCAAGGCTCATGAACTGACCACGCATAGCCTGATAGGTGGCATTGCGGGTATCTTCATCTGCCTTACGCATGCAGTAGTTTGCCAAACGGGAGAAGGTTTCGCCCATTTCCTCGTCATAGTGCAGATACTCATAAAGGGTCTGACCGCTTTCGCCCAAACGGCCTGCATAAGAAGCGAAGACGTCTTTAACGCCCTCCATCGCAGCCAATTCAGCCTGCCAAGCCTCGTCGGACGGATACAAATCCTCTGTTGCCCAGGTATCTTCCACCGCGATCTCGGACCGGGCGGGAATTTTCTTAATCTCAGCCATTACACAACCTCCTATGGTTTTTTCTATATTATAGCACAGAGTTTTCAAATTGCAATCTTGCATTCACACCGTTTTTGTGGTAAAGTTTCCATCGGTGATAAAAATGTCGAAACAGTTAAAAGGCAGCCTGAGTATCATCCTGGCTACCGTCATTTGGGGCTCTACCTTCGTTGCCCAGAGTGTGGGCGTGGATCATGTCGGCCCCTTTGCCTTTCTTTCCCTGCGTTGTTTTCTCGCGGTTTTTGCATTGCTGCTGGTCCTGTTCCTGCGAAGACGCAAGGATTTTTTAAAAATTCTCTGCGATCCCCGGTTGTGGAAAGCCGGTATTCCCTGCGGAATTGCTCTTTTTGCCGCAACTGCATTACAGCAGATTGGTTTGATCTATACCACAGCCGGCAAGGGTGGCTTTATTACCACCATGTACATCATTCTTGTGCCCATCTTTGGCCTGTTTTTGAAGCAAAAACCGCCCAAAACCGTGGGTATCAGCGTGGTCATCGCAGCAGTGGGACTGTATCTCATCAGCGGAGCCGGTTTTACTGCCATCAACATTGGTGACGTGCTGATGCTTCTGTGCGCCGTGGCATTTGCGGTGCAGATCCTTATCATGGATCATGTTGCCGGGGAACTGAACAGCATGGCACTGAATATGTCCCAAGCACTGGTGTGTGCTGTGATCTCCGGTGTTTGTGCATTGTTTTTCGATACCACCACCTGGCAGGGCATTCTGGATTGCTGGTTTCCCCTTTGCTGGGCCGGCATTATGTCCATGGGCATTGCGTATACCTTGCAGATCGTTGGACAAAAGGCCATCGAACCCACCACCGCTTCCCTGCTGATGAGTTTTGAATCCGTCTTCGCCGCCATTTCCGGCGCTCTGCTGCTGAATGAATCCTTTTCACTAACAGAGGGCATCGGCTGCGTGCTGGTTTTCGCCGCAATCATGCTGACGCAGATTCCTATAAAGTCTAAAAAGTAAAATAAGACCCGACAGTTTCTGTCGGGTCTTAACTATTCTAGAGCGTGATATAGAAGTATCTGCAAGCAACAAGAAGCGATACCAAAAGCATACCTGCAATGTACAAAACTCTTAGCCACTTCTTATCCTTCAGCACTTTTCCGGATAGAATGACCGAGATTGCTGTGGTGCAAACGGCAACAAACAACCAGAATAATGCGGCAAGGTGAACGGCATTAAACGCAGAAGTGAAAAAATTGTCAAAAGCATCTGTTAAAAAGTATGTGCTGCCCAACCATTTCACAAAACAATTCTCATGCAGCCATGCATACGGAACGCGCAGGATCTGGAACAGCAAAAAAGGTGATACCAAAATTGCAGCCTTTTGCAGCCGTTTATTTCTGCTTCCTACAAGGATGGAAGCAAGGATTGCTGCAAATCCAAAAGTCATCATCACAAAGTACAGTCCATTCTCTCCATAGGAAAGCACGAATCGGAACGTAAACCAATCTGCGCCGCCGATAATACTCATTGTGTTCATTGCAGCAATCACAAGTGCCACAGCTACGCATATCAGTGTAATGCCGATCGCACCCAAACCCAGTGCGATGTACAGCCTTTTCTTTTGGCTTTCTCGTTCTTCCTCTGTATATGGTTCAGCATCTTCACATAGCAGCGCAGTTTCTTCCCGCGCTTTGCTCCGCCAGGTTAAAAATAAACAAACCACATAACCGATTCTGAGCAGCATCGCAGGCAGATTCATAAAGGGATAGAGTCGCTGGTACTGTTCGAGATCCAATGTCCCCTCTCTGACCATCTCTGTAACGATGGGGGTCACCACACGCATTACCGCAAACAGGATCACCGTACCCACAGTCAGCCAGATCCAACACTTACGCAAACGATGATTGGTACACTTCACGAGTCTGCTGTGGGCCAAATATTCAAATACGCTGGTACACAAACCACTAATAAGCAGAATTGGCGAAAACAGACGGCTAAGCTCTACAATCACCATATTGACATCATTTTGATACAGCTCTCGCAGCAAACGAAATCCCACTTCTCCAAGAAGGAATGTCTGCAATATAGTAAAGAACAAATCAATACCGCCAAAAACGATAGCCACAATATAAAGCATGTGCTCCCGGCGTAACCGAAGCAGACAGATCAAAATACCTATACTACAAGCAATTTGCAGCCGACTGTTCATAAAGCTAACATTCAGCGCTTTGGTCAGTACGCCTAAGCTAAGACTGATGATGTTGACCATCAGCAGCCACATGAGCCACTTGCAAACACCTCTTCTGTCTTTGGGCTGACAATTTGTTGTCACTTGATCCATCATGCACCATCCTTTCAATATCCTCTATACTTCATAACGAACGAAAACGTCGAATTTGGACACCCTTCCGAAAAAAATTGCAAAAAGGCACCCGTTTGGGTGCCTTTTTTCTTACTTCTTCGCAAGATCAGCTGCAATAATACGCTTCATGGCTTCGATACCGACCTTCACGGCGCCGGAGGTATCCTCGGTCATAGGCATGAACATACCAGCCTTTTCCCGCTCCTGATTCCAAACAGCATGGAAACAACTGCCGCAGCGCACCTTCAATGCAGATGCCACCACAAACAGTGCAGCAGATTCCATTTCGCTGGCCTTAACGCCCAGACGCTTCCAGCTTTCCCATTTCTGTAAAAGGTCGTAATACACAGGAGACTTCTCAGGGCTGTGCTGGCCGTAGAAAGAGTCTTTACACTGGACCACGCCCACATGGGTATTGTAGCCCAAGTCCTCACTGGCGGCTTTCAATGCCGCAGTAACGTCAAAGTCCGCAACCGCCGGGAACTCAATGGGTGCATACTCCAAGGAAGTATGCTCATACCGGATGGCACCGGTGGCAACAACCACGTCACCGGGACACACATCCAGATCAATACCGCCGCAGGTGCCGACACGGATAAAGGTATCCGTTCCAATGGCCGCCAGTTCCTCCATAGCGATGGACGCAGATGGGCCACCGATGCCTGTGGAGCACACAGAAACCTTTTCGCCCAGCAGTGTTCCGGTGTAGATGTTGTACTCCCGGTTCATGCCGATATGTACAGGGTTATCAAAATAAGCGGCAATAGCCTCGCACCGACCCGGATCACCGGGCAGGAAGCAATACCGGCCCACATCGCCTTGCTTGCAATGAATGTGATATTGCAGATCGGTCTCTTGCATAGAAATTCTCCTTAATTTTTACTTATTTTCAAAACATGTAACAGTCGCAGAATAACAGGGCAACACAAAACGTTTACCAAAAATTCAGCAATGAAATTAAAGCCGATGAAGGATGTAATGACCAGCAGTGCCACATTTTCTCCCATCAAAGCCAGGTCGTTATAGAAGAAGGTCATACAACCCAGGAAGAAAATTCCGGTATTGACCACCGGACAAACCACCGCACAAAGAATCACCGCCAAAACCGGTGCTTTTTTTGCCAAGGCTTTGTAGGTCAGGCCCGCCAACAGACCGCTGAGTGCACCCTTGACAAGCACCACAATGACTGTGCCCACAACGCTCATGTCGTAAAAGAACACAGTTCCTGGCTGGGCAAGTACCACAGCACCAAAGGTAGCACCAAGAATTGCACCGGCAGTCGGTCCGTAAACCGCCGCGCCGATCACGATGGGAAGTAAGACGAGGGATACTTCTACGGGGCCGAGTTTTACAAAACTGCCCAGCAGCTGCAACACAACGACAACTGCCATCAGCAGTGCAATGCCTACCATCTTTTTGATCTTTTCGTTTCTCATATTTAATTTCCTCCTACTGTCCCTCCGGCTTACCCGGATGGGATGTAATATTTATTCCACACGCATATGCGTGTAAGAATCACTCAATTTCCTCCGGCACAGCGGTATCCTCAAACTCCGCCAGAGCCATTTGGCCGTTTTGGCCGCTCTTCATGGCCTGCCATTGTTCCTTGGTCACCAAAATGGAACGGGGCTTACTGCCCTGGAACGGGCCCACAATGCCCTTTTCTTCCATTTCGTCAACAATGCGTGCCGCCCGGGCATAACCCAGTTTCAGCCGCCGTTGGAGCATGGAAACAGAGGCTTGTCCGGTTTCCAGAATCACATCCACCGCCGCAGGGAGCATTTCGTCCCCATCCAGTTCGTTTTGGTTGGGTTCCGGGTCGGATACCGTTGCCTTACCGTTTCCGGTCTGGGCGGCCTTCCGCTCGATCTCCTCCAAAACTTCCTGATCGTAATTGGTATTGAAATTCTCCTTAACAAAGGATGTAACCGCTTCCACTTCCGGATCGCTGACGAAGCAACCCTGCACACGCATGGGCTTGCCTGCACCAATGGGTGCATAGAGCATATCGCCCTTGCCCACCAGTTTCTCCGCACCCTGGGTATCCAGAATGATCCGGGATTCCATAGCCGATGCCACCGCAAATGCGATACGGGACGGAATATTGGCTTTCATAAGGCCCGTGATGACATCCGCAGAGGGACGCTGGGTAGCAATGATCAGGTGGATACCCGCCGCACGGCCCATCTGGGCGATACGGCAAATGGATTCTTCCACTTCCTTTGCGGCCACCAGCATCAGGTCCGCCAGCTCGTCGATAATGACTACGATCTGGGGCAGCTTCTGTCCCTCACCCTCAGCTTCAACAATTCCGTTATAGGACTCCAAATCACGAACACCGGCATCGGACATAGCCTTGTAGCGACGCATCATTTCCGTCACCGCCCATTGCAGAGAGCCGGCGGCCTTCTTGGGGTCGGTAACCACCGGAATCAGCAAGTGTGGAATGCCGTTATAAATGCCCAATTCCACCATCTTGGGGTCAACCATGATAAGCTTCACATCCTCAGGGCTTGCCTTATATAGCAAACTGATGATGATGGAGTTCATGCACACGGATTTACCGGAACCGGTGGTACCCGCGATGAGCATATGGGGCAGTTTCGCAATATTGCCAACGATACAAGTGCCGCCGATATCCTTACCCACGGAGAAGGAGGACTTGGACTTAGCTCTCGCAAATTCCGGGGAATCAATGACTTCCCGCAAGGAAACATTGGTTACTGCACGGTTGGGCACCTCGATGCCCACAATGGAGATTTTCCCGGGCACGGCGGCGATACGCACGCCGGATGCACCCAAGCTCAAGGCAATATCATCGGCACAGGTAGTCAGTTTATTCAGTCGGACACCCTTATCCAGCTCCACCTCGTAACGGGTGACGCTGGGGCCCCGGGTCACATTGATAATATGGGCTTCAATTTTGAAGCTTGCCAAAGTCTCATTCAGACGACGGGTGTTTTCCCGCATTTCCGCAGTGGCGTCCATATTGCCCCGCTGGCTGGGCCGGAGCAGGTCAATGGGCGGGAAACGGTATTCCGGCTTGACTTCCTGCTGTGCCTTGGCGATCTCCTCCGCCACCTGAGCGGCAGATTCCTGTGCATCCTTGGCAGTCACCTTAGCCTGGGCCTCGGCGACCTCCGCAACAGTCTGAGCCACCTCAGCAGCCACCTCGTCCTGCTCTGCTTTTTCAAAGGCAGGCATTTCCTCGGGTACAGGCTCGATGGCAGAAGTGTTATCCGGCACGCTCTGCTCTTTTACCGTCTTGTCTTCCAGGATCAGATCCACATTGGCATCACCGGTCATGCCCTCTTTGGATGCGGCGACGGGAGTCTCTACGTCCGAATCCACCTGATTCATAAAGTCATTGGCTTCCGGGGAGATCACCCGCTTTGTTCTTTTCGGTTTCAGCGGCTTATCGTCCACAGGAATATCGATTTCCATCTGCCGCTCTTCCTGCTCTTTACGCTTATTTTCTATATACGCAATACGCTTATTGGCAATGTGGTTGACCACAACTGCCGCCGGCTCTTCCACCTCAGGCTCTTCATCCTCCCAGTCGGCCCGGGGGCGGTTCTGCACCGCACGGATGATGCTGGGGATGGTGATCTGGAAGGATGCCAGCAGTGTCAGCAATGCCGCCACGATCAAGATGATCAGGCTCAGCGCCTTGCCGAAAAACAGATTCAGTAGCAGTGCCACACCGCCGCAAATCAAACCGGCTGTATGGCCGGAAACGCCACCGGAAACCAGTTCCGAAAGCAATGCCATGCCGGTGGGTAACGTATAGCCTTCATCCATCAGCATCGCGATCTGGGTAATACATCCACAAATAGCCACGAAGCACAGCAGGCACACACTACGCAATATCACCGGACGCTTTCCGCTGAACGCCTGGATGGCAAATAAGTACAAAAGTGCAGGAATTGCAACGTAGAATGCCACCTGTCCGATCAAAGACATGACCAAACTACGGATCAAACCCAGAAATACCGCCTCCGGATTCAAAAACGCGAACAGAAGCAGGAAGAAGCTCAACAGGCAGACAGTGGATGTGATCAACCGCACCGGAATTTGCAGCGTCTCCACAGGAGCGGGTTTATTCGTATTCTTCTTAATGGCATATTTTTTCGCCGGGCTAGTATGGGAAGTTTTGGACTTCTTGGCTGCGGCCGCTTTCTCCGCTTGAGATTGTTTCTTTTCCGCCATAAAGTACCTCCTATGTAATCATCCTATGAGATAGATAATAAAAGCAAACATTGCAAGACCCCAGTTATAACAGGCGAAGCCTTCCAGGCAGTCTTTCAGCACCAAAAAACGCATCAGCAGTATGCCGGCAAATCCCGCACCAAAAGACGCAATACACGCAAGCACACCTGTAAAAAACGGCACGCCAGATGCCACGTCGGCAAAAATCATCATACCGATATCGCCAAGGGACAGTGCCGCCAACGCAGGGATCATCAGCAAATATGCAAAATCCAGGCCGAATTTCCGATCCGCACCCCGCATGGAAGCTACCGAAGTCACCATACCAACCTTGGAAACGCCGGGCAGGATGCCTAAAATGCTGCCCATACCTGTCAGTATCGCATCCAGCGGTGACAGAGAGCGGGCATCTTTATTGGCACGGGATAAATACTGGGGCAACAGGATCAGCACGCCATTCAATGCCGCAAGGATAGCCAGCAACCACAGCCTGTTCATGTATCTGCCAAGCCACGTAACCAGCAAGCAGGAAATGATAACCGGAACCGATGCGATTCGCAAAAGCCGCCATTCCATCAGACTGGTAACATCCGGCTGACGCTTGCGTCGACGCACAGGCTGAGCAGCGATCTTCCGTTCCCGGGAAAACTTGCTGAGCTTGGGGTAATAGGACAGGATCACCGCCGCCAATGCACCCAAGTGTACTGCCAGAGACAGACCGTATCCAGGTGCATCTAATCCTGTAATTTTTGCGAACACCTGTTGATGTACCTGAGGCGAAACAGGCAGGAATTCAAAAAAGCCGCTTAGTAATCCGTAAATCAGGCCAAACAGCCCATTCCATTCCATGCCTGCACTCCCCCTTTATATAGGTTTACACCTTATTGTAACACAGCTGACAAAAAATTTCCACCCTTAGTTTCAAAAAAGTTACTGCTTTGGGGCTTCCCTTGGCTTATTCTGTTCCTTCTTGTACTTTCCGATCATACGGTGCAGTGCGGCCAAAGCATCATTCAAGCCGCCCAGTTTGTCGATCAGTCCGGATGCCACCGCTTCTTTCCCGTAGAGAATGGTTCCCACATCCGTAGCCATCTCCCCTGTTGCCATCATATAATGCTCGAATTCCGCCTTGGATATTTTGGAGTTTGCGGTGACAAAATCCGCGATCTGCTCCTGTATCCGCTGAAAATAGCGAAATGTCTGGGGTGCACCAACCACCAAACCGGTCATACGCACAGGATGCACCGTCATGCTGGCTGTGGGCGTAATGAAAGATTTTTTGGTACATACTGCCAAGGGTATGCCGATAGAATGGCCGCCACCCAAAACAAGGGATACCGTAGGTTTTTTCATTCCGGCGATCATCTCCGCAATGGCAAGGCCGGCCTCAATGTCACCGCCTACGGTATTCAAAAGCAGCAAAAGACCGTCAATGTCGTCACTTTCTTCAATACCGGCCAGCAGCGGAAGCACGTGTTCGTATTTTGTAGTTTTGCAGTTTTCCGGCAAAACCTGATGTCCCTCCACCTGGCCGATGATGGTCAGGGTGTAGATCTTGCCGTCTTTGCTTTTGGTAATATCCGAACCTAATTCCACGATCCGTTCCTGTTCCTGATCGTTTTGCTCTTGTTGCTTATTATCCATTTGATCTCCTCCTTCGGTTTTCTTATAGGATAACCGCAATAAGGCAAAATCAATCAAAAAAGAACCTGCCGAAGCAGGTTCTTTTCCTATCATTTACAGACCGCTGCAGCACAATCTTTTACGATTTGCTCCATTTGCGGCATTTTTTTCTGCATATCCTTGGCCAGTGCAATTTGGTTTCTGGTACGCACCAGGTTATGCTCCGGATAGTTGGTCTTGAAGTAGGGGCTGCCCTGGATGTAATCGTCCAGGAAGCGGACGGCCAATTCAACGGTCAGCACGAAAGCACTCAATGCCAGCGTATCCAGTTCCAACTGCGTCAAAGTGCCGGCGGTTTTTTCCAGGAAGCCTTCGGTGAACGCACGGAAAACATCCATGTTCACGCCAACCTTATCATACTCCGGGCAATCCTCTTCCACAAAATTGGCTGCAAAGCGGATGGCATCGCCAAAATCGTGACCAACCAGACCCGGCATGACTGTGTCCAGATCTACAACAATCAATGCTTCGTCACCCTTAGGATCAAACAGAACATTGTTGATCTTGGTGTCATTATGGGTCACACGCAAGGGCAGTTTTCCAGCTTCCCACAAGGAGGTCAAACGGCAGGCCGTTTCTTTGACGGAGAATAGGTAATCCAGTTCTTCCTGCACTTCTTTAACCTTTCCAAAGGTATCAGCCGCCACAGTAGCGGCAAGACTTTCAAACCGCTTTGTGGTGTGATGGAAATTGGGGATCGTTTCATACAGCTCTTTGCTGTTAAAATCCGACAAATCCATTTGGAACGTGCCAAATGCACGACCTGCATTGCGGACCACATTCAAATCATCCACCACATTATAGCTGACGGAAGGAATGAAATTGGTCATCCGCCAAAAATCCTCACCGTTTTCAATGTAGGTCTTGCGGTCCTTTGTGTGATGAAAGTGGAGTGCAATCTTGCCCGGATTCTTGGCACGGATGTGCTCCGTCACCTTATCGATGTTATCCATTACCTGTACAGGATTTTTGAAAACATAGGTATTCAGATTTTGCACCAAGAAGGATTTTTCTCTTCCCTCATTCAGGAATACCTTGACCCGGTATGTCTTATTCACATTGCCCTGCTGGATCAACTCGTGACCAATATACGTTCCCGGAAGGCAAAATCCTTCGCAGACCATTGCCAGTTTTGCATCTATATTCATGTTATGTCCTTCAACATTTCTAAATAATCATTCGCTGTTGCGAGCATTATGCAACACAATTAGAAATTTTACACGATTTATCTAATTCTGTCAAGTAGTATCCATTTTCTACTAATTTTTTAGCTATTTTAACTATTTGGCGGGATTGACAAGTATAGTATACTAGAATCAAGGTTATTGACAAAGAAAGGAGAAAAATATGCAATATACTTATCAGACCAGCGGCACCTGCTCCCGGGAGATCCTCTTTGAGATTGAAGACGGCAAGGTGAAGAATGTGCAGTACATCGGCGGCTGCAACGGCAACCTCAAAGGCATCGGTGCTTTGATTGAAGGCATGGATGTACAGGAAGCCATCACCCGCCTGGAAGGCATCACCTGTGGCCCCAAGAATACTTCCTGCCCTGACCAGTTGGCAAAAGCATTGAAAAAGGCACTGGATTAATCAAATTGTTCCTGTAATCCCCATCATAACAGGAGATTGCCACACCAGTCTGCGGACTGGTTCGCAATGACATACTTTTAATGGTAAATGGCCACATCCAAATGGATGCGGCCATTTTTTATTCCTTCACTGCGGACAGGATGTATTTCACCAGTTCGTCCCGTCCGTTTCCTTTTTCCGCAGAGAACGGGATGATGGGACAGTTTTCCGGAAGCTCCAGATCCTCCCGGATGGTTTTCAGATTGGGTTCCAGTTCGCTCTTTTTCAGTTTGTCCATTTTGTTGGCGACCACCACGAAATTACAACCACTGTCCATGAACCAACGGGCCATGGTAATGTCATTATTCGTGGGCGGATGACGGTAATCCACAATCAAAATGCCAAAATCGATACGCTGGGCTGCGAAATAGTCCTCCATCAGGCGTCCCCAACGTTCCTTTTCCGACTGTGCCACTTTCGCAAAGCCGTAACCGGGAAGATCCACAAGATAGCACTTGCCATCCAGCGTAAAGTAGTTTACGTGAATGGTCTTGCCGGGCTTCTCCCCCACCCTGGCAAAATTCTTTCTTTGCAGCAGGCGGTTGATGACTGAGGATTTTCCCACATTGGACTTTCCCGCAAAAGCGATCTCCGGCAAGCGATTTTTGGGGAAGTCCTTGGTAGAGGCCGCAGAGATCAAAAATTCAACTTTTTGAAAATTCATAGCCACCTCACTGCCGGATGCCCGGCTTACGGGACTTGCCCTTCACATCTTCCGGAAGCGTATTCAGAAGTGCGGGTGCAACGCCGTCAATTCTGCGGTTCAGTGCAGTATCCAAAACTGCATCCACAGTTTGCACGGAGACAAAGTTCAACGCCTTACGCACCGTCTGATCGATCTCTTCCAGATCCTTTTCGTTTTCCTTGGGCATGATAACCGTACGGATACCATGACGCAACGCAGCCATGGTTTTTTCTTTCAATCCGCCGATGGGCAAAACCCGCCCCCGGATGGAGATCTCACCGGTCATGGCAACGTCAGAGCGGACCGTCGTTCCCGTCAGTGCCGATACCATAGCGGTACAAACCGTTACACCGGCAGACGGACCGTCCTTGGGGACTGCACCTTCCGGGAAATGCACGTGAATGTCCTTGGTCTTGTAAAAATCAACGGAAACGCCTAACGTACCGGCATTGGCCCGGATGTAACTCAGTGCCGCGTGGGCAGATTCTTTCATCACATCGCCCAGGTTGCCGGTCAATTCCAGCTTTCCTGTGCCGTCCATAACATTGACTTCCACTTCCAGAACCTCACCGCCAACGGACGTCCACGCCAGGCCGGTCACCAAACCGATTTGATCACCCATGGGCAGACGGTCGGGCAGGAACTTCCGCGTTCCAAGGTATTTTTCCACGTTGCTGCCGTTGATGCTGATACGCTTAACCTGCTCATTTTGAAGCAATTCCATATCCACCTTGCGGCAAATGTTGGCAAATTGCCGTTCCAGATTCCGCACGCCGGATTCCCGGGTGTAGCAGGAAATGATCTCCCGAATACCGTCGTCGCTGATCCGCAACTGGGACTTTTTCAGTCCGTGCTTTGCCAATTGCTTGGGAATCAGATGATCCTTTGCGATCATCCGCTTTTCCTCATCGGTATAAGAGCTTAGTTCGATGACTTCCATACGGTCCAGCAAGGGTCTGGGAATGGTATCCAGGGTATTTGCGGTTGCGATGAACATAACATCGGACAAATCATAGGGAATTTCCAGATAATTATCCCGGTAAGCATGATTCTGTTCTGCATCCAGCACTTCCAGCAAGGCCGCACTGGGATCACCCCGATAATCGGAGCCCATCTTGTCCACTTCATCCAGCAGGAGCAAAGGATTGCTGCTTCCCGCCTGGGTCAATGCAGTCATGATCCGGCCGGGCATGGCACCCACATAGGTCTTGCGGTGACCCCGGATATCCGCCTCATCGTGTACGCCTCCCAGAGACAGGCGGGCCATTTTCCGGTTCAGTGCACGGGCGATGGAATAGGCGATAGATGTTTTACCCACACCGGGAGGGCCTACAAGACAAATGATCTGGGCCGGATTTTCCGGAGCCATCTGCCGTACGGCAATGGTCTCCAAAATACGCTCTTTCACCTTTTGCAAACCAAAGTGGTCCTTATCCAGCACTTTCCGTGCGGCTGCCACATCGATACGCTCTTTTGTCTTGGTATTCCAGGGCAGTTCCAGCACCACGTCCAGGTAATTACGAAGGACAGACGCCTCGGAAGAGCCAAAAGGCTGCTTTTTCAGGCGGGAGAGGTCTTTCAGCAGTTTTTCCTCAACCTCTGCACTCAGCTTCAACAGCAGTATCTTCTTTTCCAGCTGGGAGAACTCATCATCCTCTTCTTCTCCCAATTCATCTCGGATGGCACGCATCTGCTCCCGCAGATAATAGTCCCGTTGCTGCTGATCAATGTTGAACTTTGTCTTTTCGTGGATGGAAGATTCCAGGCGAACCATCTCCAACTCCTGACGAAGCAACCGCACCGCCATCTCCAACCGGCGGACGGGGTTCATTTGCAGCAGTAATTTCATTTTATCCGCAAACTCAATGCCGGAATTCTGGGCAATGGAGTCCGCCAAAAAACCGCAATCATTGGACGCCAGCATTTTCAGCTGGACCGGCTGGGCCTGATGCTCAGTCAATTCCAGGTAACTGCCATAGAGGGTGTTGGCCTCTCTACGCAATGCCCGGGCACTGAGATTGTCAATCAGCTCCGTTTCGGGCACAGATACAATCGCACCGAACAAATAGGGCTCATTTTGCGTCAATTCTTCGATTCTTGCCCGGTACAGGCCGGAAACCAGAACACGAATGGTCTCGCCCTGACCCCGCAGAATCTGCTTGACCTTGGCAACTGTGCCCATATTGTACAGATCTTTCAGCTGCGGATCATCTTTGGAAATATCCCGTTGGGGCATGAGAAGCAGCGTCTGATCTTTTTTCATGGCCTCTTCCAATGCAAGCACGGATTTCACCCGACCGACTTCAAAATGTACTGTCTGTTCGGGAAAAACCACCAAACCCCGCAGGGCTAAAACCGGCATCATGCCGCGTTTTATGTTCTCGTTCATTAGGATCGCTCCTTTCGCGAAGGATAGTGGAAAGAAGGGGGCATGCCTACCCCCTTCTGCTTTCATCATTTTGCACCTGCGGCGACACGGGGATTTTCCGCATCCCGAAGGATCACAGGCTCACCGCCTAAAACACATTCTTTGGTGATGACAACCTTTTTGATGGACAGATCCGAAGGGATCTGATACATGATTTTCATCATGATGGATTCCATAATGGCACGAAGACCTCTTGCACCAATCTGACGGTCCAGGGCCTTCTTGGCCACTTCCTGCAATGCGTCTTTTTCAATCTGCAATTCCACATTGTCCATAGCAAGCAATGCTTCATACTGCCGTGTCAAGGCATTCTTGGGCTCATCCAGGATTCGCACCAGATCTTCCTGCGACAGGCTTTGCAGACTGGTGATCACCGGCATACGGCCCACCAATTCGGGAATAATGCCGAATTTCAGCAGATCGTGAGGTTCAACCTGGGCAAGCAATTTGCCCACATCCCGCTTGTTCTTGCTCTGTACGGGAGCATCGAAACCGATGGCAGACTTATCAGTACGGGCCTCGATGATCTTATCCAGACCGTCAAAGGCACCGCCGCAGATAAAGAGAATATTAGAAGTATCCAGCTGGATCATTTCCTGCTGGGGATGCTTTCTGCCGCCCTGAGGGGGCACGTTGGCAACGGTGCCTTCCAAAATCTTCAAAAGAGCCTGCTGCACGCCCTCACCGGAAACATCCCGGGTGATGGAAGTGTTTTCGCTCTTGCGGGCGATCTTATCCATCTCATCGATGTAGATGATGCCACGCTCTGCCAGATCCACGTCGAAATCCGCCGCTTGGAGCAGACGAACCAGGATATTCTCCACGTCATCGCCCACATAGCCGGCTTCTGTCAGCGTGGTGGCGTCCGCGATGGCAAAAGGAACCTTCAAGGTCTTGGCAAGGGTCTGCGCAAGGAAGGTCTTGCCCACACCGGTCGGACCGATCAGAAGAACGTTGCTCTTCTGGATGTCAACGTCGTCGACAGGGGTTTCCGCTTCCGCGTTTCTGCCTCTCTTCGCGCCGGACAGCTTGCTCTTCGCGTCGCGGTAAATGAGTCTCTTATAGTGGTTATAGACTGCCACGGACAGCGCGATCTTCGCCTTGTCCTGCCCGATGATGTACTCGTCGAGCGTCGCCTTGATTTCGGCGGGAACCGGCAGATTGTCACGGTCCAGCGTGGGAGCCTCGGTTTCTTCGGAAAAATGATCGAAAATGATGTCGTTGCAGGCGTCAATGCACTTGTCGCAGATGTAAAGCCCGGTTGGCGACGGAATCAGAAACTCTACCTGATTTTCATTCCGTCCGCAGAACGAACAGGACCGTTCAATCTTCATCCGCCCGCCCCCGTTACGAGTAGTCTGAGCCATATTGGTACCTTTCTGAATGGTGTTTTTTCTCGGGAAAACTGGAGATTCGCTACGCGAACTCCGCAAAAAGGTTTCCCCGAACCCCTTCCAAAAACCTTTAAACGATATGGGATGACAAAGTTCGTGCAGAGCGTTTGTTGCAGGAAATTTTTGTAAGCTGTACAAAAGTAAGGTATTCCTAAATCTGCACCCAACCTTGTCAATCCATCTCGTTTGAAAGTTTTTGAGGTGGGGTTCGGGGAGGAACTTTTTTTAAAAAGTTCCTC
>JAZOBY010000092.1:0-3614 GCA_045596215.1 Faecousia sp.
TACGGCGTTGGCAGAAAGCGGAGTAACCAAATGGAACGGCGGCCGAACCATCAGCGAACATATTTACGTAAAGAAACCCATTGAAATTACCGGTACGGGTATTATTGACGTAACCGGTTTTTACGGCATTATCCGTTCGGGGCTCTATTATCAGGACAACACTCCCATGATCACCATTAAATCGGGGGCGAATATTGCCTTCAAGAACGTCTATATCGGCGGCGTTTCCTGGGGATACGAAGCTGTGGAACACGAAAACAAAGAATCCCGTAGCTCTCTGATCTACGTTGAACCCGGTGCCCGCCTTACTTTATATAACGTGGATGTTTTCGGCAACGATAACGTTGCTTCCCATACCACCCAGGGCGGTGCCATTTATAACGACGGCATTTTAGGGCTGGACGACGGGTGCAACATCCGCTATTGCTCGGCCGACGTGGGCGGCGGAATCTACAACGGCGAAAACGCCACCCTCTATATGTTCGGCGACTCTACGGTAAAAAAATGTCAGGCCACCCTACTGGGCGGCGGTATTGCCAATTACGGCTATGCGGAATGCAGCAACAGCTCCATTCGGGAGTGCGACGTTGTAACCGAAGAAGTAGTTTCAACAGGCGGTGGCGGTTTATATAACGAAGGCTCGGCCAGCCTTTCCGCTTTCACCGTTGAATCCTGTACGTTGGTGAGTGACGTTGGCTTCTTAAGGACCGGCTTTGGCGGCGGTATTTATAACGATAACGGCGGTTCCCTGCATCTTTACGACGGCTGCGTTGTTCATAAATGTATGGCCTTAACGGGCGGCGGTATTGCCTCCGTTTCCGATTCTCTGGACAAGGCTCCCAGCAACGTTACCATTGAAGATACGAAAATCACTTACAACGAGGCCTACGAAGGCGGCGGTATTTTCTTTAGAAATTTCTTTGGAACCAATGAAAATCCTCCCGCCGTGCTTACCGTGGGCAAAGCCATAAAGAGCAGCAACGACGCTTACGTACATATTGAAAACAACGAAGCCAGATGCGGGGCAGGTATTTCCATTAAAGGAAATACCGAGGGCTCCCTGCTTCATAAAGTGTACGTCAACGACAACGACGGCTGCCAGGGGGCCGGGGTGTATATGGACACCTATTTGTCCGGTTACGATGACGATGAGGCCACCTACGTAACCAACTATCCGGGTGCTACCCTTACCATGACCTCCTACACCCACATTGAGGGTAACCGTGACGACGGACACTGGGGAAGAGAAGTATATTCCTCCTTCGGGGTGTTCGTGGGTTCCCGCTCCACCCTGAAATTAAAAGGCCTTCCCGTTATCAAAGAAAACAACTCCCGATATATGATGAATTACGCTTTGGAAGATCGGTACGGCAGTGAAGCGGCCATCGTGGTGGAAAGCCCTTACTGCTACGCTTTGAATGTAACCGATTCCAACCCCTCCTACCGCTACAGCGGCATGGTGGAACTGTTGGACCCTGAAGAACTGCCTTTAACCCAAGAGGGATACGAACCCATCAGCCTGGAACGGTGGCGTCACACTTACTCCGGGACGGAACCCTATGAAACCACCTATTTCGGTACCCGCTTAAACGGGGTGGTATTGACCGGTTACCAAAACTTAGGTTTGGAGTCCGAAGAACTGCAAACCTATTTCACCGGATATTGCGATAATGACACCAACCCCGATGGCGAGTATCTGATGTTTACCGATCGGGAAAACAACACCGTGCAAACCGGACACCCTGCATCCATTACGGTAATTTGCGGTGACCAGCAATACAGAGCCAAAGTGAATCCCAGCGGATTTTATTTGGAAAGCACCGTACATATCCCCGGCAAGGTACAAACCGGTTGGCAGATCGGTGACAAAACTTACGGGTTAAACGATGCCATGACCGCTGACACCTCCACCGTAACGGAGGTTATCGGCATCTACGAAGATAAGGTGTATACCATCACCTTCCATTCCAACAGTTACGATTCGCCTGATTGGACAGCAACCATTCCCGTTCGTTACGGCGAAACGGTGACCTTAAACCCCAACACAAGTGGGCTTTATTACAGCAACGCAACCTTAGACGGTTGGAGCACCGATCGCCATGCCTATTATGTAGACTATGAATTGGGCGACACCTTTACCTTAACCGAAGAAAAAAACGTGGATCTATACGCCCATTGGGAACACACCAAAGTAACCTATGTGTTTACCGGCATTGACGGTTGCTATGAGCTGGAGGATACCAACGAAGGCGGTATTTTGGCAAGCAGCATAACCAATGACTACACCCAAGTTTTCAACTTTGTGGATGAAGCGGTGTGGTGGAGCTTGCCCACTCCCTACAAAACCGGTTACGAGTTTTTGTATTGGGAATATCGGGGCAGTCACTTTGAATCCGGCGACTGCTTAGACGAGCAAGCGGTAGGCGGCAACGATACCTACTTCGTTTTTGAAGCGGTGTTCGAACCCATTACCACCAGCGTGAATTACCGTCACGGCAACGGCGTGGTGTTATCCAAAGAATCCCAGCAAGTGGTTTTTGGAGAAGAATACCAATTTCCTTCGGCAGAAGAACTCATCGTATCCAACCCCGACCCCGACTACGCCTATTATTTTGCTTATTACTATTTGGTAATCGACGGTGAGTTTCAAGTATTTTATCCCGGCGACGTGGTGACGGTGGATTGGGTGGAACCTGCCGAGGTTCGTCCTATTTTTGGTCAATACAGCGCCTATTTCCAAATCACCGTTCCTTTGGAAGCCGAACTGGATGACAAGACCCTGGGCTTTTGGGTGGGCACCGAAGCCCCTCAACTGAGTGCCACCGCTACCATGGAGGGGTATGACCAATTGGGTTGGCGTTTTACCAACGTACCCGGATTGGAATCCACCATTTTCCCGGTGAATTATCGGTTTACAACCGAAGAAGAAGCCTATCAACTGATTTGCGATTACATTGTTTCCCGGGATATTCGGGAACGCAAAGGTTGTCCGTTGGCCATCACCGCGGTGATGCTGGCGCAGGACGGCATCCCCTACGCCGTGCAGGCTTACGTGCAAAACGGCCAGGGAGAATTCGACCTTGCCGCCGACGCCATTGTGTACGCCTACGGCACAACCGACACCTACACCGTGGGACAAAACTTTGCCGACGAGCTGCTGGCGATGATTCAAAACGGCGAAAACTACACCTTCTCCCACGCCGAGGACGCGGTCATCACCGCCGACGGCACCGCGGTGAGCAAGGTGTATCTGGGGCTGAAGCGTACCTACACGGTGGAGCATTATCAGCAAAACGTTGACGATGACGAATACACCTTAGTTTCTGCCGATACCCAAACTCTGTACGGCTCGGGCACCACCAATGCCCAGCCCAATGACTACGAGGGCTTTACTGCCCAACCCATTGAGCAGGCAGAAATTGCCGAAGACGGTTCTACCGTGGTGAAGGTGTACTACACCCGGAACGTCTATACCATTCACGTGAATTTGGACGGCGGCACCCTGGAAGGTGTCGAGGACATTCAGGTGAAATATCGAGGAAGATTTTATCTGCCGCAGGAAACCCCGGTCAAGGCCGGCTTTACCTTCGGCGGCTGGGCCATGTACGTGGACG
>JAZOBY010000093.1:0-13017 GCA_045596215.1 Faecousia sp.
TATCTGTATCGTTCCAACAATATCCCGATGTCCGTGCTTGGCTGGAAAACACCCAATCAGAAACAATACGAGTTAGATAATTTGATCTACATTTAGAACTTAATCAATTTTTTCTAGTCTCACATCATTGACAAACGTACAGTTGCACCAAAATGGGAACTATGATATCATAGAAACAGAAAAGGGGAGAGAGTATGAAGTATATTATCTTTGATCTGGACGATACGTTGCTCAATGACCGCAGAGAAATTACGCCGTACACGCTGGATGTTTTGAAAAAGGCTCAGGCTATGGGGCACAAGCTGGTGTGCAATACCGCCCGGTCCAAGTCCTTTGCTCAAAAGTATTTGGATCAACTGCAACCGGACTATGCCATTTTAAACGGCGGTGCGATGATCATCGACAGAGATGAAAATGTGGTATTCGCCGCAGAATTGGATGCGGCTGCTACATGCCGGGTTGTTCGGGAATTGCTGAAATATACGGACACGCTGTCCGTGCAGACCCGGGAGCATTTCTATTCCCATCAGGGACAGTATGCTTTGCAGGAGGCCATCGCCTTTGATTTTGAAAAGGAGGATTTTCCCTATCCGGCCCAGAAGATCATTGCATCCCTGGAATCCGCGGAAAAGGCAAAGCGGATTGCGGAAACGTACAACCTGGCCTATACGACCTATTTGGACGGTAATTTCCGCAGATACAACCATCCCGGGGCGACCAAGGCCTTGGGCAACCGGAATCTGATGAAACTGGTGGGCGGCACATTGGAAGATGTGATCGCCTTTGGGGATGACCATGGGGATATGGATATGCTCCGGGAGGCCGGGGTGGGGGTGCTGATGAAGAACGCCAGTCCCCAGCTCCATGGCCAAACCAGCCACATCAGCCGGTTTACCAACGACGAAGACGGCGTGGCAAGGTTTTTGGTGGATTGGCTGAAACTTGGGTAACCATCGTAGGGGCGATTCATGAATCGCCCGGATCGTTGAAACTATGAAAAGCGGAGTTTTTAACTCCGCTTTTCATAGTTATTGCTGTTTGTTCATGAGTAAAATACGATCAAGTATCAGCCTGATTGGCTGGTCCAGGTACGCTTATACGGTTCAACATAAGTACCACATACTTGCAGTTGATACCTATAGTTGTACGCACCGTCATCAGGCATATTATATTCAGCAAACCAAGCTTCAATCTCGCCCTTGCCACACTTGATGATCTGGCTATAGCGATTACCGTTGTACCACCAATAGAGCGTAAATTGCGTCACATAACCATCGGAGTCATACACAAAGTCACGGTCAACCATTTGCCATGTGGGATGGTCGTAAGCGGCGAAGTTGTCGGTTGCAGGCTGTGCCATGTAGGCGGCACCACTGTTCACACTAAAGGATACATAGTAACGATTGGAGTCGTTCCATCCTTCGCCCTTGCGATACACAACAGACTTTTCGCCACAAGCGGTACACTCGGATACGGTAGCATCCAGCTCGTTGGTGTAGGGGCCGTAGTCGGAAAGGTGAACATCCCGGTCAATCCATTCATGGGATCCTTTCTTGGTTTCATAATCTATGTACCAACCACAAACCTTACAAGTACTGCGCTTGATGGTCATTACCAGGCAGTTGCCTTCTTGGATTGTTGTCACAGCATGATTAGCAGAGCCTCTTTGGCAAGGATGGTCAGGAGTGTGGCCGTATTCCTTGTATCCACACTTAGTGCAAGAGCGAACCTTGCGGTGGGAAACACGGTCATACCACTGAGTATCCGGGTAAACACCCTGTTGCTGATAGGTATATTCCTCATACTCCCATTGGCTGAAATTATGGGCGCAGGAGGGGGCAGCAGGAGAGGTTGTGGACTGCGCGGCCGGCTGAGTGGGCTTGGTGGTCGCCTGCGTGGACTGCTGTGTGGGTGCGGTTGTGGACTGCGCAGGCCGGGATCCCACAGAAGTTGAGGATGCCGGGGTGGAAGAGGGAAGCGTGGTCACCGGCACAGAAGAACCCGGGCCGCGCTCACCCGTCGAGGAGGGGACACTGCCGGTCGAAACGGTGGAAGATGTGCTTTCGTGAAAGTCTTCGTCCGGCTGTGCATTGCAGCGGGACAGGAGCAGTGCCAACAAAATGACCAGCGCCAATAAGGCAATCACCATGGGAATAACTATTTTACGCTTTTTCATTTGCATATCTGTAGAATCCTCCTTGGGAACAAAAAACGCCATCGGCGAGCCGATGGCGTAATTAGTGGCATGGTAAATTAGATGGCCCGCTCAACCTTGTTGGAACGGAGACATCTGGTACAGGCGTACACATGGCACGGAGTACCGTTGACCACCGCCTTGTCACGCTTAACATTGGGCTTCCAAGTACGGTTGGAACGTCTGTGGGAGTGGGAAACCTTAATGCCGAAGGTCACGCCCTTGCCACAAAAATCACACTTAGCCATTCACTGCACCTCCAATCTCCATGATAATCTCAAAAATACCGCCTTTTTCACAGGCGCTTAGATATGATACCAAAGTTTGCCGAAAAATGCAAGTGTTTTTTTCGGAAATTTCTATTTTTTCTGTATTTTGATTTTATTCTTGCTCCTTGGGGCGTTTATACCGGCCATGAGGCTCCCATTCGGGGAGGGGCAGACGCTGCATGGCCCCAAAAATCCGCTCTTTCAGCTCCGGATAGGTCTGAGAAAGGTCGTAGACCAGCTTTTTAATCTCCTCCCGCTTGGTGTGCTTGTCCACCGGGCAGCGGTTTTCCACTACCGGAAGCTTCATCCGGGCGGCAAAATTGGCCACGGTCTTTTCGTGGACATAGAGCATGGGGCGAATTTGAACAATGCCTGTACGGTCCAGATCCGTCACCGGCTGGAAGCAGCTGATGCGGCCCTCGTAGACCAGGGACATGACAAAGGTCTCCACAGCATCGTCATAGTGATGTCCCAGAGCGATCTTGCGGATGCCCAGATCCAAAATGGCTTGATTCAAAGCACCCCGGCGCATCTTCGAGCACATGGAGCAGGGATTTTTCTCCTTGCGGTGGTCAAAAATGATGGGGCCGATCTGTGTACTTATTATATGGTATGGCACATCCAGTTTCTTGCACATTGCTGCGATGCGGTCATAGTCCATGCCCAGGCCCATGTCAATGGTCACGGCTTCGAGGCTGAAATCCATATATTCCCGAAGTCCTGCAAGCACCTGCAACAGCACCAGGGAGTCTTTTCCGCCGGAAACACCTACGGCAATGCGTTCGCCGGGGGCGATCATGGCGTAATCTTCGATGCACCGACGCACCAGGCCCATCATTTTCTGCATGGTTGGATTTCCTCCGTATTTTTGTAAAAATGGAGTTTGAGAATTAAAGAGCAAACGGGAGAATTTGCGAGATTTTACGAGTTTGCATATTATTTCAGAAAAATTCTCAAAAAATCGGTTGACATTTGATTTTGGGTGTGATATAAAGGTCAAGCGATTTGAAGACATTGTACATCATGTACGGAAAAATGTCAAAATATTTTACCTATTGGAGGAAGTAATATGTCCAGCACTCTTTTGAAGAAAGAGACCCTGGAGCGTAAGTGGTACGTCGTTGACGCTGCCAACAAGCCCCTGGGCCGCACTGCTGTCACTGTTGCAAACCTGCTGCGTGGCAAGCACAAAGCCGATTTCACCCCCAACGTTGACTGCGGTGATTTCGTGATCGTCATCAACACCGACAAGGCCATCCTCACCGGCAAGAAGTTGGATCAGAAGTCCTACTACCGTGTTTCCGGCTGGATCGGCGGCCTGAAAGAGACCAAGGCCCGCGTTATGATGGACAACCGTTCTGATTACGCTATGGAGCTGGCTGTTAAGGGCATGCTGCCCAAGAACACTCTGGGCCGTAACGCTCTGACCCGTCTGCACCTGTACAAGGGTGCTGAGCACGCTCACGCTGCCCAGAAGCCTGAAGCCTGGACTCTGGACTAATGGGAGGTAACTGAACTATGTACGAGAGCAAGAAAAAGTATTTTTACGGCACCGGCCGTCGTAAGTCTTCCGTTGCCCGTGTCCGCGTTTACGAGAACGGCACCGGTTCCATCACTGTCAATGGCCGCGACATCAATGAGTACTTCGGTCTGGACACTCTGAAGCTGATTGTTAACCAGCCCCTGATCACTACCGACATGGTAGGCAAGGTAGACATCGTTGTCAGCGTTGCTGGCGGCGGCGTTTCCGGCCAGGCTGGTGCAATCCGTCACGGCATTTCCCGTGCCCTGATCCTGCTGAACCCCGAGTTCCGTGCTGCTCTGAAGGCTGCTGGTTTCCTGACCCGCGACCCCAGAATGAAGGAAAGAAAGAAGTACGGCTTGAAGGCCGCCCGTCGTGCACCCCAGTTCTCCAAGAGATAATCTATCTCTCATCAAGAACATCAAAAACCCCGAAACCATCACGGTTTTCGGGGTTTTCTTTATACGCTGACAAATGGACTGTTTTAGAGAACCTCTGTGATCGTGCCGCCGCCGACTACGGTATCGCCGTCGTAAAGCACTACCGCCTGGCCGGGCGTGAGTGCTCGTTGAGGCTGGTCAAATTCCACCCGGGCGAAGCCGTTTTCCTCCGGGTATACGGTGGCCGGCTGCTCTGTCATCCGGGAGCGGGCCTTTGCCAGCACACGCATGGGTTCGGTCAGCTCCGGTATGGTGTGCCAGAACCACCGATCAGCACGCAATGAGGTATGCATCAGCGATTCGTTTGGCCCAACAGTGACAGTGTTTTTCTCCATGTCCTTGTCGCAAACATACACCGGCTCGCCCATGGCAAGTCCCAGACCCTTTCGCTGTCCCACGGTATAGCATACCGCACCCTTGTGGCGGCCGACTACATTGCCTGCACTGTCCAGAAAATCACCGGCAGGATACGTTTTTCCGGTGTGGCGGGTCATAAAAGCGGGGTAGTCCCCATCGGGGATAAAGCACACATCCTGGCTGTCCTTCTTTTTCGCGTTTACAAAGCCCTGTTCCTGGGCGATCTGCCGGACGGCATCTTTTGTCAACTCCCCAAGGGGAAAGAGGATGCGGCTCAGCTGTGTCTGGGTCAGACCGTAGAGGAAGTAGGACTGGTCCTTGCTTGCATCCAGTGCTTTTTTCAAGACCCAGCGGCCGGTTGCGGCAACCTGTGCAACCCGGGCATAGTGGCCGGTGACCACAAAGTGACAACCCAGCTCCGTTGCCGCGTCCATCAGATAACCAAATTTTAATTTTTGATTGCACACAACACAGGGATTGGGCGTCAGGCCGTTTTCGTAGTCTTGCACAAAAGCGTCCATAACGCACTGCCGGAATTCCCTTTGGAAGTCCAGTACGTGAAAGGGGATACCCAGACGGTTGGCCACTGCCGCGGCATCGTCAGATTGCTGGGGAGTCGGATGCAATTTCATGGTTGCACCGACGCATGCAAACCCGTCCTTGCCGGCAAGGTATGCTGCCACGGAACTGTCCACACCGCCACTCATGGCGATCAAAGCTTTCGTCATCCCAAGCCCTCCTTTTCGTAGTTTAGTCCAGTTTACCACAACTGTACGTGGAAAGCAATGGTTTTTCACACTAAGAATTATTTGGAAAATATTTAGGAGCAAAAAATTTATTGCGTGCAAAAAGTGGATTTATGTATCATATTTCCGGAAATACAAAACTTTTCCGGCTACAAAATGGTAACAACTTGTAATCCTTTGAAAGAATGCCCTTGCAATATACGACAACTTTTGGTATAATGATACCATCCTTAACACCCTGGAGGTCCCACGAATGAGTAAAAGGAAATACGTTGGTATATTGATAGCACTGATCCTGTGCTTGTGTACGATATTATCCATGGTCGTTGTTGCTGCCGGGGAAGAGACGCAGGGTTCTGTGACCGGAGAAACACCCAGCGAAACGCCTGGCGAAGAGCCGGAAGTGCCCGGCGACGGAAAAATGCACATCTCTGACGAGATGCTGAATGTATTGAAACAGCTGGAGGGATTCAGCCCCCATGCTTACTGGGATTACAGCCAGTATAGCATTGGCTACGGCAGCGAATGTCCCAAGGGCAAGGAAAAGTATTACATGGCCAAGGAGGACGGCGGCGAGGGGCACCAAATTTCGGTGGAGTATGCCGAGGAATTGCTCCGCAAGGAACTGGATTATTTTGAAGAAGTGGTCAATAAATTTATTGACCGCCACAATCTGACCTTGAAGCAGCATCAGTATGACGCACTGATTTCCTTTACATACAATACAGGCTATGCATGGACTTCCACCACCGGCAACCTGGTGACTGCGGTTATCAGCGGTGATACCGGATCGCATTTCATTTATGGCATGATGCTGTGGAGCATGGCGGGGCAGAGACATATTTTGATCAACCGCCGCATCGTAGAGACCAATATTTACGCCAACGGCGTGTATCCTGCTGACGTATATGCAGATGAAGCCACACCGGACCGTTACCGCATTGCATTTATGGATGCGAACGGTGGCACCGTCAGCTATGACGAGCATGGATTTGACGCGCTGCAACCGATCCCCATCAAAACAAAATTCAAGTCCGCACCTACTGGCCCGGATGAGACCGGTGCAACCGTTACCTACGTGTTTGACGGATGGTATACCCAACGCGTGGGCGGCACAAAGGTGGAGATGCTGGACGAGAGCATTCCCACCGGTACAGTATTGTATGCCCATTGGAAGACTCCGTCCGGTACGCCTGTGATTATCCCAAGTCAGAACACTTTGAAGATCTCCGTGACTGTGACCGGCAACAACGTAAACGTCCGTTCCGGCCCGGATACGTATTTTGCATCCTTGTACAAAGCCCAGCCGGGCGAAGTTTTGCAAATCGAAGAAGTGATATCCCGTGGCGGTCTGACCTGGGGCCGATTCGGTGACCAGTGGATCGCACTCAAATACACGGATTACAGCACAGCCATCAAGGCACAATTCCCCAAGTGGGGTATGGTTACCTCCTCCACATTGAATATCCGCACCGGTGCGGGTACGGATTATGCCCTGGTGGAGGGTGTGAAGAAGGTTCAGGGAGACCTGATGCTGGTGAGCAGCTGGAAGTCCGACGGCACCATGATGTGGGGCAAGATCGAAGAAGGCTGGGTGGCACTCCCGTATGTAACCTTCGACGGCGTTTTGCCGCCGAATCAGACGGTGCAGTCCATCCAGGTAACGCAAAAACCCAACAAGCTTTCCTACGTTCACAAGGTGGATCAGCTGGATATCACCGGTGGCAAGCTGCTTGTGACCTACAAGGACGGTTCTACTTCCACAGTGGATATCACAGCGGAAATGATAACCGGCTTTGACAACACCACTGTGGGTACCAACACCGTCACCGTCACCTACGGCGGCAAGACCACAACTTTTGACGTGCAGATCGTAAGAGCCAAGGTGATCTTCCAAATGGAGGACGGCACGGTCATCAGCGAAAAGGAATATCTGTATGGCGATACGGTGGAGATTCCCGTAGATACCACCAAACCTGCAGATAATGTTTATACCTATACCTTCGCCGGGTGGGATAAGGAAGTTGTGGAAGCCTGTGAGGGCAATGCTGTTTATGTGGCGACCTACACACCCACATATATCGATTATACGGTAACCTTCCAGAATGAAGACGGCACGGTGCTCTCGGAGCAAATCTATCACTGGGGCGACGAGATCACCGTTCCTGCGGATCCCACAAAGTCTGCGGACAACACCTATACCTATGCCTTTGCCGGATGGGACAAGGATGTGGTGGCAACCTGCAATGGAAATGCCGTATATGTGGCAACCTACACAGCAACATACATCGAGTATACCGTAACATTCCAGTATGAGGACGGCACGGTGATCGCCCAGAATAAACTGCACTACGGCGATCCGGTGGCGGCTCCTGAAACGCCCGCCGCTCCTAAGGGATACCAGTTTGTGGGATGGGACAAGGCGATTACTGCCTGCCAGGGCGACGCGATCTATACTGCTGTGTTTGCACCTTTGGATTATCTTCCCGGCGACTGCAATAAGGATGGAAGTGTGAATGACCAAGATGCGGTTTATTTGATTCGCCATATTTATTTTCCTAATCGTTATCCCGTTTCCACACCTGTGGATTATAACGGTGACGGTGTACTGAACGACCAGGATGCGGTTTATTTGATTAGACACATTTACTTCCCAGATCGCTATCCTTTGAACTGATTACGAGGTGAATAGAATGAAAAAATATATTGTTTTTGTGCTTTGTGTTCTTCTTGTGGTAGTGGCAGCAGTGCCTGTTCTAGCTGCAGAGGATACAAAGGTCACTATTACCGCATCGGAAAGCAATTTGGAACGAGGAGACACGGTTGTATTTACAGTCAGTGTTTCTGGTGACGTAGCATTTACATCCTTTATGGTGGATCTGAATTTTGATAATACTTACTTTGAATATGTCAGCAGTCAGGTAAATTCAGATATTGGTAGTGCCACGTTGTTGGAGTATACTCCGGCCACGCCGGAGTTGGGTTTGGCCTTTATCGGTGGCGGTTCCGGAAAGGTCAACACCTGGGTGCAAAAACTGACCTTTAAGGTGAAGAATACTGCACCCCTGGAAAAAGTTACGGTAATACCGGTGGCACCTGCGACAAACAAGATTAATGTGAAATGCGAGGGTGTAACGCTTTCTGTTTACTGCAACCATAATTACAGCGAATGGACGGATTTGGAAAACGGCAAGCACACCAGAACATGTTCCAAGTGTCAGGATAAGCAAACAGAGGAGCACGACTGGAACGACGGTGCACCCACCCCCGCCGCTACCTGCGACACCCCCGGAACCATGAAATACAAGTGCCTTTTCTGCTCTGCAACAAAAACAGAAGATATTAAGGCTTTGGGGCACAAGTTCGACAACGATTGCGACACCACTTGTAACCGCACCGGATGTGATTACACCCGCACGGCCAGTCACAAAATTACAACTTCATGGAGCAGCGACAAGAACGGACATTGGCATATGTGCACTGTCTGTAAAGCCACCATCGATTATGCTACGCATACGCCCAATGCAACAGTAAACGAAGGTGATGCCAAGATTTGCACCGTCTGTCAATATGAGATTTCGCCCGCCGTTGAACATGAGCATGAAATGAGTGAGGAATGGATCACGGACGACCAGTACCATTGGCACCGCTGCCAAAAGAAGAATCCTTCCTGCTACCATACAGCAGATAAGGCAGAGCACGATTACGACAACGACTGCGATGTCAGCTGCAACACCTGTGCGTATATTCGGAAAGCACCCCACAGTTACACAGGGGAGTGGAAGGCAGGTCCGGATGGTCACTGGTATGTTTGTACCGCCTGCGGTGTCAAGTCCGAGGTCTATCCCCATGAGCCCGGCCCTGAGGCTACCCAGGAGACTGCTCAAATCTGTGTGGAGTGTAACTTTGTTATAAAACTGCCTTTGAGTCACGTCCATGAATTTGGGGAAGTGTGGTACGATGATGAGGAATACCACTGGCAAAGCTGTACTGACAGTGCATGCTTGGAGACAACAGAAAAACAGCCCCACACCTGGGATGAGGGCGTGGAACTGGACGATGGCACGCTGAAATATACCTGCTCCGTCTGTGATAAGGAGCTGGTGACCGGTGAACCTATGCCTGAGCCCACAGAGCCGGCTCCCACTGTGCCGGCAGGCGAGCAAAAGCCTGAGCAGGACGGTTCCGGTTCCTTCCCCTGGCAATGGGCAGGAATTGCGGCGGTGGTTCTGCTGGTTATCGGCATTGTCTTGTTGGTGATTGAGTTTATCCGCAGCCGCAAGGTCAATTCCCACGGAAGATTCAGTAAGTAAATACAGTGATTTTTCACAGGTGTCTCCGTTGAGACACCTGTGTTTTTCATCAAAATAGTGGTTGCTTTTTCAGGAAATATGTGGTATCCTTGCGGTAGTAACTGCAAGGTAGGGAAGACCCTGCAAATCACGACTTCTGGGACGCGTTGTCCATATAAGAGGAGGAGAATTTCATGAAATTTTTTATCACAATGCCGAAAAACGATGTGGCGAAAACCTTCTTTACGCCGGAGGCTATGGAAAAACTGAACGCCCTTGGCGAAGTCAGCCAAAATTCGCTGGATCGCAACCTGACCACAGACGAAGTGATCGAACTGGCTGGCGATGCAGATGTTTTGATTACCGGTTGGGGTACTTGCAGATACAGCAAGGCGGACATTGAAAAAATGCCCAATTTGAAAATCATTGCCCACACCGCTGGTAGTGTTGCTCCCGTGGTTACAGCGGATGTGTACGAAACAGGTGTAATCGTGCTGAGCGGTAACGATTGTTTCGCCAAGTCTGTGGCGGAAGGTACATTGTGCTATACACTGGCTGCTCTACGTCGCCTGGAACACTACATGGCCGTTATGCGTGAGGGCGGATGGAAAGAGACGGTATTCAGCAACCGTGGTTTGTTCGGCAAGAAGCTGGGTATCGTTGGCTTCGGTGCCATTGCCCGGCATTTCCTGAACCTGATTCGTTGGTATGATTTGGAAGTGCTGATCTATTCCTCTCACTTGTCCAATGAGGAAGCCGCCCAGTATGGTGCCCGTACTGCAAGCTTGGAAGAAATCTTCACGAAGTGTGATGTTATCAGCATCCATGCTTCCGATACCCCCAAGAATAAGGGCCTTGTCACCAGAGAATTGATGGCGATGATGAAGCCGGATGCACTGCTCGTCAATACTGCCCGTGCTGCGGTGGTGGATGAGCCGGCGATGATCGAGATGCTGCTGGACGGCAAATTCTATGCCGCGTTGGATGTCTATGGCAAGGAGCCTCCGCTGCCGGATGCACCTTTGCGTAAGTGCAAGAATGCTCTGTTGATTCCCCATATGGGTGGTCCCACCATTGATATGCGTGGTGTTATCGTTGGCGAATTGTGCAAGGATATTAAGCGTTGGCAAAAGGGCGAACCCCTGCAAAATGAAATCAAGCTGGAAGCAGCTGTCAGAATGACCGGTTTCAAATAATCCGTAAATACATAACGAGCCGGCCGCATTTGCGGCCGGCTCGATTCTTATTTCAAAAGATAGATCCGCCGGTTATTCTCCATTCCGGCAGGAGAGGGGGCAGCTACGCGGAACAGGCCGTACAAATCATCCCATCTTTGCTCCGAGGTTTGATAAGGATGGTCGATTTTCTCGCCGGTGTGGGGGAATAGACCGCTTTCCCGTGCCCTTTTCAGCACCGGAATTCCGGAAGCTCGCAGGCCCAACACCCGGACGTAGGGAACAGGAGTGTTCATAATTTCCTCTGTGATGCCAAGATAGGCACACATCACCATCCGATCCAGCCGGGTGCGGGTGTAGCGTTTGGATTTGGTGGCGGTGAGGATATCTTCCAGCGTGGCGTGGCTTCGGCTGTTGTGCATCAATTTCCGCCACAGGCCTTCCGAACCATAGGGAAGTGCGGCAAAATCGGCGTCTGACATGGTACGTAACCGGGCAAGAATGGCCCGTTCACCGGCGGCTATGGTGTGAATAGGAGCGTTGTAAAAAACCTTCTGTGCCGGGCCGGGAACGAAAGAAGACCAGCTCTCGCTTTCTTCCATCAGCCGCCGCAACGCGGTGGCAGAGGGATTTTCTGCATCTGCTGACCTGTCGTGGTAATCGCCGCCCCGCTGGATGGGCAGGGGACACATGGAGCTGCCTTGTGCCAGTATCGCCTTGCAGTATTCCACAGCCAAAATATCGTTTGGTTTCTCCAACAGTGCACCGCAAATTCCCAACCGGCTCAGTGCCCGTTGCCGTGCCACCGGAAAAGAACATCCGCTTTCCAGTTCCTGACGCAGTGCAGGGCCAAACGCCTCGGACAAAAGTGCCTGGGCGGTCTGCATCAGTAACTCAGCATCACCGGTCTCACAACCGAAACACAGGTAGTCGCAAAAAGGGGAGAGGATTCGCACCCCTCCGGCGGCAAAGCCCTCCGCGGAAGATAGGGCATAGGTGGTGGGCAGTTCCAAAACCAGATCCGCACCGCAGTCGATGGCCGCCTTTGCCCGGAGAGATTTGTCAAAAACAGCCGGCATGCCCCGCTGCACGAAGTTGCCGCTCATCAGACATACAATGGCACACTCCGCACCAAAGACAGTGCGAATGTAGTCAAACTGCTTTTTATGACCCAAATGGAAGGGGTTATATTCACAAATAACGCCAACGAATTTCAAAAAATTCCCTCCTTTTGAAAAAAAGTCCTGTTCAGGGCTTGAGAAATTTGAGATAATATTATAGAATAGACTCAGCTATGGCTATCATAACACAAAGTCAGAAAAAAGAAAATCATTTATTTTACAGGAGGCAATTATTCATGAATGTTCTGGTTATCAACGCCGGCAGCTCCAGCCTTAAGTATCAGCTGATGAACCCCGAAACCGGCGATGTATCCGCAAAGGGCCTGTGCGAGCGTATCTATATCGACGGCCGTCTGACCCACAAGGTCGGTGACAACAAGGTCGTTAAGGACATCCCCATGCCCAGCCACTCTGAGGCCATTGCCGCAGTTCTGGACATCCTGGTTGACCCCGAGCACGGCGTTATCAAGTCTGTCGATGAGATCGATGCTGTCGGTCACCGCGTGCTCCACGGTGGTATGGAATTCTCCGATTCCTGCATCGTTGACGAGTCCGTCATCGCTGCCATCAAGAAGTGCATCCCCCTGGGACCGCTGCACAACCCTGCTAACCTGATGGGTATCGAGGCTTGTCAGGCTGTTATGCCCAAGACTCCCCAGGTCGCTGTGTTTGACACCGCTTTCCACATGACCATGCCTCCCAAGGCTTACCGCTACGCCATTCCCACTGAGTACTATGAGAATGACGACATCCGCCGCTACGGCTTCCACGGCACTTCCCACAAGTATGTCACTGGCCGCGCCATGGCTCTGATGGGCCGCGAGGATCTGAAGATCGTCAACTGCCACCTGGGCAACGGCTCCTCTCTGTCCGCTGTTAAGAACGGCAAGTGCCAGGATAC
>JAZOBY010000094.1:0-3892 GCA_045596215.1 Faecousia sp.
GGGCATTGCTGACCGTACGGACTACGACCTGGGCCGTCACCAGGAGGCTTCCGGCAAGAAGCTGACCTATTTCGACCAGGAGCGTAACGAGCACTACATTCCCTACGTCATCGAACCCTCTCTGGGCTGCGACCGTGTGGCCCTGGCTTTCCTGTGCGAGGCATACGACGAAGAAGTTGTTGGACAGGATAAGAACGGCAAGGACGATGTGCGTACCGTTCTGCATCTGCACCCGGCTCTGGCACCTTTCAAGGCAGCCATCCTGCCCCTGAGCAAGAAACTGTCCCCCAAGGCCGAGGAGATCTACGCCGAGCTGCGTAAGGACTTCATGATTGACTTTGACGATTCCGGCTCCATCGGCAAGCGTTATCGCCGTGCCGATGAGATTGGTACACCTCTGTGTATCACCGTGGATTTCCAGACCGTGGGCGACGAGAACACTCCCGCTGATGACTGCGTCACCGTCCGTGACCGTGACACCATGGAGCAGGTCCGTGTCCCCATCAGCGAACTGAAAGCCTATATCGCCGAAAAGTGCTATTTCTAATCGAAAAAAGAGCAGGCTTTTGCGAGCCTGCTCTTTTGCTTTTTCATTAAAGCTTACAGTATTCTTTTGCGGTTTCAGCAGCAACCGCTGCGTTGTTATAGACCAACCGGATATTGGATGCCAGAGAATTGCCACCGGTAAGCTTTGCCACCCGGGCCAACAGGAAAGGCGTGGTCTCCTTGCCGTGGATGCCCTTGGCCTCGCATTCCGCAATGGCTTGGTCGATGGCCGCGTTGATAGTGTCCAAAGGCATGGCGTATTCCTCGGGAATGGGGTTGGTAACCAGCATACCGCCGGGGAAACCCAAATCGTTCTGGACTTTAAAAGCCTTGGCCAGTTCCGCAGGCGTGTCGATCCGATAATTCGCCTTAAAGCCGGATGTGCGTGTGTAGAAGGCAGGCAGCTCCTCCGTGCCATAGCCGATCACCGGCACACCCTTGGTCTCCAAATACTCCAAAGTCAAGCCCAAATCCAAAATCGACTTCGCACCGGCACAAACCACCATCACGGGAGTCTGCCCCAGTTCTTCCAGATCGGCAGAGATGTCCATGGTGGTTTCTGCACCCCTGTGCACACCGCCAATGCCGCCGGTGGCAAACACACGGATACCGGCCATATGGGCAATGATCATGGTGGTGGTAACGGTGGTAGCACCGTCCTCGCCCCGGGCACACAGAACCGCCAAGTCCCGGCGGGAAGCCTTGGCAATGGCCTGACCCTTTTTGCCGAAATATTCAATCTCTTCATCGGTGAGACCGGCCTTTAAGCGTCCACCGATGACGGCGATGGTGGCGGGCACAGCACCGTGCTCGCGGACGATGCGTTCTACGTTCAAGGCAGTTTCCACATTCTGCGGATACGGCATACCGTGGGAAATGATGGTGGACTCCAAAGCCACCACAGGGCGGCCTTCTGCCAACGCTTGTGCGACTTCGGGCTTGATGTCCAAATAACAGTTCATAATTGAATCCTCCTGATTTTTTGTTATTTTATCATAAAAAACCAATGCAATCAATAGTTCTTAAAAGGAATGTGGAATACTGCAAATGTCTCAATTTTTTTGTCGGAACCTGGGGAACGAAAAAGGCTTGACAAACAGATATGCCCGTGCTATAATACCTAAGCACTCAGGAGTGCGACCTGAATATCGCGGAGTAGAGCAGTTGGAAGCTCGTCGGGCTCATAACCCGGAGGTCGTAGGTTCGAGTCCTGCCTCCGCAACCAGATAAAAGAGCAGTCACCGCAAGGTGGCTGCTTTTTTATCTTTTCAAGGAGGAAAGGACTCAAACCGATTTAAATGCAACAGTCCGGTGGACTGTTGCTTGCAGCCGCTCCGTTGGCATCTGGTCGGTGTGGCGGCAGGAAAAACGTCATTATTTTGCTTGACAAAGGGCGGCACGGGGCATATGCTTACAGATAGAGAATCACGATAACGTCAAATGAGGTGTTTGCATGAAACGGGTAGCATATCAGGAAATGGTAAACGAGTTTGCACGGGTGCTGGCTGCACGGGGATTTTCCGCCGAAGATGCTCAGGCCGCGGCAGAAATATTCGCTCAGAATTCCCTTGCGGGTGTTTACAGTCACGGTCTCAACCGGTTTCCCAGACTGGTCAGCTATCTGGAAAAAGGCGTGATCGATCCGAAAGCCCGTGCCAGTTGCGTCCTGTCTTTCGGAAATATGGAGCGTTGGGACGGTCACCGGGGTTTTGGCCCGCTGAATGCAAAACGTGCCATGAGCCGTGCCTGTGAGCTTGCCAAGGCCCACGGAATTGGTCTTGTTGCCCTTGGAAACAACAACCACTGGATGCGTGGCGGCACGTATGGCTGGCAGGCGGCTGAGGAAGGCTGTATTGGTATTTGCTGGACCAACACCATGCCCAATATGCCCGCCTGGGGTGCCAAGGATTGCCGAATCGGCAACAATCCCATCGTGATGGCGGTCCCGCGGTCCAACGGAGAACATGTTGTGGTGGACTGTGCAGTCAGTCAGTTCAGCTACGGCAAGATCGAAAGCCACCGCCTCAGCGGACAGCAGCTGCCTGTACCAGGCGGCTACAATCAGGACGGCGAACTGACAACAGATCCCGGGCAGATCGAGCAGACCTGGCGGGTGCTGCCCATGGGCTATTGGAAGGGAAGTGGCCTGTCCATCCTGATGGACCTGATGGCAACAATCCTCTCCGGCGGAAATTCTGTGGCGGATGTGGGAAGCTTTGGCGATGAAGTGGGCGTGACCCAGATTATGATCGCGATCGATCCCGCCAAATTCAACACGGTGGAGGAAACGGACGCCATTGCCCAGCGGATACTGGAGGATGTGAAAGCATCCGAACCGGTTTCCGAGGGCGGGGAAGTGTTCTATCCCGGCGAACGTTCCTACAAAGGCATGAAAGACCATATGCAAAACGGCATCCCGGTGGTGGAAGATATTTGGAATGCCGTATTGAAAATGTAACGGTTGTACGAAAAATCTCCTTTGCACTAAGCAAAGGAGATTTTTTGTTTTCTGGAAGTGCAATCGGATATCGCTCTGTTATTTATATGCTTCGAGAAATGCCAGCAGCAGTTTCTGCTGTTTGGGGGAAAGTCTTGAAAGCGCAGCAGAAACCTCGTTGTCTTCCGATTCTTCGGAGAAAAACTCTTTGAGTGAAACATTCATAGCATCACATAGAAGCTGCAAATGACCTACCGTAATATCGGACTCACCCCGTTCCACACGCCGCAGATGGGTTTGGGATACACCAGCACGCTCGGCCAAACCGTTTTGCGTATAACTACACTGCTCTCTTAAAGTGATCAGCCGCTTACTGATATCCATAGCCTCACTCCTCACATAGTCTTATAGGAATATATTAGCAGAAAAACAAATACGATATTAGGTAAATAAGGTTGACAAACTAGTCTTATAAGAATATAATAACGGTTGGTGATTATATACATGTAATCATCGCGAAAACTGCAATTTTGTAGGCATACTGACGGAATATACAATATAGTAACACAACGTATGTATTATATAAGTATTGTATCTCCCGTCCCCAAAACGGCAGATCACTGAAAAGGAGAAGAGCAATGAAGCAAATCAAGCGTTTCCTGAGCCTTGCATTGGCACTGGTGTTGGTACTTGGCATGGTACCCGCCACTGTCTTTGCAGCAGAAGCAACCCCCGCATTGCCCACCGCAACGGTCAGCAAGATCACCAAGGAAGATCTGACCTTCGCGATGAACTTCAAGGTGGATTCCATCACCGAGGAGCAGCTGAACCACTATGGCAGCTGGTATGCGGACTTCGAACTGACCGTCAATACGGATGTTGTATTCAATAATGACGGCTCCGCTGACG
>JAZOBY010000095.1:0-2072 GCA_045596215.1 Faecousia sp.
AAGGCCGAACTGCCCGTTAGGTTGCGGAGCAGGATCTTTCTGGCCTGCTTATGTTCGGCTCCGATGAACCCCAGCCGGAGGAGGAAGCAACGGAAAGCGTATTTCTCATTGTCGACCGCTTTTTCCTTGGCGGTGATCCGCTTTTGGGTCCTGGCCATATTGCAAAGAGCTGTGATAAAGTCCATGTAGGCTTTGACTTCTTCGGAGGTGCTGTCTGCAGGAAACCAAGGGAAATCCAGACGGTCATCCATTAAGTTGACGGGCAATTCGGTCACGCCCAGAGCCTTTCTGATAAGGCTGCCTTTTGCGTCGATCAGGTCGAACAGGTTTTGGAGGGTTGCGTCGGTGAAGCTCGCCATGGGAATCTGAATGGAGATGCCCTCCGCATCTTCGGTATCGTCGGTCTGAGCGGTGAAGCCCTGTTCATAGAGTCGTTCAAGCAGATAGTCTACATCGCTGGGTGCGACACCCTTCGAAACGATTATTGTACCGTTCTTGTCGATGTTGTAGGGACCAACCTGGTAGGCGAAGGTAGGAGCGCCCATATATTTGGCGTCCATTTCGGCCAGAGCGGAAATTGCGGTGACCAGCTTTTTGCGGTTGCTGCCGGTGCAGTTGAATTCAAATGTCATTGTGAAAACCTCCTTGTTTTTGGGTAGTCACATATTCGCTCTGGTGTGGAAATATAGCAACTTATATCTGCAATCCGACGTGTAGAATAAGCGTCCACCTAATTGTGCATTTTACTCCGATATTGACAAACCCTGTTTTATTACTCATCAGACAAAGTCAGGGACTGGGCGTATGCGATGCCCGCCAGCACAAATAATACACAGGGCAGAGCTACACCATTGCCCCACATCTTGTACTCGGCTGCGTCTGAATGCGGATTGGCCAGCCACTTGCGGAGCTGTTTCTCCGTCTTCGGCTTCGTACCGGGGGATACGATTCTTCGGTGAGTTTCCCAGACGTCTGCCCAAAACGCCAATTCTTCGTCGGTCGGGTCTTCGGTTTCTAGGTAACTGCACCACCAATCCGGGAAACCTTGCAACCTGGCGCATTCGGTGGGAGTCAGGCGACGAACAGTGTATCCCGAAAGAACCGCACCGGGACCTTTCGCTACCTGGGTGGGTGCCAGCTCCTTGCCAACACAGGGCTTAAACTGAGCGTTCTGTCCTTGATTGTAGGAGGCGTAGTCCAAGCCATAGCAGGGCTCGGAAACAACGGTAGCATCTTTATAGTCACGGGACAGCAGCGTAGGAGCTGTGTCCTGGGAGACCTGAGTATAACTACCCGTGGTGATTGCATACACGGGGGGGCCAATGACGATTGCAATGCCACCCTGGTTACAGGCAGGGTTACCGCCAGAGGTATCTACGGTACGGGCGGTGTCTGCTTCGTAAACGCCGCTGTGAGGATTGGGGGAGAGCATCCCCTCGGAGTTATAGCCGCCGATGCTGAATGCACTGGGGACGAATACGGTCTGGTCGTTATTGCAGGACAGCGTAGCGGACAGGTCATCTTGGATTAAGGCACCTTTGCCGCCACCCTCGCAGCCACAACGTATCTTCAGCGTCTTTGGCAAAGCCTCGCCACCGACAAAGGGCTGGTTGTTGCCACCGGTTCCATACTGGCGAGAAACGGGAGGCACTACATCCACAGGCCCGGCGAACCGGGTGTCCTGACTGTGGTTTTCAAACACAGCAGGCGGGTCGTCCATTACTACAGGAGGATGGTGGGCTTCGGCTCGGAGGGTGCAAGTCACCTCATGGGTCACGTCCATACGGTTGCCACCCTGGTCGTTCAGGACGACACCGTTTCTCCCGGTAGACATTCCACAGTTTACACCAAGGGTGGATGCGGTGTCCGAAACTGTGCCGTTGTAGCCGTCTATGCCAAGGCCTGACGTTCTAGTGCAACTCTCAGCACCTCCGGCAGCTCTTTGCCACGTGCGGAAGCTCTCCGCAGAATACCCTGACAGGCCCTCGGACTCAAATAATACTTTTCCGGCACATTGGCCTGCAAGATCGCCGACAAGGAAGATGCGTTTTCTGCGTTGGGGCAAGCCCCAG
>JAZOBY010000096.1:0-36654 GCA_045596215.1 Faecousia sp.
AGAAGCAGCCCTGCCAGTAGACTGCCCCAGTTTGTACTGTCCGCACAAACTGGGGCAGTTCATGCACTGCGGGGTTCTTATTATGTCACATCAAAAAGGCTCGCCAGGAAGAAGTCCGCCCACTCGTTGTTAATGGGGCAATTGGCATTTTCGGTGTATTCGATCTCCATGATCTCTTCTATAGTTTCTTCGCCATTGTCAAAGGCATAGACTCTGCTTCTCATACTCTTTACAGTCATGCCGGCTTCGTTGTATGCCCAGGTCTGGGTTGCGTTGTCTTCGTCTGCCTCCATTCTCTTTTCGCTGACAAGGCGGCCCTGGTCATCGTATGCGTACTCTGTAACATCCTCATTGTAGGTATACTTCACCAGCCGGTTCTGGCTGTCATACTCCCACTGCTTGGTGTCTCCGTAAAAGCCCGTATACTTCACCAAATTGCCGTTTGCGTCATACTCCATTGTCGCCGTTTGTGATTCACCGCTCTGGGTATTGGTACGGGTGATCTTGGTGTAATAGCCGTTGGCATCCGTCTCCACGGTATATTCCACATTCATGCCAACTCCCTCAGAGGCACTATAACCCCATGTCATTGTGTCTTTGGGGTTATTGGGATAAAAACCGAAATTCACATCCCCCCGGTTGCTGATCTTCATTTGCATCATTACATTGCCGTTGGGGTAGTAATAGTAGTGGATCTGGGTCCGGGTATCCGAAAAGGAATGGCTACTCTCAGCAAAGGTAATTTTTCCGGCATCGTCGTAGGTATATGCGGTTCTGGTTTCCCGGGTTTCCGTTGTATCGGCATAGGTCCACCAGTTGCGAATACAGTTGCCGTGAGAATCGTACTCATATCCCTCCACATAACCATCGTCATTTTCTTCCCGGATCAAGCGGCCGTTTTCATCAAAATTATAGGTATTTACCCTCGTGTTACCTTCTTCATATGTAACCGTCCGCTTGATCTGGCGTTCTTTTTCATAGGCCAGAACGACGGAGTACTGCGTGGTCTCGCCGTCCGGACTCGTTTTTGTTTGAATCATGGAAACGGGGCGTTTCTGATCATCCAGGGTCAGTTCCATGGTCGTTTCGTATCGGCCTTCCTCGCTGTCCTGATAGCCTTCTACGGTAGCTCCGTTATCCGTCCACTGAATATCGATGACATACTCCTGTTCGGTGGTTTCGCCGTCCCTTTCCCGGGTGTAGGTATAGTGGATCTTGGACATCAGTTCCTTTGCGGAATCTGTGCCGGGTGTGCCCTTATTTTCCTCATCTGTGGGTTCACCGCAGGCACACAGCAAACCGAAGCACATCAGCATAGCAAGCACAAGAGTCATAATTCTTTTCATATGGATTCCTCCCATTTTTATTCGCTGTGTATGCCTACAATATATTGCAACTTACGAAATTTGTCAACAATTTGGCTTTACTTATCTCCCTTTCAGTGGTATACTTCTAGGAGATATTTTTCTAGGAGGTTACATATAATGTTGGAATTATTTCTGACATTCTTGAAAATCGGATTGTTCACGTTTGGTGGTGGCTACGCCATGATCGCTAACATCCGGGAAGTTGTGTTGGAAAAGAAAAAATGGCTCACAGAAGACGAGCTGATGCAGGTCATTGCCATTGCCGAGTCCACCCCCGGCCCCATTGCCATCAACATGGCTACTTACGTGGGATACAAGAGAAAGGGCGTTGCGGGCAGTGCTATGGCCACTCTGGGCGTGGTTGTTCCCTCCCTTGCCATCATGTTTACCATTTCCCTGTTTTTGGACGCGTTCATGGCCAACCAATATGTAGCCTATGCTTTCACCGGTATCAAATGTGCTGTTGCGTTTTTGATCCTCAAAGCCGGTCTGAACATGTTTGCCAAATTGGACAAGAAGGTGCTTCCCATGACCGTGTTTTCCATCGTCTTTACCGGACTGCTCCTGTTTGAAGTGTTCAGCATCAATTTCAGTTCCATTATCCTGATTCTCATCGGCGGTATCATCGGCATTGTGGCCTATGCCATCCCTAAGAAGAAGGAGGATGTGCAATGATCTACCTGACACTGTTTTTGGAATTTTTCAAGATCGGACTATTCTGTTTCGGCGGTGCATTCGGCATGCTCCCGCTGATCGAGGAGACCGTGGTTTCCCACGGCTGGCTGACCGAGGCAGAATTTTACAATTTCGTAGGCGTGTGCGAATCCACCCCGGGCCCTATCGCCGTCAATGTGGCCACCTACATCGGATCTTTGAAGGGCGGCTTCCTGGGAAGCCTGTGTGCCACATTGGGTACGATCCTCCCTTCTTTTCTGATCATTTTGCTGATCGCATCCGTTTTGAAAAACTTTACAGAGAATAAATTCTTCAAAGGCTTTATCAAGGGCGTTCAGCCGGTGGTCATCGGACTGATCCTTTCCACAGGCACATCTTTGCTGGTTAAAGCTTTCGGCTATGTGTCTTTGCAGGAATTCCACGTAGATTGGATCTGCATCGTCATCTTCGCTCTGCTGTGTGCCGTCTATTTTGGAGCAAAAAAGCTATTCAACAAGAAACTGTCTGCCGTGTGGCTGATCCTAATCTCGGCCGCTTTGGGCATTGGGGTCTGCTGTTTATCAAACATCATATAAAGGAGAACATACTATGAACTTAACAGAACAAGCAGCATTTTATTATACGGAACAAGGTAAGAACTGTGCTGTGGCCATGCTTCTTGCCGGCAATGACGTATACGGCCTGGGGCTGAGTGCGGAAGATGCCAAACTGGTGGTAGGCTTCGGCGGTGGCATGGGCTGTGGAAGCACCTGTGGTGCTCTGGCCGGGTCCATCGCAGTACTGGGCAAGCTCTTCGCCGGACGGAAGGATTTCCGTCAGCTGTGCGGTGGATTTGTCAAGGTATTCAAAGACGGTCTGGCATACGACAGCACCGACTGTGCCGTGCTGATGCCCAAGTACAAAAACGAAACAAAGCGGTGCGAAGCTGTGGTTGTCAAAGCCGCAGAACTACTGGATGCTTACATCGCTGAACACAAATAACCATCCATAACAAGCAAAAAGCAGGTATCATACGATACCTGCTTTTTTTATTCTTCATCTTCGTCGTCCGTTTCCGGTACATAGCCGTTTTTCAAACGACGCTTGTTCATGTAGAACATGGTAAATCCAACTCCGGCAACCACGACAACCAGCACGATCACCAAAATCAAGGTGACCTGACCGATGTCCATGCCCCAGGAGGAGGTCTGTCCCGTAATCACATATTCGAGAGGTTGCAGGTGCTCCAAGCCGGGGAACATATCCTGCATGGAATCCGGAATAATGGCGTCTGCATAGGAATCGCCGGGAACTTCCGACGTGCCCACGTTGATGCCGATGAGGTATTCCGTTCCGGCGGTCACATAACCCAAATAGAAATGAGCTAAGCCCTCACGATCCACCACGACGGCTTGCTTTCTCTGGTAGCCATCACCCTCCGGGGAGAAAAACACGGCCTTATCCAGGGCGTAATCCCGTCCCAGGGGCAGTTCCACCTCCACCTTGATATCCACAACTCCATCAAACACCACGGTAAACGCATCGTATTCGCCTACTGTGGCATACTGCTTTTCGTTCTTTTCCGACAGCGGAAGCAGCGTGAAGGACAAGCGGTAGGATTCAGCCAACTGCACACCGGACAAATCTTCCCCATTGATATGCCAAATGGCACCCTGAGGCGTGTGAATATTCAATTCCGCCTTGCTTCCAGCAAATTGATTGAGATTTGCACCGGAGATAACGTCTTCTTTCAGATGGATGTTTACCTCAGCATTTCCCACGTTGGAGCCGGACGGTGCTTTATTCAGTGCATCTTCGTAAGCCTTGTTCACATCTTCCCAGTCAGAGCCGGGTTCCAGTACCGCATCCACAACTACGGACGTGGTCGTTCCGGTGGTAGTCTGGGTGGTGACGGTCTGGGTATGCACAATGCTGTCCTGATCAGAGGACTGGGTCTTGTCGGTGATCGTGCTTGACTCTTCGTCCCATTCGGTGGTGGTTGAACTGTGGCCGGTGGATTGTCCGGGCTCATGTTCAGAAACAAAGTTTTTCAGCGTATCCGTATCTGTAGCGATCTGTTGCTGAATTTTCTGTGCCACATCGCCGGATCCGCCATAGTAAGCATCCGTCAGTTCGGAGCAATCGTGGAATGCTTCCGCACCCACGGTGGTGATCTTTGCGGTAATGGTTACGGATTGCAGGTTGTGGCAGCCATAGAAGGTCCAGTGGGGCAATTCCGTTATGTTCGCCTGTACCACTGCCGTACACAAACTGGAGCAGTAAGCAAATACTGTGGCTTCCAGTGTGGTAACGGATGCGGGAATGGTGATGCTCAGCAGGCTTTCGCACCGATAAAAGGCGTGAAAACGCAGGGTTTCCAGAGAATCGGGAAGCCGAACGACTTTCAGGCCGGTGCAACACTCAAAGGCACTCTGTCCAATGGTTTTGACCCCGTTGCCCAGATTCAATGTCACCAGACCGGAGCATTCAAAAAAGGCATAATTGCCGATTTCCTGTACGCTGTCCGCGATGGTCACAGCTGTGAGATTTTCCATCTGGGAAAAGGCAAAGTTACCGATTTTGGTCACGCCGTCCCCCACTACGACACTGCGGATGGAATCCGCATATGCCATCCAGGGGGCCTTGCTTAGCTCGCTGTAGTCAGACATGGCACCGCTGCCGGAAACCGTCAGCGTTCCGCCGGTGAGGTTCCATGTGACGCCGTCTCCGCAGCTGCCGCTTTCGGCGGCAGCTGCGGTGGGAATCAGCGTGATCAGAAGCATTGCGATCAGCACCACCGCCACAAAACGGATATTCAGTTTTGGTAGGGTTTGGTGCATATTGCTTTCTCCTTGTTTCTGTTTGTGAATACTACCGATGTAGGGGCGGCAAGCAATCGTCGCCCCTACATTTCTTTGATTAGTAGTTCTGGATCAACGTCAGGGCCTTTGCCAGATCCAGCTCAAAGGTGTAGGTCTCTCCGCCATATGTGTATTGTAGGGAAACCACAGAAGTTGTTGCCGAGCCCAGGGAATAACGGTCTGTTAATACCGTACTACCGACCTCGATTTCTTTACTCAGTTGTGCCTGAGCAAAATCAAAGGTTGCATCCGAGTGGCTTCCGTCAAAGAAGACAGAAGCAGATGTGAAGTTACCAGCATTGCTCAATTGCATGGTAACCTTGGACTTCGTATAGCCAGTGGCATAGGTGGAAAACCAACCTTTATAATAGCTACACTTCATGTTGGCAGTGCATTGTGTGCCAGTGCTGTCAATTCCGTTAGGCACATTAGATATCTTTACTGACGCAGCGTTACCCGTATTAACCTCGACGTTGCCAGTGGGATTCACGTTGGTAAAGATTGCAGAAGGCGTTGCCCACGAAACTGTAACATTATTTGCATTGAAGCCACCGTCTTCAGGAACCACGAAGTTGGCAATATTGGTATACTTGGTTCCGTTAATGGTTACTGCGAAATCACACACATACTGGCCGTCCAGCAGGAAGTTCAGCGTACCGGCACTGAAAGTCTTGCCATCGGCAGATGCCAGATTGGTGCCGCCCAATGTGGTCATTCCGGCAGGCAGTGTGCCCGACGTAAAGTTGCCGGATGCCGGATTCCAGGTATAGGTCAGGTCAACGGAAACATTCTCCAACGCGTTGCCCATATAGTCAGTCAATGTAATGATCAGTTCCTGATTGAAGTTATTGGTCATGAACTGTACATTGTCATACATCGCATTGGGTTGCTTGTTGGCACTGAAATTGACGGTGGTGAAGAACTCGGTGGTAATATCCTGTGCCACCATGTCAACGCCCATCATCTCAGCCGTCAGATAGCCTGTACCATCCTCTTCCGTGGGAATTCCATCGTAGAATACATCCTTGTAGAAGGCAGAGTAGATCTGTGCATCGATGATCTGCCATGTGCCATCGTGAGGTGCATCCACATAGAAGAACCAGTCTGTGTCTGTTGCATCGTTGACCTTGGAAGCCTGCACCGTCAGATCATAGGAGAAGGTTCCGTCGGCATTTTTGATCACTTGTACGGAATCAGCCAGACCCAACAGGGTTCTGTATGCATTCTCGTTGGCAGCACTGTCCGTATGACGCACGGTCAGCAGGACTTCTGCGGAAGGTGCATCCCGGAGCACCAAGCCGATCCAGCGGTTGGGATTGCTGCTGATGGTATTCACAGATTCAGAATAGTTGATGGGAGATTTACCCACATAACTGATAGGTGTGGGTGCAATTGCCTGAATCTTGGGTGCACTGGGTGCGGAAGTAATGGTACTGATATCATTGCCGGTACCGATCTGCATGGACTGGAAGTTGTAAGTACCGGGGAAGCGAACCTCTACTTCGCCCTCATAGCAACCCGCGGTGGAGTTCCACGTCATGTTCGCATCCAGACGGTTGACATTCGATGCACCGATGCCGTAATGAAGCTTGACATTGGTCATATTCTTCAATTCGTTGCCCTGGTCATCGGTGATGATACAGGTAACCCCCATGAAGTAGGACTCAGAACCGTCGTGGTAGAACCGGTAACCGCTGTTGGTTTCTGTCAGCTCCAGACTGTCCGTAGCATCGTTCGGGTCGCCTACATACAGCTCGTTCAGCAGCGTCTGAATCTGTGCTGCATAATTGGTGCGGATGGTTTCCTTCTCAGCATCGCTGGTTGCGGATGCCAAGGCAGCGTTCATTTCCGCCACCAGATCCTTATACGCCTCATCCACAGGCTTATCCAGGAAGACTTGCACCTGAACGCCCAGGGTCAGATCCATGGTCTTCTTCTGTGCCGTTGTCAAGGGTGTGTAAGCACCGTCAATAATGACGTAATTCAGTTCGTACTTACCACTGGTGATAAAGTTGCCCTTACCTACCCAACCATCATTGGTTTGGGTTAATTTCATGGTCACGTTCTGTCCGCTCTCGTGGGCGAAGACCGCCTGCACAGAGGAAGGATTGCGGATATTCGCACCTACCAGCAGATCCATCTCCATTTCCAACTGGTAGTAGGGATCTGTGGTCATATAAGTGAATTCGTTGGGGTTACTCCAATTGCGGCAGACCACCGTATCCACTGTGACACCGGGGACATTCACTTCAACGATATCCTCTTCGCTGAATTTATAGTCCACACCGTCAATTTGGATGCTGCGTAACTGGAACTTACCGGCACCGGTGAATTCCACCTCGGCTGTCCACGTGCTGCCGCTGCCCTTTGTGAATGCAAAGGTGGGCTGCCGTGCACCCTGTGTTGCGGAAATGAAGGAAACAAAGTTACCGGTGATCTTATTAGCATCTGTTCCGTTCAGAGTCAGGGTCAGGGTCGTCTTGGGGGGATTTTCAGGATCAAATTTGGTAAATTCCGTCTGGCTGGCAGAAATGCTTACCAGATAGTAATCGTCCTTCAAATCCGGATTATCCACGGAGGTCAGATCCTCGTCCGTACCGAACTGGATGTTCAAGTGGCCGTTGATGGAACCGGCAGCCAAAACTTGACTGTTGTCCAACCGGGAACCGTCCATATACACGATGGCGGTGATCCGGGTAGGCTGGTTTTGGGTCATATTTGTGATGTAGAATTCCCGCACAGTCTCCTCTTCCTGGGTTTCCGGATTGATGACTGTGGAGGTCTTTGCACGAAGCTGCAGAGGAACCAGTACACGTCCGGCTTCCTCGATGGGATGGGCGGTATCCAGGTCGGCCTGTGCCAACAGGTTGCCGTCCTGATCCACAAATGCTACGCACATAGCACTCAGCAATTCCAGACTTTGCTTCTGATCTTCCGGGGAGCTGGGGTAGAAGACGTAGCAGCTGCCGGAGCCCTGTGTGGTACTGGTGCCCAAAGCAGGCAGATTGGGGTCGTCGTCTTCCCAAACTCTGTTCGTGCCGGAGTAACCGACTACCACGGTCTCCGTTTTGACCTTGCCTTCGTCATCCAAAACAGGATTGCCGTTTTCGTCCAAAATGTCCCGGGTCTCCCAGATCAGTTCACCTTCCAGAGTCAATCTGCTATTAAAGGCATTGGTGCGGAGCCAGAAGTCCAGGGCCATGCCGTAGGTATCCGCAGCTGTTTTTTCGGAAGCAACCAGGCCGCCCTCAGCTGCCTTTGCTTCTGCCGCAGCTGTATCATCAACCAAGTAATACGGCGCAACTGCTGCCGTGGTAACGTCTGCGGTTACGCTGACACCCATAAAGGTAACCTTCAAACCGGGAACCTCCATTTTGGTGCCCAGCATTTTGTCCATGTCTACGATCAAACCGCTTTGGACCACAACGTCCTTTGTTCCGCCGCCGGCCATGCCAAAAATTTCGCTGGCACCGATGGACTGTGCCTGCGTACCGTTAATGGTGGTGGTGTATATGTTCGCCATGACATTGATGGGCGTACGCATGGCTTCCCAGCCCATGGAGCTCTTGTTGTCATAGGCGGTTTTGATTGGAGCATAAGCACCCACATCAGAGCCGTAGCCGTAGAATTTTCTGTAACTGTTCAGGTAGGTGGACATGGCGGACAATGTAATGTTTTCGCTTGCCAAGTGGGTTTGCACCGTGCCGTCATTCAGCTGTTCGATGGTAAATGCGGTATATGTCTTGTTATTCTTGTTGCAATACACAAAATGGTGCAGATTTGCGGCAGCCAGCAAGGTTTGGCCCGCATAATCAAGACAGTCGATATAGTCCTGCATCATCAGGTAGATGGATTCGACATACTTGGTACAATCCTGGTCCGTATCCTGCATACGGTAGGTCAGGTAGACACCCGCCAAGCCGGTAATGGAGTTCATGTAGTCTTTATTGTTATAGACACTTGTAAATTCCACCACTGCACGGGTCAGATTGCTTCTGACTGCATTTTTCAGACTAAGCAGCATTGCATTGCCGGAAACGCTGCTGAGCGTGACCGAGGAAATAGCACGCACGCCGTACTCAATTCCGTCTTCCGGCACAAAGAACGCCCTGCCACCGTCATCCGTAATCCGGAAATTGGTGTATGCAAAATCGGAAATGGTATCCGACACACGGCCGTCATCACCGTATTTCACGGAATACAGGGGGGACTCCAGCAAGGAACTGGTATTAAGCACCGCAGGACGCAGTGTCAACGAATCCAAGCCGTAATTTTCATGGGAAAGATTGACCAGGTTGCCCCATTTCAGGTTGGTTTCCAGAATACTGCCCAAGCCGTCGCCCACCGCGGATTCGTCCGGAGCCAGGCCGTCAAGATCGGACAGGGCAATTTCCAAATTGCCGTTGGTGGAAACGGTGGTAGCCAAGCTGTTCACCTCGGGAGCCTGGGATAGGGTCACCCACGCAAAGGACACCGATGTGATCATGGTTACGGATATTGCCAGCAACAGTGCGACGGCAACAACCCGTTCTTTCATGTGCGGCAACGCCTTTTTATATTCTCTTATCCTTCTTTGTGTTTCTGTCATGTTGCATTCCCTCCTGTCACGGCAGTAACGCGATCCGGGTAACTAATGTGGAATGTTACTGCCTGTTGGGCAACTGTGTATGTTTGGTAATTCCATACCAATAAAAGCTGATATGTGCCCGCCGGTACATCTCTGCCGGTGAGCGTTATGGAAATATTATTTGTATTGCTGACTACAGAAAGTCCCTGACTTTCTGTGTTTACAGTTGTTTCATAAGCAATGCCCTGCTGTGTTTGAGTCAACTTCTGAACCGTATAAGAGAGGGTACATCCATCCCAGCCGCCGGGGAACGGCAGAGCAAAAGAACCGCCGTCAGTCAGTGTGTAAAAATAGGTATCCGGCAAAAGCAGTGCTCCGTCAACCGGTGTAGACTGTGCCTGCACCGATGTTTCATAGTCCGCACCGATGACATTCGCCTGAAATGTGACTACATCCGAAACGGTTTCCGCAGGCAGTGTCACCAGAACCGTCATCTGTTTTGTTCCGGCGGTCTCCAAGCAGATCTGTGCAGGGTCGTAGAGCAGTACATCTTCAGAATCGTACTCTGTACTGTATCGGGTTCCTGCCGGGAACACCTCCCCTGCCAAGCTCAGCCGGATTTGTTGGCAATCCGACGGATATTTTACAGTCAGTGCCACCGCCGAGCCGGGGACAAATTGCTTCATTGCATTGATTGTGACGCTCGACACTGTTTTTTCCGAAATCGTGGAATTTTCCTGCTGTGCCGATTGTGCCGGAACCGCAAAGTGGAAATCCCCCTGCAATGTTTGCCCATTTTCTGCCGTCCAGCACACGGACAGGACCGCGTAGGTATCCTGAGATACCACACCGGGGGTCAAAATCAGTTCCACCACAGTGTCTGTATCTGTAACTGTAACCGTTTCCGGTGCTTCCACGGTTGCGGCACCTTGGGGAGAGACGGAACAGGATAGTGTGCCGTTCAGTGCTTCCCGATTGGCTGTCAATATCAGTCTGACTGTCCGGCTCTGCGTTAGGTCGTTCATAAGAACCGCCTGGCCATCCTCACACAAATAGTCCGCTGTCACTTTGACCGCAGAGGTTTGCAGACCGGTTTCCCAAACCGCTTCATTGCGGACACTTGCATAACTGTCCTTGGGAGACAATCCAAAAACGCATAAAACACATACTGCGACTACAAGAAATAACCAATATGCTCTTTTTGCCGTTTTATTCATACTGGCCTTTCCTTTCCTGTGTGCTTAACCTGTAACCATCAACCGTAAGAGGCTGGAATCCAATCCGGTATCCGCATTGACAAGCAACGACATATCCACAACAGAGAGTTTGCCGCCTTCCAAAAACCAACACAATTCTTCGCCGTTTTCATCCGTGAAGCAATAGATCCACCCTTCGCCAAAGGTTTTGCAAATTGCAGAATCCGCATCCAACCGGCGAGCAACCGCTGTGTACTGCTTGCCGCCCACAGTCAGGGTGGCAGACAGGTGATCCCCTTTTTCCAGACTCAACGAGCCATACAATCGCACATAGGCATGTTGGTCTTCCTTGGAAAACTGTGTCTCGGATTCGCCGTTGGTTACGACAAAATCCAACACTTGTCCGTTTGCTGTTTCTGTCAATGTATCTGCCACGGGGGCGAAACCTTTCGCAGTCTTCTCGCCAAACAGATACACTTGATCCGCTGTTTTTTGAGAGAATTCCACGTCGGTGGTCTGCCGGTACCGATACCGTGCCCAGGCCGTACCGATCAGTAAGCACACACATCCCAACAGAAGTATTGCAGTCAAAAGTGCTGCAAGAATGTGGGGCCTATCCAGTTTCTTCTGTCCCACAAACTTGCCTCCCTTCTGTTATTCTTAATTGCTGCTATTTACGGTAAAGATCCCGTCCGATTCTGTTTGCGTACAGCCATCGGCCAAAAACGCTCCCATGTCGGTACTGAATGTGCCACCGTAGACGCGAATGGTTACATTTTGTGCATCCGGCTCATAAACCTGGATTGCATTTGTCTTCTCCTGCGTACCGGTAACGGTGCTGTTTCCCCGTACCTCTACCAAAATACTGTGGCCATAGTTTGCTTCCACATAAATGCCGTCGCCGGTATCTGTAAAGCCGCTGACCTGATATGCAGCCGGTGCGTAAGTGCCGGTGCCGGTGACCGTACTGTCGATGACATACAGGCTGCCGGCCTTCATGGCAATGCCGGTATAACCGGTAACCACGCTTCCGGAAGAAACAGTAACCGTGCTGTCACGCTGCGGCTGATAGATTCCAGACCATTTGCCTTCTACACGACTGTTGATAATCTGCACATTCGTGCCCCAACTATCATCGTTGCCGTTACCGCAGACTGCAATATAGCCGCTGACCACAGAAGAATCTTTGATGATCAAGTGTGTCTGTGTGCGGGTGGTATCACCGTTACCCCACAGATAGAATCCAACATTGGAAGTATCAAGCGTACATTCTTCCACCCGGACGATGGAATCCGTTTTAGACTTATTGTCCCGTGTGTTGATGGCGGTTGCATAACCAGTAATATTCAGGTCGCTCATAATAATATCTGCACCTGCGGCCGTAACCGCCGAACCGCCGGAGCCGACCATTTCGCCGTCCAACAGGGTCAGAGACCCGCCCTCGGCCACCTGGAATGTATTGGTATCGGCTGTGCCTGTAATGGTATAGCCGTTCAAATTCAAAATTGCTTGGGTGCCTGCCGGAACTGTCACTTGATCCAGCTCCATATTCTCGCCCAATTCCACAACAACCGTGCCTTCTTCTGCCAACGCAGTTGCTAATTGCTCGGCACTTGTGATTGTTTCTGCATCCATCAGAATATTTTCTGCTGTGATGACTACTCTTGCCTTGGCTTCAACAGGTGTTTCCCCTGTACCCATGGCTGTATCCGTGATGATTTCCTTTTCAATTTCGCTGTAAGACAGCATTTTTACCCATACGCCGGTGCCGTTTGCATCTATGCTGACCGGGTAAAATCCGTCCGCCGTCCAATTCTCATCTGTGACCGTCAAAACGCCCGGATAGCCGTCCTTAGTGGACAATTCTTCCAGAAACTTTGCCGTGGTGGTAACCCCGTCAACGGTCAAAAGTTTTCCGTTTTTATCAAACGTGGTTCTGGCCTCGTCGTATTTGTACTCCACGGGGCGCAGATATTCCGTTACCTGCACCTTGCCTGTTGTTCCGTCCAACGTGCCCTGGACGTAGTAGCCCAGCACGTCATAAACCCAGCACCATTTGATTTGCACATCATTATAAACCGTTTCCGTCAGGGACAACCTGCCCTGGCTGAATATCTCATAGGTATAGCTTTGCAGGCTGTTCAAATAGATGCGTTCTACTGTTTCGTCCTCGATTTTGGCAGAAGTGTCTGCGTAGAAATACAACCGTTTCTGCATGTCTGCGGACATGGTCGACTTCAAAATGCTCACGTCTGCCGCTACAAGGTCGTTGCCTGTATTGGACATGGTCAGCCCAATAACACCGCTGTCTCCGGGGGCAGCTAAAATTGGTACATCCGATACTTCTACACTACCGGTAAAGCCCCATTGTTCCACCTGAAACACCAAATCACCGGTTTTTACCACATTGGTGTACCACGCGGCACTCATAGCAAAAATCAGCACCAAAATCAAAAGGACTACAAGCCCTACCAGCAATGCCTGACGGTAGACGCTGTTGCTCATCAGTTTCCGCACGACGGACACAGGTTTCTGAATCCACTGTTTAATTGTCCTGTTGTCCTTCTCCACCCTGCTTCAACTCCTCGGTTAGCTCAGCACGAATCCGTGCGGCCAGTTGGGCATACTCATCTTCGGTCATTGCGGCTTCCTTCAGCTGTTTTTGGTGATTCTCTTCCTGCTCCATATCCACCATGATCTGGTGCAGCTCACCGCGGATATTCTTAACACAGTCCTTCAATATCACACCGGCTAAAATCAAACACGGAAACACGATACAACAGAAAAAGCCCGTTTGAGATGTCAAAAACGACAATATTTCGGACACGATGTTTCCCTCCCCGGCATGATAAATCACTTTACCAATTAAGTTCTCAGCACTTACATACTGAATATCCGCGACCGCATTTGCGTCACCTTTTGTTTCCAGCAAAAGCTGGCCATCAGCACCTGTCAGTATACGGATCACCCGATGGGTAATCACCTTTCCCTGCATTTGCCCCTCTTGGGAGTAGAAGCAGACGATATCATCCACTGCCACAGCATCGATCTGCGTATCCTGACACCACAGTAGCGATCCAACAGGTATCTGCGGTTCCATACTACCCGTAACAACACGGAACAGGCTGAAACCAAAAACGCTGACATGTCCTGCCGTCATGACTTGAATTGCAATATATAGACACAACAATACAGCCAAAATAAGCAAAACTGTGATGACCGTATTCTTGATCTTGCTTTTAATAGATTTCTTTTGTGTTTGTTCTCCCATAACTTACGTACTGCCACCAGCCAGTTCCAGGCTCAATGCAAAACTGTCCGCAAATGCACTGCTGGCACAGTCCACATCCTGCCCTTCCAGCCAAACAAACATCCGCACACGCTGTGGCACATTTTTTTCCAATTTGATAATATATGCATCTTCGGTTGCACCCGCTGTTGTCAATGCAGTTAAGGCATTGGCATTCACGGTACCCGCAGATGCTGCTCTATACAAAATATCCGTGCTCTTGATAAAATCGGCACTTTCTACATAGGTACCAACCTGGTTTTGCAGATACTCTGTGTAGAAGAATGTTTCCATCTCTTCCACTGTCTTGCCGGACAGATCTCTGCCGACAATCGCTGTTTGAAAACGCTCTGCCAATTCATAAGAGCCGCTGTCTGTCTTGGCCCACCGGTTTGTCAGCTGCACACTCAGGCGGTCACGAATGTCTGTTTGAGATATTTCGCCGTCGACAAGGCCCATAGGCTGGGTGATGACATAACTGCCCGGCTGTGCTACTTCCGCATTGGGGTGGTAATCTCCATTGGGCTCATAAATATAAAAGGAATAATTCTCCCGGTTGCTACCAAAAAGGCCCTTCAACTGGGTATACTGCCCACGGGCATACTGGCTGCTTTGGTAGTAGGAATAGGCATCCGGTGCCGGGGTTTGGTCTGTCAAAAAACCGATCCGCACACTGGCTGTTGCAGCACCCTGGGTATTGCTGCTGAGTACATAACCGCCACCATCTGCTTCGGAAACGTCCATCAGATCGATGGCAAAACTGCCGCTGTTGCTGTCCGAGGACAAGCGGAGCGTATAATCCGAACCGGGAGATACCACCCAAAAATCCAGGTAAATATAATGGCCGCGTGCTAATTCCTCGGTGCCGCCGGAAAGGTTGGCATGCCCCAGATTATAGTCTTGGGTATAACCGTTGGAATCGGATAAGAACCAGTCCAATCCGTTCGTGGTGGAAACCGGCGACAAACCGCCCAGAGATTTTAAATAGTTATAACTGTCCAGTTGAGAAAAATTCAATTTTTCACTGAATGTGCCCGGATAGTGATATATACTGCCATCCACCGTTTGTGTGATATCCGGTGCAATCAATATGGTATTGCCGCCGCCAATGTTGATCTGTATGCCTTCCGCGGCCGGACTTTTCGACAGGATTGTCCAGGCGTATGTGGCCATCACCGCCACGGAGACCGCAAGCACCAGTGCCAACGCTGCCATAATCAGTTTGGTCAGTGTCTTGTTCATAAAGAACTCCTTGATTTACACATTTGCCTCTCTGGCCGCCCGACGGCGTAACATTTGTTGCTCCCGTTCCTCACGAAGACGCTTTTGTTCCGTTTCATGTATAGATCGGTCGATCAGGCGAACGTTTAAGGATTCCCAGAAAGCGGACAATTCCTGGCGGTATGGCTGTACTGCCTGCTGTGCCTTTTCCAGTAATTCCTGCTGACGTTTCGCCTCTGCTTCTTCTTGTTGACGGAGCAATTCCTGTCTGCGTTGTTCTTCCAGAGCAAGTTTTGCCTGTTTTTCCAAGGCTTCCTGGCGCAGCTTTTCTTCCTTGGCTTCTTTGCGACGCTTTTGGGCACGTTCTGCCGCAGCCAATTGCCGCTGCTGGGTGACTTCCAGTACCTGAACCGCATCAGCAAAGTCCTGCATCTCCTTGGCCGCCAGTTGCTTTGCTTTTTCTCTGGCTGCCAGCTGATTGGGCAAATGCTCTGCAAAACGTTTCAATTCCTTGCGGAATAGATTGCCTCTGCGGCGATCTTCCAGCTGACGCTCCATAGCCTCGGCACGCAAGCGTTCTTCCTCGGCTGCTTTTTCCTGACGCAGGCGTTCTTTTTCCGCCTCGCGTTCCTGACGCAAACGCTCTTTTTCCGCCGCTTTTTCCTGACGCAGGCGTTCTGCCTCTTCCTTTTTCTTCCGAGCCTGCTCCTCCACGAGACGGCGGCGTTCTTCCGCCTCCTCATGCATGAGCTGCTCCTTGGTCAGTTCCTCAATCAGAACTTTTCGGATTTCCACATCCGGAAGATCGTAATCCTCCGTCAGCTCCTCAATGATCTGCTTGATGAACTTGGGCTTCAATGCCCGTTTCCGTTCCGTAACAGGTGCGGGAACGCGACGCTGTTTTTCGTCCTCCAAATATCCTTTCAAAATCAAGTAGTTGAACAGAATATTATGGTAGATGTCTGTTTGTAATTGGGTATCAATTTGGGGATTTTGCTCCGTTACCCGGATGGAATAACCGATATCCGTGTATTTATGCAGGAATTCCCACAGCTGTAATATTTTGCGATAATTGGGGTTACGCTTCAATACGTTGGTTTTCGTTACCGTTCCTTTGATGCGGGGTAATTTCGCCATTTCCTGGGCGAAATTGCTGTTCATCATCATGTGCAATAGCCGGTATGCTCTGGAAATTCTGGAAAACACATCACTGTTTTTCTCATCCGTCTGCACGGCACTGTCGGTGTCCTTTATGTGCAAAAACAGATCCATGTGAACAGCTTCCGTAGCACTGTCCATATTGGAAGTTACTTTCAGCTTTGCACCGAATTCATCGCTCATGGCGGAAAACAGGGCATCATGACGAATGCGTACAAATTGATATGCATACTCCATAGTGGTAAATACCAATCGGTTTTCGTAAAGACCTACTGAGTCTTCACGATACTTCTGCATCAATTTATTGGGGCGGATATCCCCTCTCTTTTCGTCAAAATCCTCAACCAAAGATGCATGCATAGCCAAATGCTGTACAACATCTGCACCGCCCTTTTTGGCGTTGGCTACATTGACGATCAGCTCCTCTTCGTGAATCACGCGACGGGGCAGGTTGATGATCTTCTGAAATGCATCCAACGCATCTTCAATGGCATCCACCCAGGTGATATCCACCGTCTTTTCCAATCTGCGGTTGGAAAATTGGAATTCGTTATCCGCTTTGGAAATGGAGTCCATGAAGAAATTATAAAAGTCATTACTGCTAAGAGCACGGATGACACTTTTTGTAAATTTCTGATAAACAGGATCAATCAGTCCCGTTTTTTTCTCAGTTTTTGAACGGGTATTTGCCATGCCGTACTCCTTTCTATGGTTAGTTATTCCGCTTCAAGTAGTCAATGTACTCCTTGCAGGCAACCATGGTATTCTTTCCAAACAGCTTATCTAAGTAAGTGCTGAATTTTGTCAGCTCGTCCCGCATAAAGCCCAAGCTCAAAGACTCGAACTTACGCAAAACTTTCTTTGCTACAATAAAGTCTACTGCTTCAATCTCCGTACCGCCGCATGCAATAAAGCAGGGGACATATTCCCGAATCTGCTTATTGATACGGTTACCAAAGGCCAGCCGGAAATTCTTGATCAGATAGTTATTCAAAGTTTCCAGTTTGTCCAGCATGCCCTGAGAAATGGGATACTGTTCCTTGGCTTCATCAAACAGTGCATTCAAATGGTCCGTGGAAATAAGCACAGGTTGTGTTAACGGACACTCAAAAGGCTCCGCACGGCTGTCCAGGTCAATGGGAATCGCACGGTCATAAACCTTATCCGCCACGGCGAAGGTAGAGTCGTCATTGTTGATGGTGCCGACAAACCAGATATTGTTGGGAATCTGAACCGTGCCTTTCTCGATCAGACAGGGGTCGTTATCCCAGGTAGCCGAAACGATATCCACTTTCCATTCTTCCTGCCGGGGCATTTCCAGAATGGACAGCATTTCCGCAAAGTAATATTCCACACGGGCGATGTTCATTTCGTCTAAAATGACGATATGGGGATCCCGGTAATAGTTTCCTTCATATATGGCCCGCAGGAAATCCGTTTCCGAGTATTTCTTGGTAAATTCGTTGAAGTAGCCGTACAGCTCCGTACGTTCACGCCAGGAGGGCTGAACCGATACCACAGTGGTATCCTTCTGCACAAACTTGCCGAACGCATAAGCCAGAGAAGTTTTACCGGTACCGGAAATACCTTGCAAAATGATGATCCGCGTCGTGCCCATGGATGCAATAAAGTGGCGCATCATGGTGATATCATAATACAGTCCCAGCTGGGATGCGGAATACATCCGGAATTGCTCACACAGCTGTTCCAGGCTGATGGTATTGTTGTATTGGGGTGCAACGTACTGGGTCTTATAATAGTTATCCACGGAGGTAAGCCGGAAGAACCGGCTCTCGGCAGGATCCACGCAAGGAGAATTTCTGGTATTCCGGTTGGTCTCCGGCACATATTCCTGAGGATTCTCCTGGGATTCTTCTTCCTGAGACTCCTCCTCCGGTTTTTGCCCGAATTCCAGGCCCACTTCTGCCACACGCATGGCCAGCAGCTTGTCCTTTTCGTAGTTGGCACGAAGAAGATCCCGCTGTAAATTGCGTACTTGCTTCGCCATTTCGTCATACTGCTTTGGAGAAATACGGAAGCGGAAGAGTTTCTTGCACAACCGAATGATTCCCCACACCATGAGGCCCACAACGGCAAGCAATGCCAGGTTTACCAGCAACAGCAGTACCCATTCCAAGGTATTAAATTCTTGATAATACTTTTTAATATTATCCATACGCATGGGGAAATTCAGCAGGTAGTTCAGAAAGTTACCGATGGCAACAATCAAATCCACGAACGACTGGAATACCTGCCCAATATCCATATAAAAATAGCGTAAGAAATTATCCATGGTTATCTCCTCACTGTATCAGCGGGCAGAAATATTGACTATGCCTCTTCCTCTGTTGCTGCAGGGGTCTCGGCAGGCTGCTCCTGCTCCGCTATTTCAGCCGTGATCTGCTCACGCAGTTCGGCTTCCATCTTCTCTTTTTCCATATTGGCCAGAATCTCTGCCTTCAGCTTTTCACGCAGCTCGGCTTCCATGGCTTCCCGGGCCTTCACGGCATCTTCCTGTTGCTGTGCCTGGGATGCTGCGATCATATCCTCGGTTCTGCCACGCTCCTGCTCATACTTGATGCGGTTCTTCACATTCTGGTACTCAAACAGTACCCGGAAGAACTGGATCAGATGGAACAGGAAGAAAATGAAAACAGGAACCACAACCAACAGCAGGAAGCCTGTGCTGGTCTGCAAATAGTCAAACACCTTGCCAATGCCGCCGATCCGGAACCAGTACTTACCTACCACTTCGGACTCGTGAACGGTCAGAGGGTCAACGGACGAGCTATTTTCACCAATGGTGGAGAAAATCAGATAGTCGCCGCCGTCGTAAATCTCGTGGATTTTGTGGGTATTGAGCACCCGTTCTCCGTTAATCACAGTCCAATAGGTAATAATATCTCCCTTTTGGAGGCTGGACGGATCCTCCACAGCACGGTCAAAGACCAGGTCACCGGGCATCAGAATGGGGTACATGGAGTCCGTCTGAATGGAGAACATCTGTACACCAAAGATGCTGGGCACACCGCTTCCGGAGGTGGAAACGAAGGATACGTACGTGCAGATGGCGGCCAACACAATGGCAATGACCAGGATCACGTTGATGATCGTACTGGCAATTTTTCTGCCCTTGGATTCTTCGGGCACGATCTGCACCTCTTCGTTCTGGTTGATTTCATTGGGATGGTTTTCTTTTTTCATGGAGACGCTCCCTTCTTACTAAAAGGCAATATCTATAATGCATTTCTGCAAAATATTCGATGTTATTCAATGGGCTTCAAGCCGGATTGATCGCCCGGTGCGGTTTCAAATTGTACATTGGCAAATATCTGTGCTTCCTTAATTTGGTTGGTACAGTCCACATCCTGCCCTTCCAGCCAGATATACAATTCCAGTTTTACCATTTCCCCGGCGTCCAGGGAAAACAGCTCCGGGTCACTGTCAAATTTACCCATTTCGTAGACCAGCACATCCCGCTCCACAGGGTATGCTTCCGTCCAGGAGGTTGTGGACTGGGTGATCAGCTTGTCCTCGCTGACCAGGGAATCCGCTCCGTCAATGCTGGGGGTTGAAACATAGCCAACAGAGCCATTCAGATGGGTGTCCGCATTTGGTTCATAGATATAGAAAACAGGGGTTTCCCCTGTGGGGTTTCCAAATTCATCGATCGGCGTTATGCGGATACCGATCCGCATGGCACTTTCTGCACCCACGCCGCCGTTGTCATGGGTGATCGTCTCCCCGTTCCAAAGGGGCGTGCCGATCAGGTAAGTGCCGTGGCCGTCATGGCCATCGGCAGATACTGCCGCCTGTGCCAGAGATACAGACACGCTTTGGTCACTCCGGGCATAAAATGTGCCCTTGCAATAGTAACCGTAAACACTGTCTTTGTTGGCATTGATCTCATCCGACAATGGATCCCACCGGTCGGTGAGTCTGCCGTCAATGCCATAAACGGCTGCATAAAAGCGTTGATCTTTCTCAGACCAGGTAACCGGACGCAAGGGAGCTGTCTCATCGGACATATCCACAAAGTCCAGTCTCTGCCCCCAGTCGTTGCTGTCCCAGGACAATGCAATTTCCAGACCGCTGAGGGCGTTGACATACATGTTCATGTCGCTGACTCTTGGGGTTCTGCTAAGGGAAAACCAGGAATAGGACGCGACGGTGAGCAGAGACAGCAATACGATCAGCACCCATATATATACGACCAAGCGGATCTTTTGCTTTTTGGTTCGCGGTTGTTTGCTCACAGTGTGCTCCTTTCCGTAAAGGTTGGTATTTGTAAAAAGCGGATGGGTGGCTATGAGTATCTGTGTACTCCAACAGAATACCCATAGCCGTAACTCCGGTCGTCTTCTGTCCCGGGGGTTGTCCCCCGGGACAGAAAGGGGTTAAAACTTAGGGATTGTTGCTGGTGCCGTTTTGCAGAGCGGAGTTCTCCATGGGAACCAGGGGTACATCGCTTGCAAATTGCAGGTTCAGCGTACCGGTCATGGAGCTGGCCTGTGCTGCTACGTCCTCGTTGGTGACATAGTCGCCATCCAGGTAAACCATAGCGGAAACAGCCTTGGCAGCGTTCGCCTGCAGAGCACACAGAATTGCGTCGTCAGCAGACTTGGCGGTTGTGAAGGTCAGCTTGCCGACAACATCCTGCGTGAAGTTGTACAGATACAGGTTGGCAGTGATCTTCTTCACAGCATTACCGTCCACAGTATCATCCGCAGCGGTCACTTCGTTCATATCCAGCTTGGCAATGCCCAGCAGCTCGCCGGTGGTGGTATCCATAAATACCACGCGGATGGCATCCATCAGGCCCTTGACAGCCTGCTCGTTCAGGGCAGTGCTGTAGAAGGTCATGGTGCTGCCCTTACCCTGGGTCAGCTCATTGTTGCTGTCGTCGTAGATACGCTGTGCACCTTCGGTCTGCAACATAAGGTTGGAGCCGGAAGCATTGGTGCGGAACAGGAAGTCCACAATGTAAGCATACTTAACGTCGATCACAGCATTGCTGTCAGTGCCACTAACTTTCAGGTAGCCTTTTTGCTGCAGCAAAGTCTTGTAGAGAGCCAACTGTGCGGGGTTGCCGGTGATAGTATCGATGGTAACGTCAAGCTTCAAAGTACCTTGGCCCAAACTGGAATGCGTAACCTTAACGTCTTCAACAGCAGCATGGATATCACCGACAATAGAGGCCAGCTCCGCGTAAACACCGGAACCCTCGTCCAATTTCAATGCGATACCACCATTCAGCATGCCATTCACCATATCCGATGCATTATTGTATGCTTCCAAATCAGCATTGTAAGCATCGCCGGTGCCGTCAGTCCAGTTACCTTCGCCGTCCTTATAATCAGCTTCCTTGGGTTCGCCAGCTTGCCAAATGCTGACCTGGGTTCTAAATGTATTCAAATCCACATTGCCGATCTTAACACTATTGGCACCGCTGATATTCATCAGCTTACCGATAACGCCGGAGATATCAGTCCAGGATACAGTTCCGTTAGCGTCCAGGCCATTCAGAACGACAACTGCACCATTGGTAGAATCGTTCAGGTCACTGTTCACACTTGTCCATACAGCATAAGCCTTGCCGATAGGAGTGTTGTCACCAGAAAATTCATCAGACAATGCTGCGAGATTTCCCCAAATAACATCCAGTTCATTTACATCGGTAACCCACAAGACCATCTTGTTGTATGCATCGATAGCGGTGGCATCGTCAGCGTCATCACCCAGAATGTCGCTGGCTGCGGTAGCCAGCAGGGCTGCACGGATGGCAGCTTCCAGTTCGTTATTGGACTCCTGCAGCTTGGCTACCAGGTCCTTCAAAGCAGGAACATAGGCAGCGTAGTTGTTATTATCCGTTTCAACAGATGCATGGGCAATGGCGATTTCCGCCAGAGCCGCACCGTTGGCGTTCAGAGACATCTCTGCCAAATCGCGGGAGTTCTTAACCGCACTGTTCATGGCGGAGAAGTTGTTCTGGAAGGTGATCTGGTATTCCGTCATGTTGGAGGAAGTACCAACAACACGGACACCGTAACCGCCGCCAACAACATAACCCGGATCACCGTCAACCAAACCACCGATAGAGGTGTTGGATTCCAGAGCACTAATACGGCCGTCCTCACCGTAGACGGGAGTCTTCAAAGGGGTGGAGTTCAGCGGAGAATTCACGCTGTTGAGCTGTGCGGGCAGCAGGTTGATGTTGCCCAGACCGTAGGAAGCGTCGGACAGATCCAACAGGTTACCCCAGGTCAGGTTCTTGTCAACCCAAGATGTCAGAACGGAATCACCAACACCGGAGGTGATCTCAGAGGCGTCACCGCTCAGAGGAGACAGTGCGATCTCCAGGTTGCCGTTTGCACCTACATTGGTGGTGATGCCCTGCACTTCGGGTGCAGTAGACAGTGTGAACCACGCATAGGTGGAGGATACCATCATAATGGTCGCTACCATCAGCATGGCAATTGCGGCCAACAGCTTGGACTTGATATCCTGCTTACGCTTAGATTTCTTAACCATTTGTAAGTCATCCTTTCAAAATATTCTCGTGTTTCAGTTCCCGACGGAACTATATAATTCCTTTTACCCATGCGGAGTACGGCATCGGTAATCGGGATATATACGTATTTTTATTCTTCAATCAACGTCAGATCCATTTGCATACCCACATGCCCACCGATCTTATCGTTGGTACACTCGGGATCATCGCCTTCCAGCCAGATCACCACGGTGTAACGGTGCACATCCATCGGTTTCACTTCCGTCTGGATGCCGCTTGCCACCACCTTGTCCGACTCAAAGGGAATGGGTGTTAGCCGATAATAGGTCAAGGCACCCTTTTCTGCAATGACCTCGTATTGGCGATCTGGATCTTTCGCAAACTCCATTAAGGGTGCTTTCAGGTAGCCGCGGGTATTGTCATCTACCGCAGGCAGAGCCTCCGGTGCACCATCTGCACCCATTTCTGCGTAAAATGCCATCTCGCCGTCCTCAAAGACCATGACCCAGCAGGCATCGGACAGACTCTGACTTTCAGAATTCAGACCAATCTGCCACCGGTAGCCCACTGTGGACTCGCCTTCATTGCGAACAAAGAAGGTATAGGCAAAATAGTTTGCGTTGTGCTGACCCTCGTAGGTATCCAGATCCTCCGGCAGATCCTGTATGGAGATACAGGGCACGTCCACCGCAGGTTCGCAGAACAAATAGGTCGTAGGTTTTTCAAAATCCTCGGTTTCGCTAAGAACAAAGCCTTCACGGAACATATCAGCCGACATATTGATGGTGAAATGTCCCCGTAATTGGGTGATTTGGGAAGTCAACCAGATGGCCGCCAGCGTAGCCAAAGCCGCCGCCAGCAAAATCCACAGGCCTTTTCCCCTAAAAAACCAAAGTATAGCTAAAATTCGACTTTTATCAAAGTAAAGTCCCAAAGAGGCAGCCGTCAATTCAAAATCTTTCCGGTTGTACAGTTCCCGGGCTTTCATTTCTGCTTTCAGAGCTTTACGTCCGGCCTTGATTTCGAGAACTTCATCCTTACTCAGAACAATACCGGCACGCCGTTTTTTGAACAAACCGCGCTGCTGACGTTCCGCACCGGTTATTTTTTGCTCCTTCGGGACAGTTTTTTCATTTTCTGCCATGGCTTATTTCTCCGCGGCAAGGGCATCCCGGATCAGTTCATCTTCGCTGAACGGTATGCCGGTCATAGTGCCACTGACAAGATATGCTCCGCTATCCAGCAACCAGGCAAGGGCATCCGGTGAATCCGCATTGCCGCCCAGCAATGTAAAGCCCATTCGGCGAAGTTCCGCCATGGAATTTGCCGACTGCTGCAACAGATGCCGGTCTCCGGCAAGCCGCAAATGGGTAAAGCCCAACTGTTGGATCAGCTTTGGGGCAATGGCTTCCGGATAATATTCATCCAGAACCAGAACGATGCCGTTTCGCAGGTAACGGGAAATGGTTTCCAGCGTCGCCTTAGTGGCATTCGCCAGAATTCCCGCCGGGACAGTCAACATCAATTTCTGTTTGTCGATCCCCTGGTCTTTAAACATCTGATTGATCCGTTGCAGCTGACTGCCTGCCAAATAAAAGTCCGGCATCATCTGCAACAATACGCCTTGGCGGTCAAGCTTGCAGTTTTCCATACGCAGCACAGCATCTGCGGCTTCGTACAGGAAATACAGACTCATGTCCGACACCAATTCGGTGCGGCGGAGCATGTCCGCAAGTTCTTCAGCACTTTCTGTTTCGCCGGGGCGATCCGCAATGCCGCCAAACCAAGGAATGGCTTCGTATGCGGCTACTGTCCCCTCTTTGTCCTTGACCATGGGGCGGTAGGACAGGCCCATGGGGCGGTCCTTCTTCTTTTCCACCAACGGGATGGTCTTGGGCAGGGTCATAGTGTAGTGGATGTACTTGTTATATACACTGCGGCACTTGTTTTTCGCTGCCTTGAGAACAGCAATCAGTTCCTGCGACCACAGCACGCCACTTTGTGCAACCAAAGTGGTAAATGCATCATCAAAGGGTGTTTCAGACTTGGTTTCAGCCGCCAGACGATCCAATTCCTTGGCCAGGCCAACGATTTGGGCAATGGGGCTGATGGCATCCCCGGAAATTCCCTCCGGATAGCCGGAACCGTCCCAACGTTCCATATGCTGCTGACAGGTTTCCCGAATCATCAGCCAGGGAATGTTCTTAGTGGGAAGTTCCACATATTCGCCTTTCCGCTTTTCCTTTGCACGGTTGCCCCGCTCCTGCAATGCAGCTACCAGCAAGCGGCCATCGGTAGTGTACTTGCGGTACACCGCCTTTTCTTCTTCGGTGAAATCATCCCGCCAAAGCTGGTATTCCGGCGGCACAAGTGCCTTGCCCAACTGGTGATACATGCCGCATTTATAGGCAAGATCTGCATATTCGCCCTGCATTTGCTCCTGCCCATGGGGTGTGTCCGTACCGAATTTGCCGGCACAGGCCTGAACAAACAGAGCCTGTGTATACGCAGCAACTCTGACGGACTGTTGACGCACCACGCCGGTTTGACCGCGGAATGCCTCGTCCCAGGTTTCGTATTCTTTTCTGGTCCAGGTCTGCTCGTTTTTGTCCATTTTTTCCACCCTCGTAAAACGTCCTGTACTCCGGTCAGCAAATACGCTGACCGGAGTATTTGGAGTTAAATTATACTTCGTCGTCGCTGATGTCGTAGTCTACCAGCGGAGTCGTATCCGTGCGGTTCTTCTTCTTTCTAACAAAGTAGATGACGAAGAATACAATGAATCCGGCATTCAGGGCCAAGCTGATCCAGAACAGGATCGGCCATACCTTGTGCATGGGAATATTGCAGTATTCACCGCTGGGAAGGACTTCCTTCTCCACTTCCTTCTCAACCTCAACGATCTGTGTTGTGCCCATTTCTTCCATCTTGGCAGTAATCTGAGCCAAGAGATCCAGGATCTTGGCGGTCATTGCATCGACGGCAGCCTGATCGCCGGAGTTCAGCAGGGCCTTTGCCTCGGTCATGGCCTCGCACAGCTGCTTGAACAGACCTGCCAATTCGTTATCGGCAGCCAGCTTGTTAGCCTGGTCCATTGCGGCAGCCAGTGCGGAGTAATCCATCTCAACCAGGGCGGCGATGGCATTCTTCAAAGCCTCGGCAGCTGCATCAACAGCACTCTGGCTCTTACTGGAACGCTTTGCCTTCGCATCTTTCAATGCCTTTTCCAATGCATCCCAGGATTCATCTGTATACAGATCTTCGTCCAGACCCTGAGCAATCTCGATCTGCTTGTTCAGCTCTGTGTAATCGATCTTGGTAGCAGGGGTAGTGGGTTTGGGGTTGGTGGGCTTGGGATTGGTAGGTGTGGTAGGCTTGGTAGTCGGTGTGGCGGGCTTTGCCTTTACCGTGATGGTAATGCTCTCTGTCCGCACCTCAGACAGATCCATGCCCTCGTCAATACTAACCTGATAAGTGTGGGTAATCACACATGTATCACCAACCTGGGCATTGTCTTTAATGGTCAGGTTGAAAGCGATGGCAATGTCACCTGCACTGGGCAAGTAACTCATCCAATACTTTGTGCTCGGATTATAGAAACCGTTTCCGGTGATGGTAGGTGACAGTGCATTGACGTTTTCCTTAAACAGATCCGGGTTGCTGAAAGAAATAGTACCCTCAACACCGGTTTCGTTTTTGTAGGCAAAACGTACCTTAACGGTAGAACCTGCCTCATAGGAGCCGGCACCGTTGCCTGCCGCCAAAACGGCAGGCATCAAAACTGCTAATACGGCAACTACCATAAGCAGTGCGATAATTTTCTTTGTGATTTTCATTCCATAAACCTCCTATGGCTTCTGACCATTGCTTACAGTCTGGTGGTGTAGGAATCCCAGAATACGACCTTGTTCGCATTTCTGGAAGCATCCGCCACATCCAGTCCGCCATTCATGTTTACATCAGCAGCCATCAAAGCATACCGACTCAGTTCAACATTGCTGGTACCCACGCGGGTTGCTGCAATCAAATAAGTATCGGCTACTTCAATCCGGCCGTTGCCGTTTACGTCGCCCAAGATAATGATAACATAGGAAACGCTTACGCTGTGACCGTCATTATTGGTTGCAGTGATGGTCAGGGTAGAACCGTTACAGACCAGACCGGAGCCTTCCTTGCTGTTGGTCAGCGTCAGGGTCAGCTTATCTGCTTGATACTCTACACCCAGCAGAACCAGCAGTTCTTCAACTGTGACGCCGGAGGGCTGCAGATCCAGATAGATGAACTTATCTTCGGTCACCTTCGTGCCAACGATCTTGTCATTGGTGCCAACGGTTACGGAATCAATGCTCAGCTTGTACTGCAAGGGCTTGATTGCGGTGTCAGTAAAGATCTGACCATTGTAGCCTGCGGTTGCAGTATAAACAATCTTGCCGTCTGCATCGAAAGTAGGTTCGGTAGTCTTGCTTGTAATGATGGCATCCACTGTCTTGGTGTCGCCACAGTGACACTGAATGGTCACGTAAGCACTGCTGTAATCCTCAGCCCATGTGAAGTGCTCGCCAACCTGCTCGTAGGTATGGCCGGTTGCGGGGATGGTCACTTGCTTGGTGCCGGTGTAGACGGTGCCACCGAAGGTAACCTTGGCGGTATAAATGGTCTTACCGTTCTCTGTGCAGGAAGCACCCTCTGTCTTGCTGGTTGTGGTGGTTTCCACATAGCAGGACTCGCCGCATACATCACAGGTGAACTTGGCAACTGCGTTGCCGTTGTCCTCGGACCATGCCCAAGTGGGCTCGCCGGTGTACTTATGGCCGGCTTCGATCACAGTGTCTTCCTTGGAGATTTCCTGAGTGGCATCCTTATCAGCAAAGTACTTGCCGCAGGTCTCGCAGTACCAGTAAGCGATGTTGCCATCCACAGTACAGCTTGCACCCTGCTTTGCCACATAGGTCAGATCGTGTTCCTTCTTTGCGATGGGAACAATCTTGGTGTCGGTATACACGGTGCCATCAACGCTCAATGTTACGGTGTAAACCGTCTGGCCCTGATCGGTGCAGGTTGCATCCACAGTCACGCTGGTGGAAACAACATTCACATCCAGGTTTTCGCCGCAGATGGTGCAGGTGAAGTGTGCGGTCGCACCGCTGTAATCAACTGCCCAGGTCCAGCCATCCAGCTGGAAGCTGTGATCCACGGTCTGAACATCTACATACACAACGCCCTGATAGGTGACGGTGCCAACATAGACGCCCTTGCCGTTTGTAGTCACATCGGCATTCAAAACATCATGGATGTCATCGCAGTTTGCACAAGTGAAGGTAGCAGTTGCACTGCTGTAATCAGCAGCCCAGCTCCAGGTCACTTGGTACTTGTGGCCCTCAGCGATGATGGGTTCTTCCTTCACATCGGTGTACTTGATATCGTTGCTGTCAGTTACAACAGCGGTGTAAACGATCTTGCCGTCCACGGTGCAGCTTGCACCGATAGTGGTCTTTGTTACCGCAGCGTCAACCTTAACTTCCTCTGCACAGTTGTCGCAAACGAAGGTGGCGATTGCACTGCTGTAATCTGCTGCCCATGCCCAGGCGATGGGAGCAGTGGTATAAACGTGATCCAGCTTATCCAGAGCAGCCTGCTTGCTGTCTGTGTAGGTAACACCGTTGAATACCACGGATGCGGTGTAGACAACAGCACCTTCCTTATCGCAGGTGGCCTTTTCGGTAATCTCGCTGTCGATCTCATTGTCTTTTGCATAACCAACACTGTCCGGGCAGTTGGTGTTGGTGCAGCTGAAGGTTGCGATCGCACTGCTATAATCGGTTGCCCAAGTCCACTCTACGGTGTAGTTGTGGCCGGTTGCAGGAATCACGGTGTCTTCCTTAGCGATGGCACGTGTGCATTCGGCATCCTCGAAGCAGGTATTGCAGGATTCGCAGTACCAGTAAGCGATGTTACCGTCGTCAGTACAGTTGGGATACTTCTCCGGCACATAAATCGGGTTGCTATGCTGACATGCATTGCACAGCAGCAGAGTCACAGAAACCAAAGGTGCCTTTGCGTTAACAGTTAAAGTATAACCGCGCTTGGTGATGGACTTGGAAACGCTGATATTTTCCTTATCCAGTACATAAACTGCATATTCATCAGACTCAGCACCGCCCAGCTTCTGGTGGCCTCTGTCAGCGATGTCCAGCTTGCGGATCACTGCACCCACCAGTTTCAGCACCTCGGCGTAAGCATCGCCCAGTTTACCGAACTCAGAGAAGTCATAGCCTCTGTCGATATTTGCCAATGCGGTCAGAAGATCGCTGACGGTGCAGTTATCGATTGCGGCCTTCAAGCCCTTAGTAGAGCCGTAATTCTTGTAAGTTTCCAAGCCAGCAACCAGTGCTGCGTTGTTATCCACAGCGTCAGCCAACAGCGTGCCGATCATGACGATGTAGTTGTTATCGCCGGTCAAATCGATCACGATGGAGCTCTGCTTGTAGATTGCATCGAAACGGATGGTGCTGCCGTGCTTGCCCTGGCTCATTTCCAGTTCGGATTCGATTGTCACAACCTTATCCAGTTCCGCAGCCAGATCCTTGATTTCTTCGGTTACCTTGTCTTCGCCGAGAACAATGGTAACAGTGTGCTTTTCAGTAGCCTCGCCCAATGCACCCAGACCGCCGGAGATGTGATCGCCGTCAACGAAGACGGAAATCTCCCAAGGAGCGGTTGTGAGCTCATACTGTGCCAGATACTCGCCATTTGCGATGTTGTCAAAGTTGGTCAGATCTGCAACCAAAACGTTGTACAGTTCAGCCAGATCCGCTACATTGAACCAAGGTGCCTGGTTAGCAGTGCCGTTCACGATGGTGGCCAGCATTGCATCCAGCTTGCTGTCAGAGGTATAGATGTCAACGATATTTTCAAGAGCGATATCATAAATCTGGAATCCGTTGATCCACATAGCACCCTTATCGTAGCCATTTACGACCAGGTCAAACAGGATATCCAGAGCCAGGGCCTTGATATCCGGCAGCTGGTTCAGGTTGACTGCGCCAGGGTTCAGGGTGATGGTGTAGTTATCGTTGTTATCCTTGTCGATGGTGTAGTAGCTGTTGCGAACGCTGCCATCGCTGCCCTGTACATATCCTGCAACCAGGTTATCAGTGATGTCCTTGGTATAAGTACCAGCCATTATCTTCACATTGCCGGTGATCTTACCGGTAACACAGCCTGCCTTGGCATCGGCCAAGGAGCTGTCAACAATGTAAACACTGCCTTCCTTACAGTTGATGTCACCATAGATGTTGAAGCCGTTCAGGTCAATCACGGTAAGGTCGCTGAAATCCAGTGTGACAGGAGCCTTTGCAGAGCCCACATCAGACAGCAGAACAACCACTGCCTTGCCGGCAAGATCCTTAGCTGCCAGATCGGTGGTCAGACCTACCTTGTTGGAGATACCTGCCGCACTGATATCTGCAAATACAGCCTCGTAATCCGTCTCCAAATTGGTGACATTCAAGGTGACCTTTACAGAGATCTCCTTGTCTGCAATCATGCCACCCAGTGCGCCGACCTTTTCTTTGAGCAGGTTAACCGCACCCTCGCGACCAGTCAGAGAGGTAGCAACGCCGTTTTCGTCGTAATTCCATTCCAAAGCGTTGTAAGCATCCAACATTCTCTGGAAGTAGGGTTCAAACTTATCAGCATTGATATCGTAACCCAACAGGGCCAGAGTATTGGTGAAGGTCTTCAGGGTCAGGGTATCGTCCGTCAGAACAGGATCAAATACATCCAGGATATAGCCCAGGGCAACCTTGCCGTCCATATCGTTGATATTCTTGATATCTCTCTGGTCCAATACCAGCATAGCTGCCAAATAGGCCTGATATGCCTTTTCGGGCAGGGTCAGATCCATAACCAGAGCGCCGTCCACACAGGAGATCTTGATGTACTTTTCAAAATATGCGATTCTGTCTGCCAGAGTGTCCAACTCAGCACTGTCGCCGCTCATATAGACATTCAGAGTGGTGGTAACCATATTGGGATCCTCGGAGGAAGCACCCATGGTCAGCTCGAAGCTCATCAGCAGGCCGCCGTTATTGGCAGCAACTTCCATCAGGGTCTCGCTGCTCATGCCGCTGTTCAGAACACCATCCAACAGTGCCTGAGCATACATCTTTGTGCCGTCCAGCAGTACCTTGCCGTTCATTTCGATGTAGGTATAGCCACCGAACAGGGCCATGCCCACCTGGCTCATCGCACCGGGATTGCTCATAACGGTAGTGGGAACCACCATGTTCATCACATAGCTGTAAGTATCATCCGCATTTTCAGTGATTTCCAGGTCCACAGCGATATCGCCGTTCATACCGTCAACCACGCCCTGCAGCTTGTCGCCAACAGGATTCAGCTTGGTTTCTACCCGTTCTACATCATAGGAACCGTTTACGAACAGCTTGGTAATCTGTCCAGCAGTAAAGGTATAGCTGCCTGCGGGAACGGTCTGGCCGTCAATGATGTACTCATAACGCATCAGAGCAGAGCCGGCGGGCAGGTTCACCTTCAAGGTGGAGCCCACAGAGATAATCTGCTGTGCGGTACCTTCTACGTTGACCTTGTACTCCTTAGCGGTATAGTTGTAGGTCACGGTAGCGGTTTCGGTCAGTACGGTATTCTCAACGGGAACTGCACCTGTAATATTCAAAGTGTAGAACTCGTTCAGATCGTAAGCGTTGCCAGCCTGAACTGCAGCCAGTGCATCCACGATCATCTTCTGAATTGCAGCAGCATCCTTAGCTGTTACAGTGTAAGAATTGGTGGACTTATTCAGACGGAATGCCATGGAGCTCAGAACGCTTTCAGGAACCACGATCAGCTTGCCATCAATGTAGAACTGAACGTTGATGGAAACATAGTCAGGAGCGTCCTTGCTGACAGGGGCAATGTACAGAGCAGGATTCTCGCTCAAAGTATTATACTTCTGGGTGTTGCCCTTAGCGGCAGCAATGGCTGCAACCAATGCGGGCAGTTCGTCGCTGTCAACATCGATAGCTGCATTATGGGGCAGCAGATTCATGCCCTGCAATGCTTCCAGCAACTGTCCCAGAGGCTCGACATAGCCTTCGATTTCTTCCTCGGTCTTGCCCAGAAGATCGGCATATTCATACATAACATCCAGCAGTGCATTGCGGTTGTCCAGATCGCCCCACAGGGTGTTCAGTGCATCGGTCAACAGATTGGCCTGCTTGATAAATGCCTTATCGTTGGCATAGTAGAAAGCCATGCCCTCTGTGCGGTAACCGGTGAGCAGGTTGTAAAGAGCCAGCTGCTCGCCGTCCATGCAGTTCTGCTGGATAGCCAGAGCTGCGTTGTAGATCTCGGGATCCATATCCTTGGTGGCTGCAACCAGCATGCCAACCTTGGAGCCGTCCAGCTGACCCAAGGGGCCATACTTGCTGTTGAGGATTTCCAGAGCTTCTTCCTGTGCAACATACTCATTAACCAAAGTATGGGGCATATTCAGCATGTTCAGGATCACTGCGGAACCAACTGCGGAGGACTCCACAACCAGTTCATAACGGATGATGACCTTTGTGTAATCCTTTGCACTCAGGTCAGCCTTGCCGTCGACCATGGGGATGGTATCAACCACCTTGCCGTTTTCTGCTACATACTCAGCAGCAACGGGAACCCAATACAGGCCGCCCAGGTCGGAAGCGTAGGTGTTGGAAACAACCTTGTCGCCCTCGAATGCCACGTAGGCATCCACGCCGGGGATACGCAGCTTAATGTCGCCGCTGATCAGTGCTGCACTCTTGAGGATTGCAGCAGCCTCGGCAGACAGGCCAAACTCGGCACCGTTGCTGGTCATGCCGCTGCTCAGGTTGTTTGCCAGCATATCCTTGATCAACACAACAGTACGGGGCTTGCCCTGCACGCGGTCAATGGTAACATTGTCCGTAACAGTCAGAACCTGGCCTTGGTTGTATACAGTGCCATCAACCTTGTACTCAAAAACCTGGTTCTCGCTACCGGTATAAACAGGCAGTCTCAGTTGATATCCATAGTAGACTGTATCGGATACCAGCTCATTGCTGCCATCCATAATCTTATATGTATAGGAGTTGGGATAGTATTTAATTGTATAAGTGATGTCTTCGCTCAGTGTATCAGGCAGAGCGGACACAACAGCTTCGCCATAGTAAGTCAGATCAGCGGTGGGCTTGACGTTAGCACCATCAATAGCAGCCTGAATTTCTGCCTTTGCTGCACCATCAGTCAAAGTCACCTTGCCAGTAACCTTTTCACCCTCAATCAGGTTGTTGGAACCAACAGTACCGTCCAGCTTATAGACGATCAGCTCAATGTTCACATCGAACATGGACATATTGTACTGAACTTCTTTGGAAGCAACGTACAGTTTACCGTTGACATCTGCATCGGTATACAGCTTGGTGCTTTCCAGTGCGTTCAGCCAATTGTTCAGCTTAGCATACTGATTGGAAGTCAGGTCATCCCGCAGAATGTCCTTATCCACCACATTCCAGCTTGCACAGTTCTGTGCAGGCTCGACGGTGGTACAGAACTTCTTCAATGCGGCGATCAGTGTGCCCATAGCGGACTCCACCTCTACCAACTGGGGCAGCAACACAGTCTCTGCATTTGCCAGGTATGCCTCGCCATCTGCAATTCCCTTTTCAGCAGCCTCGAGCTGAGGTTCGTACTCTGCAATGTAGCCACGGGCAGTTTCCACATCGTCGGCATAATCCTCAACATAAGCAATTGCCTGTGTCAGCTTTCCGCCGGTGGGATCGCCAAACATTTCGATATACTGCTTTGCCAATGCATAGTCGGCAGTACCCAGATATTTGGTCAGCTCAGCATCCAGCTGTGCCTTACCCTCATCATAGGTTTTCACCAAAGTCTTAGCTTCTTCCAGCTTTTCTCTAGCTTCTGCAGCCTGAGTCTTAGCGGTGCCCAGTTCAGCCTTGGCGTCCGCGATGGACTTGACAGCATCGGTGTTGTACTTCTTCAGCACCTTCTGCACATAGGCCAGACCATAGTCATCGTTAGCCAGTGCGTTGATGCTTTCGTAGTTACTGTTCAGGGCTGCCATCAGCTCTGCACTGTGCAGATCCACCAGTTCCAGATTGCTTAGAGCAGCATACTTCTTCAGCACGCTGTACAGAGCCAGCATGCCATCGTCGTTCTTGTCAGCCAGCAGAGCGGCAGCATCGTCGATGCTCTCAGAAACGATGTCCAGGAACTTCAAAGTGGTAGTCTTGCCACCCAGAGTCAATGCAGGCAGCTCGATACCGGTGGTGGCCAACTGGTTGATCAGGTCCGCAGCAGTAGCACCGTCCAGCTCGATGCCTTCCACATCCTTCAGCTCTTCCATTTCGGAAACGAGGGTGGAAAGGATCATCTCTGCAGTGCCATCACGCAGGCAAGCCACAGTAGCAATATCCTGTACCAGGTAATAGGCAGCATTCATCAGTGCCAGTTGGTCTGCCGCTGCTACCTCTACATAAAGTTCATAGGTCACAACCACAGAGAACGCATTGCCGGAATAGGCATAAGTACCCACGCCGTCAGTCAGAGCTACATTCTCTTTAACCACATCTGCCACTTTAATCTGGGCAGATACCGGAATCCAACCATTGCTCTTGTGAGCAGTAATGGTCTTATTGGCACTATCTACTTCGACAATGCCCTCCTCCAGTTGGTCGTATGTAATCTCTTTTTCAGCTTTTAGCATCCCCGAAGTGATGATCTGTTTCAGATCACTCAATTCCCCGCCGTAATTTTCATCCATTACCAGCAGGTCGCTCAGGTTCGCATAGTCCCCCTGATTTTCGGTCGCGTTGGCCAAAGAGACAGGCATAACCGGCATGAGCGACAGTACCATAACTACTGCCAGCACCATGGCGATACAACGCTTTGCGCCTTGTGTCAAATAGTTCATGACAACTCCTCCAATCTAACGATTATTTTCAGCAAAGTGTTTCTCTGCCGAAAGGGTATATTCCTACCCATAATGATACAGTATAAGTATACCACTACACGTTCAATAATGCAAGGCAAAATTCACAAAAAATTAAAAAAATCGAAAATTGCTGGAAAGGGTTAAATTTCACCGTGGTATTATCACTTCTTTTGTAGATTGTGCCATTTTTCCGTACACAAGCCCAAAATTCGGAAGCGAATGTGAGATTGAATCAAAAAGCGAACACCCCGGAGAGTGTCTCCGGGGTGTGCAAGGCAAAAACATTGCCATTATTGTTTATCCAGTTTCTTAACGCCCGCTGCAACCAGTTTACGTGTAAGCTCGCACATATCAGGATTGCAGTGTCCACTGTACATATCCTTTAAGCGGAAGGTCGGACAAGTGGAACAAAGCTTGTCATAGGGACAGCCTATACATTCAATGCCTTGCTTAACCGTGTCAGCTACTGCTTTTGTCTTCTCCCAAGCCTCCGCATAGCTCATTTCCAAAAGGGAATATCCCTCGCCGATGAGTGCATTGCCACAGGGATACATTTTGCCGTCATAAGTTACGGTTGCCAGGCAATTGCCCGCATTGCAGGTCAGACCGATTCCCGGTTCCTCACACATGCAGCCCCAAGGCTCGGGGGTAACGTCAACCGGCGTCACCTTACCGTACAGTTCATTACGCCGGATCAGCAGGTCTACCGTTTCATCGATCGTCAGGAAATAGTCGTCCTTGTCCGGATTTTCCCGATTGCGGGTCAGATATACGTCCATCAAGGCAACGTTAAAACCCCGTTCCTTGCTTACTCGCAAGGTTTCGATGAAATCATCGGTCATATATCGGCTGGGAGTTGCCACAACACGGATATCAACGCCAGCATCCTGCAGTGCCTGGATTGCCGTCGTCGCCTTTTCAAAGCCCTTATGTCCTGTCAGGTTGAGATATCCTTCTTCACAGCTTCCGTACAGGGAAATCTGAATCAGTTCCGGTTGATAGGTTTTGAAGAACTCAACATATTCCGCATTCAGCATCGTTGCGTTGGTCATAACCGTAATCAAAACATTTTTCTTCCACAAGTGAAGGTACAGCTCCTGGAAGTCCTTGCGGATCAGGCATTCGCCACCGGACAAGGTTGCATACTGCATTTCGCAAGCACAGGCTTCGTCAAAAATACGCTTCCACTGTTCTGTGGACAGCTCTTTCTTTAACGCCGCCGCGTGATCTTGTGTATGGACATAGCACATCTTGCAGTCCAGGTTGCACCGGGCCGTCAATTCATAATGTCCCAAAACCGGCACTCTTTTTGCTTTTGCAGCCTTAACCAGGCGTTCTCTCATTAGTTTATAGGCAGGGCCTTGCATATCATTTTCCTCCTAAAATGGGGATATGGGAGGAAGGAGCATTGCTCCTTCCTCCCACGCGTCCTAGTGATTAATTGATGCAGGGGGGAATCATAGCCAGGGGGGGCACTACGGGTGCACCGCTGCCGCTGTCATCACCAGAAACAGTGATAACATCCTCAACTGCGAACTTGATCACTTCAACGCTGGGCTCGGTAAAAAACTTCATGTCATTTTCCTCCAATCTTTAAGTATTTGAATTGCACACACAGCGTACGCCATCGCATCATCGCAAGGATTTTGCGATGGCGAAACACTGGGAGTGATGTAATAGTGGACGGTATAACCGTCAATCAAATGTGGCTATTAGCCAACCTTGCTTACGGAATCGCCGTAACGCATCAGAGCGATAACCAGATCGTTGTTTGCACCGCCGATGTGGCTCTTTGCACAAGCCTCAATGCTGGCCTCGATAACCTGAGAAACAACATTGCCATTTGCGTCGTA
>JAZOBY010000097.1:0-40730 GCA_045596215.1 Faecousia sp.
GGTATTTGAAAGTATCGCCATGCAGGAGATCAAGAAGTAATATGAAATTGCCGGCCGCACGTGCGGCGGCCGGAACTTTTAAAGCAACAATGTCATTGTGAACTGCGGCGAAGCCGCCTTGGCTCCCCTTGAGAGGGGGCCAAGACATTCCCTGTAAATGACATATTATTATCAAACGGAGGATGAATTATGGCATCCAATCGAATCAATCGAATCAATGAGGAGATCCAAAAGGCCCTGTCCGATCTTTTGCGGAATGTAAAAGATCCCCGGGTCAGCGGCACCATGATCTCCATCACCCGTGTGGAGACCACCCCGGATCTGCGTTTTGCAAAAATTTATGTGAGTTTTCTGGAAGAGGACAAGGCTAAGGATGCTTTGAAGGGCCTGGACTCTGCCGCAGGATATCTGCGCCGGGAGTTGGGTGCGGCTTTGCAGCTGCGGCACACACCCAGCCTGCAATGGGCACTGGATGACTCCATTACCTACGGTGCAAGAATGTTGAAACTCATCAATTCTCTGGACACCGGTGAGAACAAAGAAGCATAATCACAAGGCACATTGCAGTATCTTGCAATGTGCCTGAAACTTTATATATGGACAGTGGTGCATATCTTGATTGGAAATGTTTCCAATTTGCTTTTTAGATTGCTTTTTTTATATAGATATGGTAAAATTCTTTTGATAAATGCCCTTTTTTCGGGTAAATCTATTTTGAGGTGATTTCTTTGCAAATTCCCCAATTGACCGCCGCTTTTCAGTTGAGCGGGACGCCCGTTTCCTGGCGGGAGTTTGGCCACGGCCACATCAACAGCACATTCAGAGTCACCACCGATACCGGTGCTGAATACATTTTACAAAAAATCAACAAATACGTCTTCCGTCACCCCATCCGGCTGATGTCCAATGTCATTGCCGTTACGGACTATCTGCGTACCCGGGTGGAAGATCCCCGTATGGCCATGCACTTTATTCTGACAAAGAAGGGCGAGTCCTATTACCGGGATCCCGAGGGGGATTTCTGGCGTATGTACGACTTTATGAAGGGCTTCTGCCTGGATGCCCCGGAAAGTGACGAGGATTTTTACCAAAGCGGTATCGCTTTCGGCCGTTTTCAGGAATTGCTGGCAGATTTCCCGGCAGATAGCCTGTACGAGACCATCCCGGAATTCCACAACACCATTGACCGCTACCGCCAGTTCAAAGCATCCGTTGCAGAAGACCCCTTGGGCCGCGTGGAAGCTGTCCGGGACGAGGTGAATTTCGTGCTGGCACACGAGGAAGTGGGCAGCACGTTGCAGAAAATGCGTATTTCCGGGGAACTGCCCCTGCGGGTGACCCATAACGACACCAAGCTCAACAATGTGCTTTTGGATCGGAAGACCCGGAAATCCCTGTGCGTGCTGGACCTGGACACCGTTATGCCCGGCCTGAGCGTCCATGATTTCGGCGACTCCATCCGCTTCGGTGCGGCCACCGCCGCGGAAGACGAGCAGGATCTGAGCAAGATGTCCTTGGATCTGCATATGTTTGAGGTGTACACCCGTGGCTTCCTGGAAGCCGCTACCGCATTGACGGACAAGGAAGTGGAAATGCTTCCCATGGGTGCGTTGATCATGACCTTGGAAGTGGGGCTGCGGTTTTTGAAGGACTATATCGACGGAGACCTGTACTTCAAAATTGCCTACCCGGAGCATAATCTGGTCCGGGCCCGTACACAGCTGAAGCTGGTGGCGGATATGGAAGAAAAAATGGACGATATGAAGCGTATCGTGGAGCAAGTCAAAAACTCGGTACGCAGCAAATAATGGAGGAACCAACATGAAATATTTGGGTATAAAATTTGATTTGAAGAACGTGCCTGCCCTGGATCCGGAGTTCATTCCCTTCGGCGTATGGATGGATGCTTACCTGGAAGGTGCAAAAACGCCCATCGCCATTGCGGTGGAGCGTCAGGAGGGACAGATTTCTGTCCGCCGCACCTTCATCCACGGAACCAAGGAAATGGCTGCTGCCGATTACCGCTATGTGGAGCGGTATATGAAATTTTTGCTGTGGTCCATCGGCGGCTTCAAGGTCTATGTCTGCGGTTGCAGCGATATTGCGAAAAAACTGCAAAGTGCTTACAGCATCCATGGCGAACGGGCCTTTGACTACGACTTTTTCCAGAAGCTCTACGAAAAAGAGCTGACCATTCTGGATCTGCCTCTGGATAAGTGCCCCGAGGCCAACGAAGCCCCCAGACCTCTGGGCGGCCATCTGGACGGCTGCCGCATCGGCTTTGATGCCGGCGGATCTGACCGGAAAGTTTCCGCTGTCATCGACGGCGAGTGCGTCTACTCCGAAGAAGTGGTGTGGCATCCCAAGAAGAATCCCGACCCCAGCTATCAGTATGAGGGAATTCTGGATTCTTTCCGCACCGCCGCTTCCAAAATGCCCCGGGTGGACGGCATCGGCGTCTCTTCCGCCGGTGTGTTCGTGGGCAATGCACCTATGATTTCCAGCATCTTCTACTGCGTACCCCGGGATCGGTGGGACGAGGTGAAGACTGTCTTTGACCGGGCCGCCGCCGAGATCGGTGATGTGCCCATCGTGGTCGCCAATGACGGTGACGTTTCCGCTCTGGCCGGTGCTATGGGCATGAACTGCGGCAATATCATGGGCCTGGCTATGGGTACCAGCGAAGCCGTGGGCTACGTGGATAAGGACAAAAATGTGCTGGGTTGGATCTCCGAGTTGGCCTTTGCTCCTGTGGATCTCAACGAAAATGCCATGCAGGACGAATGGTCCACGGATTTTGGCGTGGGCTGTAAGTATTTCTCCCAGGATGCGGTGATCAAGCTGGCACCCCGGGCGGGCATTGAATTGGACGAGGAGCTGTCCCCCGCTGAGAAGCTGAAAGCGGTGCAGAAGCTTATGGAGGCCGACGATGCCCGGGCACAGGCCATTTTCAAGGATATCGGAACCTATCTTGCCCACACCGTGGTGCTGTATAACAAGTTCTACGACATCCGCCACCTGATGCTCCTCGGCCGGGTCATGTCCGGCAAGGGCGGCGACACCATCCTGGCTACCTGCCAGCAGGTTTTGAAAGATGAATTCCCGGCTCTGTACGAAAAGGTGGAGGTTATGCTTCCCGATGAAAACACCCGCCGGGTGGGCCAGTCCGCCGCCGCGGCAAGCTTGCCGGATATCCGGAAATAATTTTCTACCTTGGCTCCCCCTCTGGGGGAGCTGTCAAAAATCTCTGATTTTTGACTGAGGGGGTGTCCAAATTTGCCCTCTCCGCCCCTGTGGGGCATCTCTCCCAAAGGGAGAGGCAAGTTGATTTTAGGAGGACTCTTATGTTTTACAAAAATGCTCGAATTTTCTGCTCCGATCTGCGTTTTCATTTGGGTGCGTTTGAGGTAAAGGACGGTGTTTTCGGTGCTGTTCTGCCGGAAAACGTGCCGGAAGATGCCATCGACCTGGAAGGTGCTACCGTCATTCCCGGTCTTATCGACTGCCACATCCACGGCAGCGTGCTTTCCGATGCGTCCGACGGATGCTACGAAGATCTGAAACGTCAGGCAAAATATCTGGCAGAGCAAGGCATCACCGGCTTCGCTCCCACTACCATGACCCTGCCTTACGACACGTTGAAAAAGGCGTTCTGCAACGCCAGGGATCTTCGGGATGCTGCCCCGGAGGGCTGTGCCCGGATTTTGGGCATCCACATGGAAGGCCCGTATTTTTCCTACGCCAAGCGGGGTGCACAGAATGCAGACTATCTGAAAGAGCCGGATTTTGAAGGCTTCAAGGAACTGTATGACGCCTGCGGCGGCATGGTGGGCATCGTGGACGTTGCCCCGGAGCTGCCCGGTGCGGCGGAATTTGTGGAAAATGCAAGCAAGCTCTGCACCGTGTCCGTTGCTCATACCGACTCCGATTATGACCACGCCAAGGAGGCCTTTTCCAAGGGGGCGACCCATCTGACCCACCTGTACAACGCCATGCCCGGCATCCACCACCGCAAGCCCGGTGTGATCCCCGCGGCTGTGGAAAATCCCAAGGTTCGTGCGGAGCTGATCTGCGACGGACTGCACGTCCATCCCGCCTCTGTGCGGTTGGCGTTTTCCATGTTCGGTGCGGAAAGGATGATTCTGATTTCCGACGCTCTGCGTTGCTGTGGCATGCCCGACGGCGAGTACGAGCTGGGCGGCCAGATGGCCACACTCTCCGGCGGCGTGGCCAAGCTTGCTGACGGCACCCTTGCCGGTGCCGCTACCAATCTGTATCAGGGTATGGTCAATGCCATCCTCTTCGGTGTTCCCGAGGCGGACGCCGTCCGGGCTGCAACCTACAATCCTGCCTGTGCCCTGGGCGTACAGGATCAGGTGGGCTCCATCGCTCCCGGCCACAAGGCTGACTTCATCATCTGCCGCAGTGACTACACCGGCAAGCGGGTATTTATGGACGGTAAGGAACTGTAATTGAGGTAATCATGTTAAATAGATATATTGGCGACCGGGCATTTTACCACCGGGTAGCGGGCGTCGCCGTTCCCATTGTCATTCAGAACTTCATCACCAGTTTTGTCTCCTTGCTGGATAATATTATGGTCGGCCAGGTGGGACAGCTGCAAATGAGCGGTGTTTCCATCGTCAACCAGCTGCTGTTTATTTTTAACCTGTGCATTTTCGGTGCCAATGCCGGTGCGGGTATTTTTACGGCCCAGTTCCACGGCAATAACGACGCCACCGGCATCCGACATACCTTCCGGTTTAAGGTGATGATATCCGCCCTTTTGGTGGCGGTCTGGTCTCTGATCCTGGTTTTGGCTGACGGTCCCCTGATTAGCCTTTATCTGCAAGGGGAAGGCAATCCCCAGGATGCCACCGCCATTCTGGGCTACGGCAAGGACTATTTGCAGATCATGCTTTGGGGTCTTCTCCCCTTCGCTTTGAGCAATGCCTACTCCGGCACGCTCCGGGAAACCGGACAGACCGTGGTACCCATGGTGGCCGGCATTGTGGCAGTGTTTGTGAATCTGATCTTCAACTATATCTTCATTTTCGGTCACTTCGGTGCCCCGGCTATGGGGGCAGAAGGTGCGGCATTGGCGACGGTGATCTCCCGGTTTGTGGAATTGGCCATTGTCGCCGGCTGGACGCATTTTCACGGAAGAAAATGCCCCTTTATCCAGGGTGCGTACCGATCCATGTATGTACCGGGCAAGCTGCTGGGCAATATTCTGCGAAAAGGTATGCCACTTTTGGTCAATGAATGTCTGTTTGCCACAGGTGTTACCATCGTCAACCAGTGCTATTCTACCTGCGGACTGGACGTGGTTCCGGCCATGAACATCAGTAACACCATTTGGAATCTTGCATCCGTGTCCTATTTGGCCATGGGTAACAGCGTGGGCATCATTATGGGACAGATGCTGGGAGCAGGCACCGGGGAAACGGAGATCCGGGATTCCAACCGGAAGCTTTGCTTCCTCTCCACCGCAGCAGGTGCGGTATTTGGCGGTATTTGTGCAGCCTTTGGCGGCCCGTTTCCGCTGCTGTACAATGCTACGGAGCAGGTGCAGACACTTGCTACACAATTGATCGTGATCTCCTCTGCGATGATCCCCTTCAACGCCTATGTCCATGCAGCGTACTTTACCTTGCGTTCCGGCGGCAAGACAGGCATCACCTTCCTGTTTGACTGCGGCTTTATGTGGGGACTTCTGGTGCCTTTGGCATTCGTCCTCAGCCGGTTTACGGATCTTCCCATCATTCCGCTGTACTTAATCTGCCAGGGTGCGGAAATTGTAAAAAGCATCGTGGGCTACTTCATGGTCAGAAGCGGCACATGGATCCAAAATCTGGCGAAGTAAGCAAAGAAACACAAAGGAAATGACTATGAAACAAACGAAAATTCTTCTGCTGTTGTTGGCGTTGGTGCTTGTGTTCAGTGCCTGTGCTCCGGCAGAGACTCCGGAAGACCATCCCAATATCATCCCGTTTCAGCCTCAAAAGCATGAGGGCCAATGCCCGGATGCAGACCCCTATGCCGCTGTGAGCAAGGAAGCGTTTTACGCAAACTATACCATGGCCTGCTGTCTGACCAACGCCAAGTACAGAAGCAAGCACGGCCTGCTTTCCGGCTCTTTGGAAATACCCGGTCAGTATGCTACGGAAGCGGACAACCGCCCCATGGCGGACGGAAAATTCATCCGCAATACCACCGCTTACTATCTGGACGGTGGCAGTACGTATGTGATCGTTGATGCCGATGGCCGGGAGGTCATGCGTATTTACAAGGGCGGTGCGTACATCACCCTGGAAGAAGTGGCGGCCTATATGTATGCCTTCGGCGGCAACAGCATCCCTGCCAATTACACCACCAGCAAGAAAACCCGGCCCTCGGAAAGCATTTGGGGCGAATATCTCCGGGTCAACCACTCAAAATTCTCCGGAAATACCAGAAAATACCCCTATGAGCCGAAATTGCCGGACATCTCCGGCTGCGGTGGCGATTTGCAGTACTACGAAATGGACATCGGTACCACCGGAACGGAAACCCCCGGCGGCTATGCGGTCAAGATATACAATGACGGTACGGTTATCACCCGGGGTGCGGCACGGCTGGTCTATGCCCGGCAGGATAAAAATCACAACGGTACGTTTGAATCCGACGAGGTATATGTATTCTACACCCACAATCACTACAACGATTTCCGGGAATATCTGAACTACTACGGCGGCTGGGGCCAAATGTTTGGCAACGTCACCGGCGGAGGAGCGTACAGCAGTAAAACAAACTGCAATCCCACCCCCTACCCGGAAACCGCCTACGAAGAATTCATGGATTTGGATCAGGCTGCGTAAAGACATAAAAACCGCCCTTTCGGGCGGTTTTTTCGACAGCTTAAATCAAAATCTTGTGGTTTTTGCGGAAATTTTACACCTACATCTTGTGTTTCGACAAATTCCGCAATTTTTTTGTAGTATTATGCAGATGTGCCGTGCAGACGCACCACCGCGACAGTGGCGTCGTCTGCATGGACTGTCCGACTGCTCTGGAGAATTTTGTTTGCCAGTTCCCCGGCTGGCACATCCCCATCGATCCACACCCGGCGTAGGGACTCCTCTCCCCCTGCACCGTCGCTGAGCAGAACCAGCGTCTCTCCCCGACGCAGGGACAGCCGTTCCACCGTTTCCCGGCCGTCGGCCACCGACAGCCCCGGCGGTGGTGTGGCTGTCCCGATTTTTATGGGCTCTCCCTGGCAGAATACATAGGACGGAGCTGCACCCCATTTGTAGAGGGTGGCTTTTCCCGTATCCAGCCGCAGCTCTGCCAGATCCAAAGTCACCGCCCCGGCTCTGCCTTGCAGAGCACACAGGCTGTTGACACTTCTCAGGGCATAGGCCGCCGGATAGCCACAGGAGAGCAACCGCCGCAGCATCTCGCTGACCTGTTTGGCATCCCGGGCGGCTTCCGGGCCGGTGCCCATGCCGTCGCATAAAAGGACGTAATACCGACAGGCAATCCCTGCAAACCAGATGCACTGATCCCCGTTTTCCCGTTTCTTTCCGGCGGAGCTGGACGCCACTTCCGGCTGATACCAAGCCTTGGGCGGGTCGTTACGTTGTGCCAAAGTGTCCGAAAGATCCTGCAAATAATCCGCCAAAAAGCGGTATTGCTGGCCAACCGCCGCCCGGTATTCCCCCTGCCGATCCCGATCCGCCCGGATGGACCGCAGCTGCTCCTGACTTCGCCGCATTTCCATCAAAAGCCGCCCGGATTTTCGGCATCCGCCGGGCAGATCTGCACCGTTGCCCAAGGGCTTGTGCAAAATGGCCGGGGATATCTGCTCCGGCTGCTCCTTGCAGGTCTTACGGCAGGGGCAGCTGCCGCAGGCCCGCTCCGCCGCCCGGATGATCAGTGCCTGTTCGTCAATGGGGGCTTCTTCCGTGTCCAAAACCATGGTTTCCATCTGTTGCAGCACCGACGATGCCAGTTCCAGATGCACCTGGGCCGTGCCGGTTTCCCCTCTGCGTTGGGGAATACCGGTCTGCCGGGGCAAAAGCAGTGCGGAAAAGGAGCCAATCACCAGTCCCGGCAGGGGCATGAGATCAAAGACACCACAAATGCTCATCACGCCGATATATACCGATCCCGGTCCCAAATATTTGAGGACACCGCTCAGCCGGGGGATCATCCGCACAAAATAGGCAAGGCTCAGCACCGCGGTCATGGGTACCGGGGTCACCTGGGCCAGATCCAGAGCAAGACCGGCCAGTGCTACCGCAGGAAAAGGTGCGGTTACCGCCAAAAGACCGGCAGCAATGCAGCCAAAACTCAGATAGGGAACGGGCATCACCTGTGCCAGACACAGGACACTCAGACCGTACACCAGCCATTCCAATACCGGGTCACGACGTTCCGTGGCGGTGCAAAAAACAGCGGCAGACCCAGCGGCCATGGCGATTTGCAGAAGATACATACCAACCGGTGGCCCAACCTGCTGATAATACTGAAACAGCAATCCCGCTCCGGCGGTGAGAAAAGCGGCGATGGCCGGCATCAACAAGGGCGTTTCCCGCTGAATGCGGCGGCCCTGCAACAAAAGTGCCGCCGCCAGGCCCGTGCTGGTCCACACCACGCCCATGGGGCCCTGATTGCCCCAAAACAGCAGATATCCCACTGCACTTCCCACGGCGGACAGCACCGCCGGCCATCCGGTCTGGGCACACAGAAGGCCCAAGGCAATGGGTTGCAGGCGGTGTCCCAAACTGGCCGCACTGGCGAAAAAACCGGCAAGAAGATAGCCCCCTCCCTGCAAAAATGCGTGCACCCTTGGATTTGCCGCCCAGCGGCGTAAAAACCGCTGACTTCGCCGCATGTATAAGCCAATTGTCACCATCATATGTACCACAGTCCTTTCCGTAAACCTTCCCCGCGGGGGGAAGGTGGATTTTTGCGAAGCAAAAAGACGGATGAGGGGAATTGCACCCCTCACCCGTCAGCCTGTCCGGCTGACACCCTCCCCCTGGGGGGAGGGTCTTTACTCCCTTAAATCCTACCATGTCCACCAGGGTATTTTTTGTCAAATTCTGCAATGGAAGAAAGTTTCTTGCATAGTGGGCCAACTCGGTGTATAATATAGAAAATTAAGCCTTTTTACAGGAGTATTTATGCTGAATCAATTGCACAGCGTTGCAGACCGCTATGATGAGCTCTGCGTCCGGTCCGAACAGCCGGATTTTTATGCCGATCCTCAGAAAGCGGCGAAGCTCCTTCGGGAGAAAAACGATCTGGAACCCATTGTGGAGGCCTTTCACGCCTATAATGCGGCCTTGCAGGAAATGGAGGATGCCCTGGAGCTGATGAGCGATCCGGACATGAAGGAATTCTGCCAGGAGACCTATCAGCAGGCCAAGGAAAAAAGCGAGGACTTGTATCGCGAACTGCAAATCCTGCTCCTACCCAAAGATCCCAACGATGAGAAAAACGTCATCGTGGAGATCCGGGGCGGTGTTGGCGGCGAGGAAAGTGCCCTATTTGCCCACAGTTTGTTCCGGATGTACTCCATGTACGCAGCCGCCAAGGGCTGGCAGGTGGAGCTGATGAACTATAACGAAACGGAGCTGGGGGGCATCAAGGAAGCGGATTTTGTCATTTCCGGCCGGGGAGCTTACTCCCGGATGAAGTACGAATCCGGTGTCCACCGCGTCCAGCGTGTTCCGGAGACGGAATCCGGCGGCCGTGTCCACACCTCCACCGCTACGGTGGCAGTGCTTCCGGAGATGGAAGAAGTGGATGTGCAGATTAACCCTGCCGACATTGAAATGCAGGTCTACCGTGCCAGCGGTGCGGGCGGCCAGCACGTGAATAAGACATCTTCCGCGGTGCGGCTGATCCACAAGCCCAGCGGCATCGTGGTGGCCTGTCAGGAAGAGCGGAGCCAGCTGCAAAACCGGGAAAAATGTATGCGTATGCTGGCGTCCAAGCTGTATGAGATTGAACAGGAAAAGCTGAGTTCGGAAGTCACCGGCATGCGTCGGAGCCAGGTGGGCAGCGGCATGCGTAACGAGCGGATCCGCACCTACAATTTCCCCCAGGGCCGGGTCACCGACCACCGGGTGGGACTGACGCTGTATAAAATTGATGCCATTATGGACGGCGGGATTGACGAGATCATAGATGCCCTGGCCACAGCGGATCAGGCGGAAAAGCTGAAAAATGCGCAATAAAGCCTTCCCCTGGGGGAAGGTGGCCGAGCGTAAGCGAGGTCGGATGAGGGTAAATATGATGACCAATGATGATATTTTGCGTAGGTCACAGACTTTGCGCAAAGAAATGACAAGAGAAGAACGTCATTTGTGGTATGACTTTTTGAAAACCTACCCTGTCCAATTTAAGCGCCAATATCCCATCGGTCCTTATTTTGCGGATTTTTATTGTTATCGGGCAAAATTGATCGTGGAACTGGATGGTTCGCAGCATTGTGAGGCGGATGAGATCGCATACGACAATCGGCGCACAGAATATATCGAGCAACAGGGCTTTGCGGTTTTCCGGGTATCCAATAGGGATGTGACGACACAATTTCGTTCTGTCTGCGAAGCAATTGATCATGCTGTACAAAATCGGGTGAAGGGCTGACCCTCATCCGTCAAAAATCAAGGATTTTTGCCACCTTCCCCCAGGGGAAGGCTTTGGAGGAACACTATGGAATTCATTACCCACTCCCCGGAGGAGACGGAAGCTCTTGGGGAAAGATTAGCGAAAATACTGACCCCCGGCACGATTCTTGCCTATCGGGGCGACCTGGGTGCGGGGAAAACCGCCTTTACCCGGGGCTTGGCCCGGGGGTTGGGCTGCACGGAGCAGGTCACCAGCCCCACTTACACCATCGTCAACGAATACTTAGGCGGCAGACTGCCCCTTTTCCACTTTGATATGTACCGCCTGCGGTCATCCGACGACCTTTTTGACATCGGCTGGGACGATTACCTGGAGCGGAACGGCATCTGTGCCGTGGAGTGGAGCGAAAACGTGGCGGATGCCATGGAAGACCCGGTGACGGTCACCATTGAGAAAATCGGCGAAAACTCCCGGCGGATCACTGTGGAAAGGAGCGAAAAAAATGCACTTACTGGCCTTTGAGACCTCGGCAAAAGCCGCATCGGTGGCTCTGTTTGAGGACGGAAAGCTCCTGGCGGAGCAATACCAGAACACTGGCCTGACCCACAGCCAGACCCTGATGGTGATGGCGGAGCAACTGCTGTTGCAGTGCAATCTGACAGCCAAGGATGTGGACGCAGTGGCGGTGGCCAACGGCCCGGGTTCGTTTACCGGCGTGCGGATCGGAGCGGCAGCGGCCAAGGGCTTTGCCTGGGGAGCGGAGATCCCCATTTACGGCGTGTCCACTTTGGAAGCTATGGCTATGGGACTGGGAATCTATGACGGTTTCGTGTGCCCCGTGATGGATGCCCGGAGAGAACAGGTGTATAACGCCCTGTTTTATGTAAACCGAGGTGTAGTGACCCGGCATACTCCTGACCGGGCCATCGCCCTGTCGGATTTGGGCGAAGAATTGAAAGAAGCAGCACAGGGTTTGCCTGTTTTTCTGGTTGGCGACGGCAGTATTTTGTGCTATAATACGCTAAAAGACATCGTTCCCAACCTGATTTTGCCTCAGGAAGGGCGGATGCATCAACGTGCCGTCGGCGTGGGCCTTGCGGCTCTGGCCCGGGAAGAATCGGATAACCCGGCAACCTTGGTTCCCAATTACCTACGTCTGTCGCAGGCCGAGCGGGAGCGAAACGAGAAATTACAACAGAAATAAGGAGATAGAAGCTATGGCAACTGTACACGTATTGGACCACCCCCTCATTCAGCACAAACTGGCAATTTTGAGGAACGAAAAAACCGGTGTCAAGGAATTCCGGGAACTGGTCAGCGAGATTGCCGGCCTGATGTGCTACGAAGCTACCCGGAATTTGCCCACTGAGGAAGTGGAAGTCAAGACCCCCGTAGCCATCGCAAAATGCCGGATGCTCGCCGGCAAGAAGCTGGCCATCGTGCCGGTGCTCCGTGCCGGTCTGGGTATGGTGGACAGCATGGTGGATCTGATCCCCTCTGCCAAGATCGGCCATATCGGCCTGTACCGGGACCCCGAGACCCATATGCCCGTGGAATACTACTGCAAACTGCCTGAGGATATTGAAAACCGGGTGGTGTTTGTGGTGGATCCCATGCTGGCTACCGGCGGCAGTGCGGTTGCGGCCATTGATTTTCTGAAAGCACGGGGCTGCCACAACATCATTATGATGAACATCATCGGCTGTCCCGAGGGCGTGAAGGCTGTGCAGGAGGCCCACCCGGATGTGGAAATGTATCTGGCGGCTGTGGACGAAAAGCTGAACGACCACGCATATATCATCCCCGGTCTGGGCGATGCCGGCGACCGTATTTTCGGCACAAAGTAAAACCGTAGAAAAATTTGGGAAAGGGGGATGTCCATGAATCGGAAAGACGACTATATCGGCGTGTTTGACTCCGGTGTGGGCGGCATCAGCGTTTTGCGGCATTTGCGAAAGCTCCTGCCCAATGAGCGTTTTCTGTATTATGGAGATTCTGCCAATGCCCCCTATGGTCGCCGCACCACGGCGGAAGTGCAAAAACTGACTCTGGCGGCGGCGGAGAAAATGATGCAGCAGGGCCTGAAAGCCCTGGTGGTTGCATGTAATACGGCGACCGCTGCGGCGATCCGGGATTTGCGGCAGATGTATCCCGATCTGATCGTCATTGGCATCGAACCGGCACTGAAACCGGCGGCGGATCAGTTCCCCGGCGGGCGTGTCGGCGTCATGGCCACGGAAGTGACCTTGCGGGAAGAGAAATTTGATACCCTTTTACATCGGTTTGATGCCGAAACGACTGTTTATAAGATCCCTGCACCCGGTCTGGTGGAGTTGGTAGAATCCGGCAAGGGAGACACCGGCGAAGCGGACGCCCTTTTGTTTGATATTCTCCGTCCGTATGCATCCAAACTGGACGCTTTGGTGCTGGGCTGCACCCATTATCCCCTGGTGGCAAAAGCCATTCGCCGGGTTTTGGGTCCCCGGGTGGTTCTGCTGGACGGTGGCGAAGGCACAGCCCGGGAGACCAAACGCAGACTGGAAGAAGCCGCTTTGCTTGGCAACGGCCCCGGGCAGATCCTGTGGCAAAGCAGTGTCGATCAGGACGCATTTTTTACCTTGTGCCAGGACTTGCTGAATACATAGCACAATACGGAGGTGGTCATTATGGCATTTGAAGGTTACAGCCCGGAAACTGTGGATTTCCTCTGGGGCTTCCGCATGAATAACAACCGGGAATGGTTCATGGCCAATAAAAAGCAATACGTGGAGTTCCTGTATGAGCCGACCAAGGCCTTGGGTGCCCACATTTTCCAGCCCTTTATCGATCATCCGGGCACTTTGCTGAAAGTCAGCCGGATCTATCGGGATGCCCGGCTTCACCACCCTCTGCCCTATAAGGAAAGCCTTTGGATCTGCATCCGACAGGATGTGGAGTGGTGGGCGGAAAATCCCTGCCTGTTTTTTGAGATCAATCCCGAGGGCGTGGAATACGGTTTTTGCCTGTGGAATCCCAAACCGGCAACCATGAAGGCGTTCCGGAAGAAGATTGCGGAAAAACCGGAAGAATTTCTGAAAATGGTGAAAAAAGCGGAAAAAGCCACCGGCATGACCATTGCCGCGGAGCAGTACAAGCGTCCGGAAGCTTGCCCGGATAAGCGGCTGGAGCGGTTCTACCTGTGGAAAAATCATATTACGCTGATCCGTCACGAGGATTTCAGCCCGGAAACCTTTGGCCCGGAGCTGGGCGACCGCGTCCGGGATTTCTTTCAAAAACTCTTTCCCCTTTATGACTATTTCACTCAAATAGGAGGAGAAACATTATGAAAAAGACCATCTTTACCGGCATGGCCACTGCATTGGTGACCCCCATGACTCCCGAGGGCATTGACTACGAGGCCTTTGGACGTTTCATCGATTTTCAGATCGACAGTGGCATCAACGCATTGGTTGCTATGGGCACCACCGGCGAAAATGCCACCATCGAACATTGGGATCAGACGGAAGTCATCCGCTATACTGTGGAGCGTGCCGCGGGCCGTGTACCGGTGATTGCCGGCACAGGCACCAACAACACCGCCCATGTGATCGAGAACACCAAACGGGCCTGCGAAGCCGGTGCGGATGCGGTGTTGGTGGTCACGCCTTACTATAACAAGGCCACCCAAAGCGGTCTGATTACCCATTTTACCGCCGTGGCCGATGTTTCCACCGTTCCGGTGATCCTTTACAATGTCCCCGGCCGTACCGGATGCAACATCCAGCCCAAAACCTTGGCCGTGCTGGCGGAGCATCCCAACATCGTGGCCTTGAAGGAAGCCAGCGGCAACATGGCCCAGTTTATGGAAATCATGCGTCTTGTGGGGGACAAGCTGGACGTTTACTCCGGAGAAGATGCCCTCACCGTCCCCATGATGAGCGTGGGCGGCAAGGGTGCCATCAGCGTGCTGAGCAATGTGGTTCCCGCCAAGGCGGTTGCCATGACGGATGCGGCCCTGGCCGGCAATTTTGAAGAAGCCACACGGTTGCAGCTTGACATGCTTCCCCTGATCGACGCCCTGTTCAGCCAGGTCAATCCTATTCCTGCCAAGGCGGCGGTGTCCGCCATGGGCTTCTGTCAGGATTATCTGCGTCTGCCTTTGACGCCTATGGAAGAACCCTTCCGCAGCAAACTCTTTGAAGAAATGAGAAAATTGGGGGTTACAGTATGAGAGCCATCCTTTGCGGTGCCAACGGTGCCATGGGAAAACTGATTGATGAAATTCTGGGCGACAAAGTGGTTGGACGGGTGAGCATTGACGGCGAAAACAATGTTCCCAAGACCTTTGAAGAATTGGGCGATGTTGGCGGTGATATGATCATCGATTTTTCCCATCACAGTGCCGCCGCGGACGTGATTTCCTATGCCAAAGCACATAATTGTGCAGTTGTGGTGGGTACTACCGGCCATACGGCAGAAGAAAAAGAGATTATCTATCGGGCCGCCGAGACCTTGCCCGTGTTCTATTCCGGAAATATGAGCCTGGGCATTGCGGTGCTGTGCCGCCTGGCACGCCAGGCCGCCGCCGCGTTCCCCGATGCGGATATTGAGATCGTGGAAGTGCATCACAACCGGAAGGTGGATGCCCCCAGCGGCACGGCTCATATGCTTTTCAACGCCATCCGGCAGGTGCGTCCCCATGCGGTGGAAGCCTGCGGCCGGGCCGGGGAAAGCAAGCGGAAAAAGGAAGAGATCGGCATCGCGTCCTTGCGTATGGGCAACGTGGTGGGTATCCACGAGGTGCATATCTGCACACCCAGCCAGACCCTGACCTTGCGTCATGAAGCCGGAAGCCGGACCATGCTGGCCGAAGGTGCGGTGGATGCCGCTGTTTTCATGGAGGGAAAGACCGCCGGTTTGTATACCATGGAAGAATTATTGGGATAAAAGGCTTCTCCTCAAGGGGAAGGCTTGGTACGGAGGAAACTTTATGCGTATTCACCATATGAACGGTGCGGGAAATGACTTTGTAGTCATGGACGCCCGGGGGCAGAAAGTGGATTTCTCCCAGTTGGCAACAGAGTTATGTAAACTGACCAAGGCTGACGGCTTTTTAGCTGTGGATACGTCCGATACCGCAGATTTCCGCCTGCATTTTTACAATCCCAATGGAAATCGGGGCGAAATGTGCGGCAACGGTGCAAGATGCATCTGCCGCTACGCTTACGAACTGGGTCTTGCAGGGGAAGAAATGGTGATACAGACGGACGCCGGCCCGGTCACGGGCAAGCGGATCAGCGAAAGCGTCTATCGCATTGGACTGAATCTGCCGTCCGTCATCGATTTGCATCGCCTGCCCAACGCCGCTTATGTGGAACTGGGCCAGCCCGGTTGCCCCCACAGCGTCACGGAAATTCCCGGCCTTAGCTGGGAAATGCAGGAGCAGCTGCGGGAATTTGCGAAAAATATGCGTTACAATCCGGCTTTTCCCAAGGGTACAAATGTCAACCTGTACACCTGGGTGGACGAAACCACCGTGCGGATTCTTACCTACGAGCGATTCGTTGAGGACTACACATTGGCCTGCGGAACAGGCTCTGCTTCCACCGCTGTCACATTGTGGAGCGAGGGAAAGCTTCCCGGCGGGGTGCTGACGGTGAAGAATCCCGGCGGCGATCTAAAAATTACCGTTCATTCCGATGGCAACGCCATCACTTCCCTGCTTTTGGAAGGCCCGACCCAGATTGAAAACATCATAGAGTATTAAAAAACCGGGATGATGCGGCTTGGCATCATCCCGGTAGTATATTTCTTACAGATTGTTCAGAATCTTGACCAGATTCTGTGCGGCACAGTCAAAAGCCGCCGCAGGTGTTTCAAAAGCCATGTGACCAACATTGCTGGTTTGGCCCTCTTGCTCCAAATCCGCAAGGCCCGCAAATTCAAAAAGATGGGGTTCCAGAGTGAACAGCGTACCGCCCTGCTGGGTGTACATTTTCGCGATTTCAGGGACATGGCCGTCGCCCGTGCCGGGCAGAACAATCATACCATTGTTCAGGGAGTCCTTGATATGCATGTAAGTAATGTAGGAATGGAGCATCTCCCAAGCTTCCAAAGTGTCCTGACCGCATTGCACAAAATTGGCCGGGTCAAACACGCCGCCCAGCTCAGGAACGGCCTCAAACAGTTCCAGACAGCGGCTGGCGACTGCACCGTAAATGCCCTTTTCGTTCTCGTGACAGGCCTTGATGCCAAAGGATTTGGCGGTCTCAGCGATGATACCCATTCTGTCCAGAACCAGATTCTTGAACTGTGCGGGATCCTCGTCCTGGGGAAGGAAGAAGCTGAACAGACGAATCTTGTCCGCACCCAGAATATTGCCCTGCTCCAAAGCGTGCTTGCACAGTTCCATATGTGCGTCAAAATCGTCGTTGATCTTGATTTTGCCGATGCTGGAACCCAGACTTTGAACGGCGATGCCGTTATCAGCCAGAATTTTAGACAGCTCCTTGGTTTCTTCCAGAGTCATCTCCTGATAAGACTTCTTGTCCACATTGCGGATTTCCATGAAGGAGTAACCGTTGCGTTTCAGTGCATCGATTTGCTCTAACAGGTTGGGACTGCTTTCATCGGAAAAAGCCGCTAATTGATATTTCATAGGATAAACCCCCGTATAATGGCTGTCGGGATATTATACAAGAGAAATATTGGTAAGTCAACGGGAAAAATCCTATAAAAAAGACCGACAGTGTCGGTCTTTTTGTATTTAGATGGAAGTGCGCAGGGCTTTGTAATAAGCCATATCCTGCTGGGCGAACCAGCACCGGTCACCGGGGCGGGTGCATTCCATGCCGATGAAGCCGTCAAAACCGACTTTTTCCAGCTTTTTCAGATACCGCCGGTGGTTGATCGTACCCTCACTCAAAGCGGTGGGTTTACGGTCTGTGCCAATCTGTATGGAGTTTTTCAGGTGGGTGTAGAACAACTTGTCACCGTAAATGTCAATAGTTTCTTCCACAGAGGGGCAGCCAGCAAAGTACACAGTGTTGCCGTAATCCATATTGATGCCAATATTGGGGCTGTCAATGAGATCCACCAGCTTTTTGGAGGTCTCCGGCAGGTCGTGAATGTATTTCATGTGGGTCTCAAAAGCAAATTTCATTCCCAAAGGCTCGATTCCCTTGGCAATCTGCTGAAAGACCTCTACAGTCATATCCCACTGATCCTGGGTAGCTACGGCACTGCCGTGTTTGGCAAAATCACGGGGTGCTACGCTGGGGTCAGTGCTGAGAATGGCAGTGGAGAATGTATTGCACAAAGTTGTGCCGCACATGTCATGGACAAATCTGGCATTTTCCAGAGCCTTCTGTACGCCGGCAGCACGCAGCTCTTTGTCCTCACTGATACAATTCGCAGGTGCAATAGCGAACATAATATGGGAAAGGTTGTACTTCTTGCGGGCAGCAGCAATCTGCTTTACATATTCCTCAAAGATGAGTCCTTCCACATCTCTCGGCGGAGTGCCACGGAATTCAATGCCGTCAAAGCCGACATCCGCTGCCATACGGCAAATGTCGTCGATGGTGTTGCCGCCGTAACGATCAGAAGCGGCTTCACCGTAGTTAATGTGCATAATTACAGGATTCATAGTTTACCTCCTTAAATATAGCTGATAAGTCCATTATATAGTGTATTTTTTAATATGGCAATATCTATAAATGCCAAATTCATTGCAAAAAATGCACTATTTCGTTAAAAATGCTTCAATCTTCTCTCTGCTTGCCCGGACAGTTCCCTGTTGGAACTGAGGCTTGCCGCCGCCCCGGCCACCCAGCGTTTCCGTCATGGACCGGTTCAGCTCCCGCAGGTCACCGCCCCGTTGGGCAAGGCAATAGGTGTAATTTCCGTCCTCTCCAGAGAAAACCGCCGCAAGGCCGCCGCAAACCTCGGCGATTTTGTCCGCCAAGGTACGCAGGGCGTTTCCGTCCAGTCCCGGTTCAAAATGCAGCACATTTCCGCAGTTTACATAACTTTCTGAAATAGAAGCCAGAATTCTGTTTTGCAGACCGATCGCCCGGCTTTTCTCAGCCGTCAGTGCATCGTTCATTCGCTGGGCCGCTTCGCCTGTGGCGTGCATGGGTGCAGAAAAGGCCTGAGAAACCTTGCGGTTTTCTTCGAAAATCGTTACCATGTGTCGATATGCCCGCCCGCCGCAGACCATTTCCAACCGTACGCCGCCCCGCAATGCGGTACAGGACAGAATTTTGATCAGTCCCACTTCGCCGGTGTGCTTTACATGGATGCCGCAACAGGCACAACTGTCATACCCCGGTACACGGACGATCCGCACCGGCCAGGGTAGCGGCCGCTTGGTGCGATAAAATACGGTGGGTAGTTCTTCTGGGGTGGGAATCCAGCATTCCAGAGGAATGTTTTCCCAAATCGCTTGGTTGGCTTTGTATTCGATCTCCATGAGGTCGGCCCAGGATACCGGGCCGTCGAAATCCACTTCCAGCACATCTGCACCAACATGGAATCCGGTATTCATATAGCCGAATTTTTCGTACAGCAGACCGGAAATGATGTGCTCGCCGGTGTGCTGCTGCATCAGGTCAAACCGCTTGTCCCAGTCGATTTCTCCGGTGACGGATTGGCCCACTTCCAGCGGCCCGTCGCAAAGATGGAGAATTTCTCCGTCTTTTTCCTGAACGTCCAGTACATTCACACCGCCTAAAACGCCGCTGTCCGCCGCTTCGCCACCCCCCTCGGGATAAAAGGCAGTGGCATTTAAAACGATTTGCCAGCCATTGTCCGTTTTCGTGCAACCGACCACCGTCGCGGAAAACTGACGCAGATAGCAATCCTCATAATATAATTTCCGTGTTTCCATGGTTAGTCCTCATCCTTAAAAAACAGCAATGACACCCAGGTGACCACATTTTCGCCAAATTGGAACGGCATACCCAATTCTTCCAAAAGGGGCAGGATGTTGATGCCGTGGCTCTCCACGCAGGGGTGCATTTTTTTCGGATACCGGCAGGGCTGGCCGTCCAGATAGGCACAATGCTCACAAATGGCACAGGCCTCGGTGGACAGTATGTAAGGCGTCACGCCTGCATCTTTCATCAGTTTTTCCACCTGATCGGTGACCGCCTCATGGTCCGGCCGGGTGGCCAGAGTCTCGTAAATATTGGTGATGTCCGATACTTCCGTGATGGTGGAGATCATCAGGCACTCCGTATAGCTGCCGCATTTTCTCTCACATTCCGCCACAGTACCCACCCCGGGGGGACAGGCCCAGGTTTTTCCGTACATGGGACACTCGTTTTCGCAGATCCAGCGGATGCGGCCGGAGAATTCCAGTTTTTTCGGGTCGATGAAATCGCAGAAATACAGGGGAAGCTCCTGCAATTTTGCCAATAGCAGATCCTTATCCATCATGCCAGTTCCTCCATGATCTTTCTGCACCCTTCGGTGATGTCCCCAAAGGTTTCGTCAAAATTGCCGCAGTACCAAGGGTCGGCTACATCCCGGCTGAGCAAACTCTTGCATTTTGCCGCCTTGTCGCCGAACAGCCGCCGCAGATATTGGGCGTTGCGGCCGTCCATGTAGTAAATGTGATCGAAATAGGCCAAGTCCGCCTCTGTGATCTGACGGGCACGATGAACGCCACAGGCGATACCGTGCTTTTCCAGCTCCCGGCGGGCGGGGGGATAGACGGGATTGCCCAGCTCTTCCCGGCTGACAGCCACGGAAGCAATTTCAAATTCCGTCTCACGCCCGGCCTTTTGTACCATATCTTTCAGTATAAATTCCGCCATCGGACTGCGACAGATATTCCCGTGGCAGACAAATAAGATTTTGTGCATAACGATTCCTCGCTTTCGTGAGGATATTGTAGCACGAAAAGATGCGGATTGCAACCTAAGGCCCCCTCTGACGAGGGGCCTGGCAGCGAAGCTGACTGGGGGAGAGAATTTGTTTCTCTCCCTCCGTCTTTTGCCTGCGGCAAAATCCACCTCCCTTTACACAAGGGCGGCTTTGCGGACGAGCGATGCTCGCCCCTACGTCCCGTTGCGTTGTGCAGCGAGATAAATACCAAAAAATAAAAATTACGCCACCGTTATTGACGGCAGCGTGAGAACGATTTGTACCTGTCTCTCTTTGCAAATATATTATAGCACAAAAAACACTGCTTGAATAGTCTTGTAAATCACTTGTTTTCATAATAGAATGTTGTTATCAGCGGGAGAAAATAACACTTCGTTATGGAGGGACAACAGCAATGAATAGAGCAGATATGATTTTTGACCTTTCATCCATATGGTCAACAGTGAAAGAGGTGTTTCCCTACTTTGACCGATTGCAGATCGATTGGGATGCGGAATACCGCACTTATCTTGAAAAGATTCTCCAAGTAAGTGATGAGGGCGATTTCCACCGTCTTTTGACAGAGTTTATGGAGAATTTAAAGGACGGTCACACAAAATACTTTCCACCGGCTGCGTACAGAACACCCAAACCTTTTGTGCTCCCGGATGAGCCCTCCTTCACAATCGACGACGGCGTTTTGACGATCAAACTGAACGAGTTTATGAAAAATCACGCACCCTATGTCATAGAATTGTTGGAGACCACACCTAATGTTTCGCTGGTGCGGTTGGATATACGGAACAACATCGGCGGAAACACCTACTATGCAGCCAAGGTGGCCGAGCTTTTTATTTCCGGAACATTTCAGAGCTGTCAGAAGTGGACGCAGGTACGAAATGCAGTAGGTACTGCTGGAGCAAGCCAACTTGTCTGTTACAGTGAGGAAGAAATTCAACAGTGTATTAGGGATGGAATGTTTACGGAAGAAGCAATTTCCGATGCCAAAAGCGTGATGAACCACACAAAATACGAAACGTATACATCCTCCCATGGTGTAGAGAATCAAAAAGCAATCTATGAGGGTCCGTTGGAAATCTTAATTTCCCGAAATACGATGTCCGCCGCGGAGGATTTTACGGCCATGTTCAAGAGCAATCAGCGGGGGATGCTGATCGGAGAACCAACCAACGGGTCAACGGGTACGCCTTGCATGATTCCCCTTCGCTGCGGTGGTCGGGCACAAGTTGTTTCTGTTGGCTATCGTTTATTGGATGGAACAGAGTTCATTGGAAAAGGCATTATGCCCGATATTGAAAAGGATGCAGCTTCTATTTAGTTTGCCAAAACTTGCATCACTATTTGCTATATGAATAACCCTTTGTGCATACCAATTCCTCGTTTTCGTTGGGGGGTATTGTACCACGAAAAACAGCCGATTTCAATATGTAGGAGCGGCTATCAGCCGCCCGCAAATAATCCCCCCACACCGTCGTCAACTGCTGAAAGCTGGGCTCCCCCACAAGGAGAGCCCAGCTAGTTTCCGGTTTTAACACAATTTCGCGCCGGCGGGGATGGAATCGTCGATCATGATCAGATTCAGCTTTTCCTCGCCCTTTTCGGTGTGCACGGCAGACAGGAGCATACCGCAGGACTCTCTGCCCATCATCTTCCGGGGGGGCAGATTGGTGATGGCCACCAGGGTCTTGCCGATGAGGTCTTCCGGCTTGTAGTACTTGGCGATGCCGGACAATATCTGCCGATCTGTGCCGGTGCCGTCGTCCAAGGTAAACTGCAGCAGCTTGTCAGACTTCTTCACAGGAGCGCAGTCCTTGACCTTAACGGCCCGCAAATCACTCTTGCAGAAAGTGTCGAAATCCACGTTTTCCTCTGCGTAAGGCTCAATTTCCAGCGGGGGCAGAGCGGCCTTGGCCTTTTCTGCATTGAACGCATCGATTTCTGCCAGTTTCTTTTCCATATCCAGACGGGCGAACAAAATTTCGCCTGCACCCACATTGCCGCCCACAGTCAGGCCACCGAAGGCGTTCAGGCTCTCCAAGCCGCCGTTCTCGCAGCCCAACTGACTGAGAATCCGGGCGGAAGTGTCGGGCAGGAAGGCCTCCAAAGCCACCGCCGCAAAGCGGATGCACTCCAACAGGTTATACAGCACCGTACCCAAACGAGCATGATCCGCCTCGTTCTTGGCCAATGCCCAGGGTGCGGTCTCGTCAATATACTTGTTGGCACGACGCAGCAGCACAAAGATTTCGTCAATGGCGTCCGCCACTTTCAGCTCGTCCATCTTGGCCTTGACCTTGCCGGGCATTGCCAGGGCAACTGCTTTCAGGTCCTCATCCAATGCGTCGGGGGTATTGGGCTCACAGATCTTGCCGCCAAAATACTTATTATCCATGGCAACGGTACGGTTCACCAGGTTGCCCAGAATGTTGGCCAGCTCGCTGTTGATCCGCTCGATGATCAGCTCGTAAGTCATGATGCCGTCAGCGGCAAAGGGCATTTCGTGGAGCACGAAGTAACGCACCGCGTCCACACCGAACATATTCACCAGATCGTCCGCATAGATCACATTGCCCAGACTCTTGGACATCTTATCGCCCTTGACCAGCAGCCAGGGATGGCCAAATACCTGCTTGGGCAGTTCCTCGCCCAGAGCCATGAGGAAAATAGGCCAGTAGATGGTGTGGAAACGGACGATATCCTTGCCGATGAGATGCAGGTCGGCGGGCCAGAACTTCTTGTAGTGTTCTTCGTGGTTGCCGTCGGGATCGTAACCGCAGAAAGTGATATAGTTAGACAGGGCATCCAGCCACACGTAGACCACGTGCTTGGGGTCAAAATCCACCTGAACACCCCAGGTGAAGCTGGTGCGGGAAACGCACAGATCCTGCAAGCCGGGCTTGAGGAAATTGTTGATCATCTCATTTTTCCGGCTCTCGGGCTGGATGAATTCGGGATGGCTTTCAATATGCTCCATCAGCCGGTCGGCATACTTGCTCATTTTGAAGAAGTAGGCTTCTTCCTCAGCATCCACGCACGCACGGCCACAGTCGGGGCATTTGCCGTCCACCAGCTGGCTCTCCGTCCAGAAAGATTCGCAGGGTGTGCAATATTTGCCGGTGTACTTGCCCTTGTAGATGTCGCCCTGCTCATACAGACGCTTGAAGATCTTCTGCACCTTGGACTTATGCTCCGGGTCGGAAGTCCGGACAAAACGGTCATAGGTTGTGTTCATCAGATCCCAGATGTCCTTGATCTGACCGGCCACATTATCCACATGCTCCTGGGGGGTAATGCCTGCGGCTTCTGCCTTCTGCTGGATCTTCTGGCCGTGCTCGTCGGTGCCGGTCTGGAAGTATACATCGTATCCCTCCTGCCGCTTGTAACGGGCAATGGCATCCGCCAGAACCACTTCGTACGTGTTGCCGATGTGGGGTTTGGCGGAAGTATAGGCAATGGCTGTGGAAATATAATAGGGTTTCTTTTCGCTCATAATATCCTCCTAAAAAGTAAACGCCGCCCTCGCTGACGCAAGGGCGGCGAAAAATCGACGCGGTACCACCTTGTTTTACAGATAAATCTGCCTCTTTTGCTGTAACGGGCGTACCCGGGGAAGCCTACCTGTCGACCTCCCAGCTCCCAGGCCATGTTCTGCCGTTTCCGTCGCATCCCCTCTCACCAATCGGGACTCGCTGAGCACTTTTGCCGGCGTACTCTCCTGTTCATCGCTTTTTCATTATTTCTGCCGTATTATACCCTAAAAAATGGGTGTTGTCAATCCCCGACAACAACGCTGTCATTGCGAGGAACCCCGTAGGGGTGACGTGGCAATCTCCTGGTAGTACCTACCAAATTACCACATCGTACCGGGAGATCGCCACAGCCCTGACGGGCTTCGCGATGACATGCTATAAAGTTATCACTCTTGTTCCGCTTCTTCAGCTTCCTCAGTTTCTTCTGTTTCTGTTGTTTCTTCCAAGGCCGCCACTCGGTTAACAAACAACTTCTCCGGGTCGTGCTTGCGGGTGGACAGCACGAACAATGCAACCGCCGCGGCGATTGCTGTCACGCCTGCCAGGATCTGGCTCACCCGGAAATCGCCCCACATCAGACTATCCGTCCGCAAGCCCTCGATCATCGTGCGGCCCAGGCCGTACCACAGCACATAGCCCAGTACGATCTGGCCGTCGTACTGCCGCTTTTTCGATAGGAAATGCAGCAGCACAAAACCGGCGGCATTCCACAAAGATTCATACAAAAAAGTGGGGTGGTGATAGGTTGTCACTCCGGTGGCACTGTCAAACAATCCCATGCGGATGAAAGCTTCAGTCTCCGCACCAAAGGCCTCCCGGTTGAAGAAATTGCCCCAGCGGCCAATGGACTGGCCGATCAAAAAGCCCAAAAGCACCAAGTCCAGCACTGCCATAAATTTGATCTTTTTGAAGTAGCAGTAAACCGCCACACCGATGACCGCACCGATGATGCCGCCGTAAATGGCCAGGCCGCCGTTCCAGATGTACAGAACGGAAACGGGGTCGTCCGCAAATTGCTGCCATTCAAAAACGCAGTAATAGGCCCGGGCACAGAGAATAGCGAAGGGTACGACCCACAGGACGCCATCGGTGATATCGTCGGTCTTGATGCCGAACTGCTTACAGCGTCGCCAGCCGTAGAGCACAGCCAGCATCAGACCAAGACCGATAATCAGGCCGTAAATATGCAGAGAAAACGGCCCGATCTGGATCACCCGGATGGGGTCAAGCTCAATGCCAAAAAAAGGAAAAGAAATAGTGGTATATGTGTTCATTTATGCTTCCTCCTTGGGATTGATCACGCTGATGGCACAGCGTTGCTCCGTTACCACACGGCGTAAAAATTCCCGTATTTCCTCCGGTTGCACGTTTTCGTACATCTTGGGAAAATCAAAATAATCAAAACCGGCAAAATGGTAGGCACAGACCCGGAAACAGGTGGAATCAAAGCTGTCCAGATCCCGGATACGCCGACCCATGGCACTTCGCTTCATCCGCAGAAAATCTTCTTCCCCGATGCCCGTTTCCGCAAACCGGGGTGCAGCCGCCAAAATCGCATCCCGCACGGCAAAGGCATCGTCACTGTCGCCGCCGCAGCTGAGCATGGCACAGCCTTCCACGGATTCATAGCCGCCACCGAAGGAAGAATCGATGAGGCCCTTTTCGTACAGTTCCAAATACAGGGGCGACGACTCGCCGAACAAGGCTTCCGCCGCCAGATCTCCCACAATTTCCGCCCGAACCGCCGCCTCACCCTTGGGTGCAGGCTCAGCCTTCACAGCCATCTGGAAGGTGGGCATAGCCACTTCCATATTGGCGTGGCAAGTGGGTTTTTCTGCGGACATTTCCTCCTGCCAGGAACGTAATTTCCGCCCGGCAGGCCGTTTTTCTGTGCCAAGTACCTTTTCTGCAAGTGCGACCACTTCCTGAGTGTCCACATCGCCCACCACGCACAAAATCATGTTGGCCGGTGTGTAAAACGCCCGGTGGCAGACGCTGAGCAGCTCCGGTGTGATTTCCCGCAAGCTCTCCCGGCTGCCCAAAATGGGCACGCGGATGGGATGGGTGCGATACAGACATTGCACCAGATTTTCAAACACCTGACTGTCCGGCGAATCCTGATACATGCCGATTTCCTGGTCGATGATGCCCATTTCCCGCTGCACGCTCTCCTCAGGAAAATAGGGCGTGGAGACAAATTCCAGCAAAAGCTCCAGGCTTTCCCGGAAATTCTCCGAGCAGGTGAAATAATAGGCGGTCATGTCATAGCTGGTAAAGGCGTTGACGTTTGCACCCAAAGCCGCAAACTCCGCCGACACATCCCGTTCCGGCAACTCGAACATTTTGTGCTCCAAAAAGTGGGCAATGCCCGCCGGGACGTGATAGGTTTTGCCTTCAAGTTCAAAATCCGCGTGAACAGCCCCGAAATCCGTAACAAAATAGGCCATTTTCCGGGTAAATCCCGGCCGGTGGACCACCCTGACGGTCAAGCCGTTTTGGCAGATATGGCTGTGGACAGTCTCATCCAGTTTTTCATAATAGGTTGTGGTCATTGGCCTGCTCCTTTCAGCAAGAAACTGGAATGATAGGAAAGTGTATTTGCCACCCTTGCCACATCTTCCACCGTCACAGCACGGATGGTCCGGGCACGGGCCTGGGGTTCTGCGGCCAGGCCGCTGAGGGCGGCGGTGGCATAGTAAGCTTCAATGGCACCGGGGGAATCATGCACCGTACGCAGAGCCGACAGCACGCCCTCCTTGGCCGCCGCCAATTCTTCCGGCGTGATGTCTCCATTTTTGCAGGCTTCCAGTTGGGCCAAAATCTCCCGGCGGGCGGTTTCTTCGTCCTGTCCGTCCACACCGGCAGAAACCGTTATCAGGCCCTTGGTGCCGTAATACACGGAGCCGATGCTGTAACAAAGGGACATTTTTTCCCGCACGTTCATAAATAGCTTGCTGGTCATTCCGCCGCCAAATACGGCATTAAGCACCTGCATAGCCGCAAAATCCTCTGTGCGATTGGTGACGGGAGTGGCAAATCCCATGCACAATTTTGCCTGGGCAACGTCCAGCACTTCCGTCTCATGGCTTTCTTTTCCGCACCGCAGAGCGGTCTGGGGCGGCAGGGAAACGGGCTCTCTTTGAATGCGGCCGAACTGCTTTTTCAGCAGATCCGCCACCTTTTTCCCGGCCGCACTTCCCACGTAAAACACCCGTACCGGGCTTTTTTTCAGCAATGCTTGGTAATGCGCATAGAGTCCTTGTGCCGTGATTTTCTCCACGTCCGCTTTTTCCCCCAGACGGGGCAAGCCAAAGGGGTCTTCCCGGCACATATTTTTCAGCAGCTGGGAGCCGGCATAGACCCGCTTGTCGTTAAACTCCGTCTCGATGGTGGAGATGAGATTTTTCTTTTCGCTTTCCACAAAATTCTTGGAAAATCCGCCCTCTTCCGTCACCGGTTCCAACAGCAGTTCAAAAACAAAATCCAGCATGGGTGCCAGGATCTCATCCCCATCCAGGGCGAATTTGTCTTCCATGAAATTGCAGTACAGGCCGGTGGTCTGATAATCGCCCACGCGACGTACTGACGCACTGACGGACGCACCGTAAAGATCATCCAGCCGCAGCGTGATACTCCTAAGGTCGGGATGTTTTTCCGTTCCCCGGAGCAGCACCGCCGGAAGCAAGGCATTGCAAGCGGATTTCTCTTTTTCCATGGGGCCGACGAACTGAATGCTCAGTGCCCCTTGCTTAAACCGGGTATCCCGATAACTGTAAAATTGTATACCGCCGGGCAAAACTATGGATTCCATACTGGGACTCCTTTTCATGTAGTAGTCCTATTATATAACAGTTTTTCCAAAATAGGAAGTGCCCCCAAGAAATTTAACATCTTTCCGGTTGCGAATTTTGCCAGGATGGGGTACAATGGAGGAAATACACAATAAGCCCACCTGCCTTTTTCAAAGGAAGTGCTGATTAAATCGCATAATGTTCCAAACATGTCATTGCGAACCAGTGACCTCGGGTCACTGGTGTGGCAATCCGCATCTTTTGTGGCACCAAAGGTGCCATGCGCCTCTAAGGAGGCGCTGGGGAACGGATTCCCACGCCAGTGTGCGCACTGGCTCGGAATGACATACGAAGTACGAACGATTTGCGAAATTAATGAGTGCTTCCCGACGGGGCAGCCAAGTGTTCTACATTACAAATTACAGGAGGCGTTATTATGGCATGGCTGGAAATCACCGTTTCTACCACCGCCGATTCCATCGATGATACCGCGGCTATGCTCACCGCCGCCGGTTTTTCTGAACTGGTACTGGAAGACCAGTCCCAATTTGAAGATTTTCTGGAAGAAAACCGGGCATGTTGGGACTATATCGACGAGCAGTTACAGCAGCAATTACAGGGTCTTTCCCACATCAAGCTGTATCTGGACGAAACGGACACCCAAAGTCTTTCCCGTCTGCAAAGCATGGGGCTGGATATGACCGTAACCGCCCTGCCGGAAACGGACTGGGAAAACAGCTGGCAGGAGCATTATCCTGCTGTGGAAGTGGGCGAAAAGCTCATCGTTCTGCCCTACTGGCTGGCGGATACCGACGAAAGCGGCCGCACCCCGGTGATTCTGGACCCCGGTCTGACCTTCGGCACCGGTGCCCACCCCTCCACACAGATGGTGATGGAAGCCATGGAACAGCGTCTTACGCCCGGCAGTCATTGCCTGGACTTGGGCAGCGGAAGCGGTATCCTCTCCATTTCCGCCCTGCGTCTGGGTGCGGCAAGTGCCACCGGCGTGGACATCGACCCAAAAGCAGAGGACATCGCCCGGGAAAACGCCGCTTACAACGGCTTCGCCGCACCGGAGTTTACCGCCTGCACCGGCGATGTTACCGCGGACAAGCGGCTGATGCAGCAGCTGAATACCCAAAATTACGACATGGTGCTGGTAAACATCGTGGCAGATGTGATCATCCATCTTGCCCCCACGCTCCCCGCATTTTTACAGGAACACAGCATTTTGATCTGCTCCGGCATCCTGGACAAGCGGCTTGACGATGTAACTGCCGCACTCCAAAAAGCCGGATTGACCGTTATCGAAACCAAATCCAAGGAGGATTGGCGGTGTATCATCGCCAAAAGATAAGCCTTATGACCATTCCTTACCGCGTCCGCCGAGGACTGCAACGCTTTTTCATCACCACCGCCGTCCTGGCCCTGGTCTGCATCGTCGCCTTTGGGGCGTGGATGCTGTGGCTGAGCCGGTATGTGGTGTATACCGACGACGGGGCAAAGCTGGATTTTTCCCTCACCTTTGACCACGCTGAGGGTGAAATTGCCCGTCCGCCGGAGGGTGGAAACAACGTTTCCATCTCCTACGGCAATACGGACGATTTAGATAACCTCCCCTCAGAAACGCTGAACAAGCTGGAAGGCTGCACCGTCACTGCGGATATGCTGAAATCCGACAAATTTGCCGCCACAAAGGCCGCGTTGGAGGCCCTTCCCGAGGGTTCGACGGTGCTTCTGGATGTTCGCAACGTCCGGGGCGAGTTTTACTACACTTCTTCCTTTGGCCGGGCCGCGAACAAGGTGGACACCGCCGCTGTGGATGCCCTGATCCGGGATTTGCAGGCCAAAAACTGCTACCTGATCGCCCGTTTCCCCGCATTCCGGGATCGCTGGTATTTCCTTGAAGACGAAATGGGCAGAGTGCCCTACGGCCTGCCCCTAGCTGGGGGCAACGGCTCGCTGTGGGAGGATGTGAGCATCCAGGGACTTTCCCACTATTGGTTTAATCCCGCATCCACCGGCACGCTGAATTATCTGGTGCAGATCGTCTCCGAAGTGAAGGATCTGGGCTTTGATGAGGTACTTTTCGACGATTTCCGCTTCCCCAACACAGAAAAAATCAAGTTCAGCGGGGACAAATTGGAGGCACTGAACAGTGCCGCGGAAACCTTGGTACAGGCCTGCGGCACGGACAGCTTTGCGGTGTCTTTTGTCAGTTCCCAGATCACATTGCCGGGCAGCCGTTGTCGGCTGTATCTGGAAGATGTAGCCGCGGCGGATATTCCCGGTCTGGTTGCCTCTTTGAATTTGGAGACGGCGGAGACACAACTGGTATTTCTGACAGATCTACTGGATACCCGTTTTACCGCCTACGGCGTTTTGCGTCCGCTGGAGATTTCCTAATTCACTTTCCGCTGTTGCAGATGGCCGGATTGGATCACCGGGGGTTTGGGGTCTGCCACTTCCCAGGGAATCGGTTTCGTTTCTTCCTGCTTTTCTTCTTTTTTCATGATTTCCCCTCCTTTTTCTCAGCTTTCCCTGGTAAAATAATTTTTATAATTTTTTCTTGCATTCGAAAAAAGTCGGGTATATAATAATCCTATATTTTGGAAATTAATGGAGGACTCAGTATGGCTAACAACATTCGTCCCGCATCCATGGAAAGAATCACCACTCCCGCCCTGGCAGAGGCATTTATCGCTGAGCAGGTGGCCGAAATCCGTGCCCAGGTAGGCAGCAAAAAGGTTCTGCTGGCTCTCAGCGGCGGCGTGGATTCGTCCGTAGTGGCAGCTCTGCTGATCAAGGCCATCGGCCGTCAGCTGGTCTGCGTCCACGTGAACCACGGCCTGATGCGTAAGGGCGAAAGCGAGCAGGTCATTGAGGTGTTCGGCAAGGAGCTGGATGCCAACCTGATTTACATCGACGCCACCGACCGTTTTCTGGATCTGCTGGCCGGCGTAGCCGAGCCGGAAAAGAAGCGTAAGATCATCGGCAACGAATTTATCAAGGTTTTTGACGAAGAATCTGCCAAATTGGAAGGCATTTCTTTCCTGGCACAGGGTACGATTTACCCCGACATTCTGGAATCCGACGGTGTGAAGGCTCACCACAACGTAGGCGGCCTGCCGGAGGATATGCAGATGGAACTGGTAGAGCCGGTGAAGCTGCTCTACAAGGACGAGGTCCGTGTGGTGGGCGAAGCCCTGGGCCTGCCCCATGCCATGGTCTACCGTCAGCCCTTCCCCGGCCCCGGCCTGGGCGTGCGGTGTCTGGGTGCCATCACCCGTGATCGCCTGCACGCACTGAGAGAGGCTGATGCCATTCTCCGGGAGGAATTTGACAAGAACGGTCTGGCAGGAAAGGTATGGCAGTATTTTATTGCTGTGCCTGATTTTAAGAGTGTGGGTGTGAAGGATGGCAAGCGTTATGAAGGCTGGCCGGCCATCATCCGGGCGGTGAACACCACCGATGCCATGACCGCCACCATCGAAGAGATCCCCTACGAGGTTCTGCACAAGATCACAAGCCGCATCACCACTGAGGTGGAGGGCATCAACCGTGTGCTGTACGATTTGACACCCAAGCCCATCGGAACCATCGAGTGGGAATAATATCACAATCAAATTTTTCAAAACAGTAAAGAGCTATCTGATTCCCGTTGGATCAGATAGCTCTTTTTTATCTTGGAATAAAATCTGCTACGCCAAGCACAGTAATAATCTCATCATAATTGCAACACCTTCAACGGCAAACATTAATCACAAATTCCATGGACTTAGCGGATTTTCACAAGGTTGCAGCCATGACGGCTTTGATGGTGTGCATCCGGTTTTCGGCTTCGTCAAACACAATGGACTGAGCACTTTCAAACACTTCGTCGGTGACCTCCATGCAGTCTATGCCGAATTTCTCGTGAATCTGCTTTCCAATAATGGTATTCAGATCGTGAAAAGCGGGAAGGCAATGCATGAAACGGCATTGCGGGCCGGCGTTGTCCATCATAGCCTTGTTGACCTGATAGGGCTTCAATGCCTCAATCCGCTCTTTCCAAACACTGTCCGGTTCACCCATGGAGACCCAAACATCGGTGTAGATGACATCCGCATTTTTGGTTGCAATCATGGGATCGGTAATGAATTCCAGCACAGCACCGGTTTCTTTTGCAATCTCACTGCACTGATCGATAAGGTGCTTGTCAGGAAAATAGCTTTCCGGTGCACAGGCAACAAAGTGCATACCCATCTTGGCACAACCGACCATGAGAGAATTGCCCGTGTTGAAACGTGCGTCGCCGCAATAGACAAGCTTTTTGCCCTTAAGAACGCCAAAATGCTCCCGAATCGTCAAAAAATCTGCCAGAATCTGAGTGGGATGGAATTCGTTTGTCAGGCCGTTCCAAACGGGAACGCCCGCATATTTTGCAAGCTCCTCCACAATTGCCTGGCCGAAGCCACGGTATTCGATACCTTCGTACATACGGCCCAAGACTCGGGCGGTGTCGGCAATGGATTCTTTCTTGCCCATCTGGGAGCCGCTGGGTCCGAGATAGGTAACGGACATACCCAGGTCCGCACCGGCTACCTCAAAGGCACAGCGGGTTCTGGTAGAATCCTTTTCAAACAGCAACACGATATTCTTGCCTTCGCAGAGCTTATGGGGAATACCGGCTTTTTTCTTTGCCTTAAAATCTGCGGCGGATACCAGTAGTTGTGAAATTTCCTCCGGGGTCAGATCCAGCAGTTTCAGAAAATGTTTGCCTTTCATAAAACGCCTCCCATTATAGAACTTTTGCAAGGAATGTTTTCAGCCGCTCACACTTGGGATTGCCGAAAATCTCCTCCGGTGTGCCGTCCTCGGCGATTACGCCATCATCCAGGAATAGCACCCGGTTGGACACCTCCCGGGCAAAACCCATTTCGTGGGTAACCACCACCATAGTCATACCCTTTTTCGCCAGAGATTTCATAACGTCCAGTACTTCGCCAACCATTTCCGGGTCCAATGCGGAGGTTGGCTCGTCAAATAGCATAACATCGGGGTTCATACAAAGAGCACGCACGATAGCCACACGTTGCTTTTGTCCGCCGGAGAGCTTGTTAGGATATGTATTGGCCCGGTCAGCAAGATCCACACGACTCAAAAGTTCCGTGGCGGTGGCCTCGGCCTCAGCCTTGGGAATTTTCTTCAGCATCATTGGTGCGCAGGTCAGGTTCTCCAAAACAGTCATATTGGGGAACAAATTAAACTGCTGGAACACCATACCCATTTTTTGTCGGTGAAAGTTCAGATTTGTTTTTGGTGCAGCTAAATCAACACCGTCAAAATAAATTTTTCCGCTGGTAGGTTTCTCCAGCATGTTCAAACAACGGAGGAATGTGGATTTCCCGGAGCCGGAGGGGCCGATTACGCAAACCACATCGCCTTTGTTAATGGTCACATTTATATCCTTCAGAACAGAAAGGCCCTGAAAGCTTTTGCACAAATTCTCAACCCTTATCATTCTTCGCCAACTTCCTTTCCAACACGCCCAGCAGACTGGTCAGCACAACCACCAGGGTCAAATAGATCAGTGCAACCAACAGCAGGGGGTTCAGGGCATCATGGGTGTTATTGCGGATCAGGTTTCCCGCCCGGGTCAAATCCACGATGGTAACGTAACCGGCAACAGAGGTCTCCTTCAAAAGGGCAATCAGCTCGTTACCGATGGCGGGCAGGATATACCGGATAGCCTGAGGAAAAATTACCTTACGCATGGCCTGAGCCCGGGACATACCCAAACTGCGTCCGGCTTCCATCTGTCCTTTGTCAACGGCATTGATACCACTGCGGATCAGTTCTGCCATATAGGCACCAGAATTGATACCGAAAGCGAGAATCGCAACGGTTAAATCCGCTGCCGTTACCATGATTATGAAAGAGAAGATCAAAAGCAAAACGGTAATGGGTATGCCGCGGATGACGGTGGTATACAGGTCACACAGCCATGCCAAAGGCCGCAACTTTGGGGATTCTTCAGCAAAATACTTGATGATAGCAATCAGCGAACCAATCACAACACCGATCAACAGTGCACCCAGTGTAATGGTAATCGTATTTTGAAAACCCTCGATGATATAGCGATAGCCGCCGCTTTCAATGAAGGTTTCGTGCAGTTTTTCAAACCATGCGTTCAATTGTCTTGTCTCCTTTTCTCTTCGTGAAAGCAAGGGATAGGGCCGCAAGGGCTCTATCCCTTCACTGTCTGTGCAGTTTAATTCTGGGGTGCAGTGTAAGGTGCGTTGTATTTTTCAAAGATGTCAGCGATGGTTCCGTCAGCCAGGAGCTTGTTCAAAATCTCGTTGATCTTGCCGACCAGCTCGTCGTTGCCCTTTGCAAATGCGAAAGCATAGGGCTCAGTGGTCATCGCTTCATCCAGGACAACCAGCGGTGCATCGGGATGCTCTGCGTTGTAAGCCGCTACCATTTCTGCGGCAGTCAGATCATCGATAACCCATGCACTCACCTTTCCGGTGGTCAAAGCCAGCTCAGCATCGGCGTTGGCAGAGTAGGCCTTAACGGTATAGCCGTTTTTCATGCAGAATTCTTCCGCAGTAGTACCGGTCTGGACAGAAACGGTTTTGCCCGCCAAATCAGCCTTACCTGTGATGGCACTGTCACTGGTTACCACGATTGCCTGTGCGGCAAGGCAGTAAGGAACGGAGAACAGGGTGTTCTTCTCCCGCTCGGGAGTCACGGAAATACCGGAAACGCCGACATTGAATTTGCCGGCCTGCACACCGGGAAGAACGGAGTCAAAGTCCATCTGCTTGATCTCCAGTTCCACGCCCAGTTCCTTACAGATCAGTTCCATAATCTCGATCTCAATACCTTCCACAGAGCCGTCGGTTGCCAGAGATTCAAAAGGCGGGAAATCGGGGCTGGTGCCGATGACCAGTTTGCCGGCCTTTTGGACATCCGCAACTGTCAGGGGCTTTGTTCCGCATGCGGTCATACAAACTGCGATCATCACGATCGCCAAGGTCAGTGCAATAATCTTCTTAAACATATGTTGTTCCTCCTGAATTACTTCAATTTTTCCTGCACATATTGGAGCTGCTGCTCCACAGAGGCGATGCAGGTGCCGCCCCTACTGATCCGCTTCTGCACGCAGGTAAGCAGATCGATTTCACTATACAAATCCTCTTCAAAGAGTTCGCTGAATTCCCGGTAGCTTTCCAGCGGTAGGTCTTCCAGAACACCACCGTCCTGAATACACTTGGCCACCAGTTGCCCAGACAGCTTGTAAGCACTGCGGAAAGGCATACCCTTCTTAACCAAGTAGTCGGCCAGGTCTGTGGCATTGATAAAGCCGCCTTGTGCTGCCTTTTTCATATTTTCGGGGATCGTCTTCATTGTGCACAGCATCGGTGCGAACACCTGCAGACATTGCACCACGGTATCTACGGCATCAAAGACCGCCTCCTTATCCTCCTGCATATCCTTATTGTAAGCAAGGGGCAGGCCCTTCATCGTGGTCAGCAAGGCCATCAGATCGCCGTAAACTCTGCCGGTTTTGCCCCGGATCAGTTCTGCCATATCGGGGTTCTTTTTCTGGGGCATAATGGATGAGCCGGTGGTGTAGGAATCGCTGAGGGCGATAAACTTGAACTCCCAGCTGGCCCAGAGGATGATCTCCTCGCTGAAGCGGCTCAGGTGCATCATTAAGATAGCCAGATCGCTCATCAGTTCCAGGCAGAAATCCCGGTCGGAAACGCCGTCAATAGAGTTGAGGCAAATGCTGTCAAAGCCAAGCTGCTTTGCTTCAAATTCCCGGTCAGTATCGTAAGTTGTGCCGGCCAGTGCACAGCTGCCGATGGGTGAAACATTCATTCGCTTGCGGCAATCGGCAAGCCGATCCAGATCCCGCAGCAACATCATGGCGTAAGCCAGAATGTGGTGACTAAAGAGGATGGGCTGTGCCCGCTGTAGGTGGGTGTAACCCGGCATGATCACGGTCTTATTGGCCTCAGCCTGCTCGTAGATAGCAGCAATTGCATCTTTGGTAAGATCGACGATCTCATCTATCCGGCTTCTCAGGAACATTCTAAGATCCAGTGCCACCTGATCATTTCGGCTTCGTGCCGTATGTAATTTTTTGCCGGTATCACCAATGCGCTCGGTCAAAACCTGCTCAACAAACATATGGATATCTTCGCAGGAAAGGTCAAGTTTCAGCGTTCCGGATTCCAGGTCGTTCAGGATCCCCTGCAGACCGTCGATCAGAAGGTCGGCGTCCTTTTGAGAGATGATCCCCTTGCCTGCCAGCATTGCCGCATGGGCCATGGAGCCGGTGATATCCTCTTTATACATTTTGCAGTCAAAGTGGATAGACGAATTAAAATCGTCCGCAATGCTGTCGGTTACGCCGGCGGTAACACCGGTCCACATCTTAGCCATATCGGCCACTCCTTATTTTTTTACAGTTTACCACGCTCGCGCAGTGCCTGCACCTGAGTAGGTAGACCCCACAAATTAATGAAGCCTTCAGCCTGCTTCTGGTCGTAATCACTCTCGTCAAAGGTCACCAGACTCTCGGAGTACAGAGAATAGGGAGAGGTGGTACCGGCGGGGATGATGTTGCCCTTGTACAGCTTAAGCTTAACAGAGCCGGTAACAAACTTGTTGGATTCATTAGCAAAAGCGGTCAGTGCCTCCTGCAGAGGGGAATACCACTTGCCGTTGTAGATCAAGTCGGCGTAATCTACAGCCAGCTTCTGTTTGACGTGGAGGGTGTCCTTATCCACAGTCAGCATTTCCAGCTGATTGTGGGCAAAGTACAAAATGGTGCCGCCGGGGGTCTCGTACACGCCACGGTCTTTCATGCCAACCAAGCGGTTCTCGACGATGTCGATAATGCCGATGCCGTTGGCACCACCCACCTTGTTCAGCTCGGCGATGATCTGGGAAGCCTTCATCTTCTCGCCGTTCAAAGCAACCGGTGCACCAGCCTCAAAGTCGATGGTCACGTAGGTGGGAACATCGGGAGCCTGCATGGGGGAAACACCCATTTCCAGGAAGCCCAGCTTCTCGTACTGGGGCTCGTTGGCGGGATCTTCCAGATCCAGACCTTCGTGGCTTAGGTGCCACAGGTTCTTATCCTTGGAGTAGTTGGTCTCCCGGCTGATCTTCAAGGGGACATTATGGGCCTCGGCGTAGTCGATTTCCTCGTCACGGGACTTGATATCCCACTCACGCCAGGGGGCGATGATCTTCATCTCTGGAGCAAAACGCTTGATGGCCAGCTCAAAACGAACCTGATCATTTCCCTTACCGGTTGCACCGTGGCAAATAGCATCCGCACCCTCAGCCAGAGCTAACTCAGCCAGTTTCTTGCCGATAACAGGACGGGCAAAGGCAGTTCCCAGAAGGTAAGTCTCGTACTTGGCATCCATCTTCATAGCGGGGATGATGATCTCGTCCACCATCTCATCTACCAGATCAGCCACGATCAACTTAGATGCGCCGGTTGCCAAAGCCTTTTCTTCCAGGCCGTCCAGTTCGTCCGCCTGGCCAACATTACCGGCAACGGCAATGATTTCGCAGTTGTTATAGTTTTCTTTCAGCCAAGGGATAATGATGGATGTATCCAGACCGCCGGAGTATGCCAGTACGACTTTTTTGATGTTTTCTTTGTTCATAATGTTCCCTCCCAATTTCTTGCCAAAAAACATTAAATATTTATGCATTGGATTATACACTTGTGCAAATAAGTTGTCAACACTTCAGAGACATTTGTTTTCATTTTCTGCAATATGCCCTATTCCTACATTTTTACAAAGAAATTTTGGTTAAAATACCATATAATTATTCACTGCATAACGTATGAGTATGCAGATAAAATGTATGCGGAGCAATCGACGGAACGAAAAACAATCCTACATTTTTCCCGCCCCTGAGATATTTCTAATTGTGATAAAATGAACAAGGTAGGTATCGAAGTATATAAAGTGGTCAAATTGCTGGTGTATTGCAAAGCAAAATTTGCTCCGTATCTCCCAAAAACTGTGACCAACTTTTGACCAACAAAGCTTAAGTAAAACAAAACAACTGGTATAATAGCACTACATCTCGAATGCTAGTATACCAGCAACCACTACATATCTACAAAGCCAAAAATCCCCATCGAGTGGGAATAACCCTGCGACTGGAAAATCCTTAGATATCAAGCACTTCTTGAGTTCTCGTTTTGCTATTGACAGCAATATGACAGCAAAAAGTCAAAACCTCCGGCTTCCGGTGGATGTGTTTTTGTTAGCAATATATTTATAAAGTCCTTCTTGCCTTCCAGAATCGGTATTCCGTCCACAGTTCCAATCCCAAAGGCATCAGACAAAAGACGGCATAACCGGCATAGAACAGGTAGGACATAGCAGTAATCGGGTTCATAATAATCCGGGGATCGTAGAGAATATCTGTTTGCCTCAGCATGACCGCCATAAAAATCACAGTCAGGCAGGCAAAGTTACCCACCACATAGGCCCGATCCCGGTTGTCAAAGCGATAGATGGAAAAAGCCTTTCTGCCCCGCAGGGAGCTGCCCCGGCTGCGCATGGATTCTGAAACAAGGGTCAGGGAATCAATCGTCCAAGTTATCAACATAGAAAGAATGCGAATACTGTTACGCAACCGCTGAAAGACATTGCCTTGATTGGCACCTCTGCCGATTCCTCGCTGTGCAGTGTTCATCTTCTTAGCTTCCTTTTTAATTCTCGGCACCATCCGTAAAATGATCGCCAGAAACAGAGAAAGACGGGGGCTGACTTTGCCAAAGAGGTACACTACTTTGTCTGTGGTAAACACAGAGTATACACAAGAAAACCAAATCAGCACACCTGCAATCACAAGACCTAAAACGAAACCGTACACAAGGCTTTCCAGTGTCATATTGTTGCCAATCATATTTTGCTGCAGCACCGTAACACCAAAATGATTGTAGCTGCTGTAGTACAGAGCAAATGCAGCTACCAATGGCAGAAGCACAGCATTAAACACTACTGCTTTCCAGCCATTCCGCTTGATGCTGTATATAAAAGCACACACAAAAGATATCAGCAGAAAGATGGGATGCTGAAATACGATCATCCCGGCAATTACGGTGGTAAAATAGATGAAATTCACCGCCGGATGGCATTTTTCAAAGCCCATTTTCGCCCTCCATCATGCCGTATTTCACCTTGATCCGGTCCAGCTTGTCAAGTAACGGTCTGCCAAACAGCAGCATAACCAGTACGGTGCAGATTCCTTGACTGAGATTCACAGGGAAACCGGAAACAAACGCCGCAATAATAGAATCCCAGTTGATGGCACTGATCATCAGGAAAATGTGAGAGCAATCCAGAAGCGGTCCAACCCAGAGGATTGTTGCCAAAAAGCCGAATACCCCCATGACCAAAGGCTTTTGGGGGAGTCTGCCTTTGGCAAAACAGAAGCCTGCTAGCATACCGCCGGCACCGTAGGCCATCATCTGCCATGGTGTATAGGCACCTTGACCGTAGAAAAAGTTACTGGCGAAAGCAGAAATAGCACCTACCATAAAACCTGCTTCCGGGCCGAAAGCGATACCACTAAGCATAATGATTGCGAAAATAGCCTTGAAATTGGGAATTGGAATCGCCGCACGACCGGCAATCGCAATGGCACACATGACCGCAATGACCACCAGTTCTCTTGCCTGGGGACGTCTGCCCTCAAATGCCATAAAGAAAGGAATCATCAATTCAATGATAATAGCGGTGCCGGTGATGTAGTAGCCTCGACCGGGCAGTTTGCTGCCGAAAAACAATGTAATGGGAATCAGCAGAAAAAATACGATCAAGGTTGCAATGTTTGATTTTTTCATACTGCGGCCTCCTTGTTCTGACGGCACAGCTCCACCACATCTTCCGCAGTGACGGCCATAGAAAACACATGGCGGCTCATACGGTTAGCGGCGGTGGTATAGAAGCTGTTGTTGCCGAAGAAACGGCGGGGTGTGTCGGTGGTCAGCATCTGCCCGTCAAAGAACATGGATACCATATCCGCGAACTTGGCACAAAACTCCACATCGTGAGAAACCATGACGATGGTAATGCCTTGTTCCTTCAATTTACACAGGATGGTTGCCAGCTTTTCCTTAAAGAAGCTGTCGATACCCTTGGTAGGCTCGTCCAGCAAAAGGAGCTTCGGATTGGTCAGCAGCACCTTTGCCAAAGCGGCACGCTGTTGTTCACCTCCGGAGAGGTCATAGGGATGGCTGCCCAGCAGACTCTCAATTTCGCAAATTGCCGCAATCTCCGCAATTCTCTTTTCATCCTTGGTCATTTCCGCAAGATCTTCCCGAACGGTTTTCTTGACGAACAGGCTCTTGGGGTCTTGGGGCAGCATAGCAAGGCAGCCACCGAACAGCTCTGCAGCCTTGTATTTCTCGACCGGCTTACCGAACACCTTCACCTTGCCACGGTAAGGCTTGCAAATACCGCAAACTGCCTTTAAGGTGGTAGACTTACCTGCACCATTGCCACCCACGATAGCATACAGAGTGCCTGTGGGGACTTCTGCAGATACGCCCCGAAGTACATCCGGGCTGTCCTTTTCGTACCGGAACCACAGTTCTTTCAAAGACAGGGCAGGTTTCTCGATTTCATCATCCAGTTCCTCCGCAGGCAGAGTGGATATCGTAGGTTCCGGATAGGTTTTGCTGAGCCAGGTTCTGCCTTCCCGGACGGTCAGGGGACAATCGCCGTTGCCATTTGAACCGTAGAACACCCGGACAGGGGTAGGCATAGCCGCAAACATATCATTTTTCTGCTCATACAAAAGCTTACCTATATTTCGGGGGGTATCATTTGCAATGACCTTACCGCCATCCATCACGATGGCCCGGTCCGCATAGGGG